>CALRZF020000276.1:0-5414 GCA_943372585.1 Ramlibacter sp. 2FC | reverse complement strand
GGTGGGCACGATGCAAAGCTCACGCGCGGGGATGGACTTGCCCAGCTTCTTGCCCAGGGCGCTGCCAGTGAGCCATTCGATCCAGACCGACGTATCCACCACGCAGGGCTGCGTGGCCATCAGACGCGGTCCTTGCGGTCGCGGTAGCCGTCCTTGCGCGCGCCCCTGGCAATGCCCGCCAACTGGTTCAGCTCGGGTACCGGCATGACAAGCACGCCCTTGCCCTTGGGGATGAACACGAACTCCTGGCCGGCGACCCAATGTTGCTCGTCGCGCACGGCCTTGGGGATGGAGATCTGGAACTTGGCAGACAGGGTGGCGGTCGGTGTCATGTTCTTACCAATCGTCGATCGATAAAATGAAGGTAAGGAATATACTCCAAAGCCATGCGCATCGACACCCTCCGCCAACGCCTGCGTGCCCTGGGCGCCAAGCCCAAGCACGAGCACCGCGTGCTGCGGCTGTGGTCGCAGGCCCTGCCGCAGGACGCGGGCAAGCGGCGGCTTGAGGACTTCATGCCGCAGACCTTGCGCGACGCCTTGCCGGCATTGGCAGACGAGCTGCAAGGCCTGGCGCGGCTGAAGTCTGAACATCCCGGTGAAGACGGTTCGTCTCGGCTGCTGGTCGAACTGGGCGACGGGCAGACGGTGGAAAGCGTGCTGCTGCCACGCGATGGCCTTTGCGTGTCCACGCAGGTCGGTTGCGCTGTGGGCTGCGTGTTCTGCATGACGGGGCAGGGCGGCCTGGTGCGCCAGGTCAGCAGTGGCGAAATCGTGGCGCAGGTGGCGCTGGCGCGCACGCTGCGACCGGTGAAAAAGGTGGTGTTCATGGGCATGGGCGAGCCCGCCCACAACCTGGACAACGTGATGGAGGCCATCGCGCTGCTGGGCACGGCGGGCAACATCGGCCACAAGAACCTGGTGTTTTCCACCGTGGGCGACCCGCGCGTGTTTGCCGAGCTGCCGCGCGGCGCCGTCAAACCGGCGCTGGCGCTGTCGCTGCACACCACGCGGGCCGACCTGCGCGAAAAGCTGCTGCCCCGCGCGCCGCGTATGACGCCTGACGAGCTGGTGGAAGCGGGTGAACGCTATGCGCGCGCCACGGGCTACCCCATCCAGTACCAGTGGACGCTGCTGGAAGGTGTCAACGATTCAGCTGACGAGCTGGCCGGCATCGTGCGGCTGCTCAAGGGCAAGTACGCGGTCATGAACATGATCCCGTACAACAGCGTGCCCGAGCTGGATTTCCAAAGGCCGTCGTGGGAACGCGCCGCAGAGATCGCCCGCACGCTGCACCGCGCCGGCGTGCTGACCAAGCTGCGCCATTCAGCAGGGCAGGATGTGGATGGCGGCTGCGGCCAGCTGCGCGCGCGTGCTGAAAAGCCCGCACGCCGCGTGATCCCGCTGGCTGTCAATGCAGCGTAAGCGGCAGTGACGTGGTCTTCACGCGCACCACGGCGGCGCGTGCTTCGTAGGGCAGGGCATCCGCGCCGGTGATGTCGGCGGCGATCGTGCGGGCCTGGCGCGCAATGGGCTCGATGAACCGGCTGGCCTGGCCGTTGACCGTGATGCAGTCGCCCATGGCGTGGATGCGTTCGTCGCTGGTGCGCAGGGTGTGCGCGTCTACCGCGATGCCGTTGTCCCAGCTCAGGCCGGCGCCCTGCGCCAGACGCCCGGGCGTCTGCAGCCCCGCGGCGGCGATGACCTGGTGCGCAGCAAAGCGCTGGCCGCATTCGGTGCTCACGCGGTACAGGCTGCCCACGCGTTCCACCAAAGCCACCTTGACGCCGCCCACGAAGCGGATCGACAGGTCTTGCCAGGCCTGCAGCACCCGGGCGCCGGCCTGCTGGTCGTGCCAGCGCGCCAGCGGCTCGGCCTGCACATCCAGCAGGGTGATGCGGTGGCCGCCCAGCGCCAGGTCGTTGGCAAGCTCGCTGCCGATCAGGCCCGCGCCCACGATCAGCACGTCTTTGGGTGTGTCGGCCAGCGCCGCGCGCAGCTGCAGGTAGGCGCCCAGGTGGTTGATGCGCCAGCACAGCGTTGCCGGCAACGACGGCGGCAGCGCCGCCTGCGCGCCGTGGGCCAGCACCAGCTGGTCGTAGCGCAGCGTGCCGCGCGTGGTGCGCAGCTGGCGCGTGTCACGGCAGATGCGCACGGCGTGGGTGTGGGCCAACAGGCGCACATTCAGCCGCCGGGCAGCATCTGTGCCGGTCTCCTTGACCAGGCGGGCCGCATCCAGCCCGCGCGCCATGGCCACGGACAGCAGAGGCTTGTCGTACAGGTCGCCCGCGCAAGCGCTGACCAGCGTGATGGGCAGCTGCGCATCACGCGCGCGCAAGGCTTCGGCCAGCTGCCAGCCGGCACGGCCACCACCTACGACGACCACACCAGCCTGGTGCCGTGCGGCGCTGGTGCGCACGGGCTGGTTGCGGCTGGCCTGGGTGCGCACGGCGTCCAGGCTGGGCGCCTCGTAAGGCGAGAAATCGGCCTTGGTCACACCGCACAGCGGGCAGGCCCAGTCGTCGGGGATGTCGGCAAATCGTGTGCCGGGGGCCAGGCCGCTGTCGGCGTCGCCTTCGGCCTCGTTGTAGATCAGGCCGCAGGCGTTGCAGATGTACAGCGCCCAGGGCGCGAGCGCTTCAACCGGCATGCTCATGATGGAAATTCCTCGGCACTCATGCGCGCAATCTCCTTGCGCAGGTGCTTGATGGCCGGCGTGACGATCGCCACAAAGTGCGATTCGCGCACGCGCCGCTGCACTTCAGAGCTCATGAGGTAGCCGCGCGCGCCCTGGTGCATCAGGGCCGATTGCGCGGCGCGCAGGCATAGCTCGGCGCCATGGGCGCGGGCGTCCAGCACGTCCATGAAAAACTCGTTGCCGGGCTGAAATGGTGTGCGCGCCAGATCCTTCACGCGTGCGCACAGGCTGTCCAGCTCAGCCTGCAGCGCGTCGGGCCGGTCGTCCAGGTACTGGTTCACATGGCCCAGCTGCGGTTCGACGGCCCACATGGAATCAATGGCGCCCTGCGTGATGCCCACAGCCATGCCGCACTGGAGCATGACAAAGGCCGCACGGATGCGGGCGATGGTGGGTTTGGCCGGGTCGGCAATGATGTGGTCCGCCCCCACAAAATAGTCGTTGAGCCGCAGCGCCCAGGTGCCCGTGCCTTCCATGGCCGAGAAGCTGGGGCAGTCGCGCAGCTGCACGCCCGGCGCATCGCAGCGCAGCAAAAACATCAATTCGCGCCCGGCCTCGCGCTCGCCGTCCATCACCGCGGCGATCGCGCCGCAGTAGTGGTCGGGCCCCAGGTTGCTGACCCAGGGCAGGGTGCCGTTGACCACATAGCCGCCGTCCACCGGGGTGGCCTTGAGCAGCAGGCTTTCAATCTGCGCGTAGCTTTTCATGGGGTTGGACAACGCCGTGCCGCCCATCCCCGTGCCCTGCACATGGCGTTGCAGCACCTCGCCCATCAGCGCCGGGTTGCCCGACTGCTGCAGGTACAGGCCGCACACGGCCTGGCACCACATCATGAAGCCGGTGGCGCCGCACACGCGCGACGCCTCGGCCATGGCCTGAATCGACAGGAAGAAGTCGCCGGGCCCGGCGGGTGCGTCCAGGTGCGCGCTCATGCCGCCGGCCGCCGCCAGCGCCTGCAACACCGCCTTGGGGTAGTGGCCTTCGCGGTCGATGGCCTGCACCTGCTGTGCCAGCGGCCCCTGCGCAATCGTGCGCACATGGTCCAGCAGCTGGTCGGCGGGGACGGCGGCTGAAACACCGCCAGGGGTCAGTTCACGGGGCAGGTCGGCGGGGTGCATGGTGGCTCCTGGTGGCGCGGATCGGTCTGCAGGGCTCAGTCGGCCAGGCCCACGGTCATGGGGATGGGGTTGCGCAGGCTGTTGGCCACCGGCGAATAGAAGTTGGCGTGCTGCACGATCTCGTCCAGCACCTCGCGCGGCGCATCGCCTTCAATCACCACCTTCACCCGGATCGCCTGAAAGCCCATCTCGGGCGGGGTTTTCTGCAGCGCGCCACCGGCGCCCCAGGCGGCGGGGTTGCCGATGTCGCCTTCCATGAACACCTCCAGCTTGCTGAGCTTGACCTGCTTCCAGGTGGCCACGGCCGTGATGCCCACGGCCAGGCAGCCGCCCAGGCCCGACAGCACGATCTCGCCGGGCGCCGGGGCGGTGTCCTGGCCGAACAGGTGCAGCGGCTCGTCCACCACCACCGGCGCGTGGTTGCCCACGTAGCTCAGCGACCGGTACTGCCCCTCCATCACCGTGTGGACCTTGTTGGTGCCGCGGCTGGCCGGGTTGTTCTTGCCCTTGTCGGCAAAGGCCAGCAGGCCGTCGCGGTCGATGGGGCGCAGGTGGGCCTTGAGCGTGGTCACGGGTTCAAGGGTTTCGGTGCTGGACATTCAGGTCTCCTCGGGTTGTTGATCAATAAAGGGTGTCAGGCCGCCAGGGCCAAAGCAGGGCGCTTGGCGGCCGGCACGGTGGGCAGGCCGCTTTCAATGGGCAGCGTCTCGTCGCGCGACCATTCGTTCCACGATCCGAAGTACATGCGCACGTCGGCAAAGCCGGCCTGCTTGAGCGCCAGGAACGTGTTGGACGCGCGCGCGCCCTTGAAGCAATACAGGTACACCGTGTCGGCGGGCGAGATGCCGGCGGTGGCGCATTCGGCGCGCACTTCATCGGGGGTCTTGAACACCGGGCCCTGGGCCGACGGCTTCATGAAGCGGTACCACTCCACCCATTTGGCGCCGGGCAGGCGGCCCTTGCGCGGGGCAAAGTCGCGGCCGTAGGGGCTGGAGCTGTCGCCAATCCATTCGTCCACATCGCGCACATCCAGCAGCACGGTGTCAGTGCCCAGCGCGTCGATCACGTCGTCCTTGGTCAGCATCACGTCGGCCTGGCTCAGGTCGGTGGGGAAGCTGGCGGGCGTGGGCGTCATCGCATCGGTGGACACGGGCATGCCCGCAGCCTTCCAGGCCGAGTAGCCGCCGTTGAGCACCTTGACCGCCGGGTAGCCCAGCCAGGTCAGCAGGTAGTACCCGCGGCACGACTGGCCGTAGCCGCTGTTCATGGCGTCTTCATAGAACACGGCGGTTTCCTGGCCCGACAGGCCGATGGCGCCCAGGTGTGCGGCAAAGGTGTCTTTCAGTTCCTGCAGGCCTTCGGGGGTGGATGTGGCCAGGTAGGTGAAGGTCTCGCGCAGGTTCACCGCGCCGGGGATGTGCCCGGCTGCGTAGGTGTCAGCGTCACGGGTGTCGATCACGACAACGGGGCCGGCTGCTTGCAGCGCGCTCAGCTCGGCGGGGGAGATCAGGATGGCGTCGGTGCTCATGGGGTACCTCTTGGGCGGTTGGGTGGATGGGCACCCTCTTTTCGCAACCTGTGTGCCAATGTGGTCTGTTA
>CALRZF020000275.1:0-5418 GCA_943372585.1 Ramlibacter sp. 2FC | reverse complement strand
TGACGCTGACGGCCATGGTGTGGAGGTGGTGGACTTTGCGCCGCGCTTCATGAGCCATGCGCGCATGTTCCGCCCGCTGACCATCGTGCGGCGCGTGAAGGTGCTGTCGGGCACACCGCGCATCCGCATCAAGCTGCGCCCGCGCTTTGACTGGGGCCGCCAGGTGCCCACGGTGACGCAGGGCGGCCACCATGTGCGCTTTGTGGGCGCGGGCATGACGCTGCGCCTGACCACCGACGCGCCGCTGAACTATGTGCTGGACGGCACGTACTTCGTGGCGGACCGGCAGATGAACTTCATCCTGGGGCCTGATGAAACCTTGGCTGGCGGCATCGAAGACACGGCGCACCTGTTCGAGAAGGAAACGGCCAGCTACTGGCATACCTGGACGCGGCGCCTGGCGATCCCGCTGGAATGGCAGGACGCGGTGATCCGCGCGGCCATCACGCTGAAGCTGTCGCTGTTTGAAGACACCGGCGCCATCGTGGCGGCCATGACGACCAGCATCCCCGAGGCGCCCGGCAGCCAGCGCAACTGGGACTACCGCTACTGCTGGCTGCGCGACGCGTTTTTTGTGGTGCGCGCGCTCAACAGCCTGTCGGAAGTGGGCACCATGGAGGACTACCTGCGCTGGCTGACCAACGTGGTGGTGCGCTCGCGCGGCGGGCACATCCAGCCGCTGTACGGCATCGGGCAGGAAGAACAGTTGCCCGAGGCGATCCTGGGCCACCTGCCGGGCTACCGCGGTATGGGCCCGGTGCGCGTGGGCAACCAGGCGCAGGAGCATTTCCAGCACGACGTGTACGGCAACATCGTGCTGGGCGCGGCGCAGGCCTTTCATGACCAGCGGCTGTTCCGCCGCGCGGGTGCGGCCGAGTTTGAACACCTGCAGGCCGTGGGCGAGCAGGCGTTTCGTGTGTATGACCAGCCCGACGCCGGCATGTGGGAGCTGCGCACGCGCGCGCGGGTGCACACCTCGTCCGCGCTCATGAGCTGGGCCGCCTGCGACCGGCTGTCCAAGGTGGCTGCCGCGCTGCACCTGCCCGAGCGCATCCGCTACTGGCGCGAACGTGCCGACGTGATCCGCGAACGCATTTTGAAAGAAGCCTGGAGCGACGAGCGCCAGGCCTTTGCCGAAAGCTTTGGCGGGCGTGACCTGGACGCCAGCGCGCTGCTGATGGCCGAGGTAGGGTTCATTGACCCGCATGACGCACGCTTCATCGCCACCGTGGACGCGCTGGAAAAGTCACTGTGCGACGGGCCGTACATGCGCCGCTACGAAGCGCCCGACGATTTTGGCAAGCCCGAGACGGCTTTCAACATCTGCACCTTCTGGCGCATCGACGCGCTGGCACGCATTGGCCGCAAGGCGCAGGCGCGCGAGATTTTCGAGACCATGCTGGCCAGCCGCAACCCGCTGGGCCTGCTGTCGGAAGACACCCACCCGGTCACCGGCGAGATGTGGGGCAACTTCCCACAGACGTATTCAATGGTGGGGATCATCAATGCGGCGGTCAGGCTGTCGGCCCCTTGGGATTCCGTCATATGAGCCGCCTCGTCGTCGTCTCCAACCGCGTCGCCGACCCGCGCAAGACTGCCGCCGGAGGTTTGGCCGTGGCGCTGGCCGAGGTGCTGAACAAATCGGGCGGCCTGTGGTTTGGCTGGAGCGGCAAGATCATTGAAACCGCCGAGGGTAGCGCTGCGGGCGAAGGCGAGCTGCACCAGCAGCAGGCCGGCCCCGTCACCCTGGCCACGGTGGACCTGAGCCGCGAAGACCACGACGCCTATTACCTGGGTTATTCCAACGGCGTGCTGTGGCCGGTGTTTCACTACCGGCTGGATCTGGCCAATTTTGACGCCGGGCACATCGCTGGCTACAGGCGCGTGAACCAGCTGTTTGCGCGGCGATTGATGCCGCTGTTGCAGCCCGACGACGTGATCTGGATCCATGACTACCACCTGATCCCGATGGCAGCCGAGCTGCGCGCCATGGGCTGCACCAACCGCATTGGCTTTTTCCTGCACATCCCGCTTCCGCCGCCGCTGATCCTGGCCGCCATACCGGCGCACGACTGGTTGATGCGCGCGCTGTTCGCCTATGACCTGGTGGGCTTTCAAAGCGAGGCGGACCTGACGCACTTCACGCGCTACATCGAGGCCGAGGCCCATGCCGAAGACCTGGGTCAGGGCCGCTGGCGCGCGTTCAGCCGCACCATGACAGCGGGCGCGTTCCCGATCGGCATCGATGTGGAGGAATTCGTGGGCTTGACCGAGGCACCCGAGGGCCGCGAGATGTACGAACGCATGCGCGGCGAATATTCACGCCGCAAACTGCTCGTGGGCGTGGACCGGCTGGACTATTCCAAGGGCCTGCCGCAGCGCATGCGCACATTTCGCGAGCTGCTGCAGCGCTACCCCGAGAACATCAACAGCGCCACGCTGGTCCAGATCGCGTCGCCCAGCCGCGAAACCGTGGATGCCTACGGGGACATCCTGCGCGAGCTGGAAAGCCTGTGCGGCTCCATCAACGGCGATTACGGTGAGCTGGACTGGATGCCGGTGCGCTACATGCACCGCACCGTAGCACGCAAAAAGCTGCCAGGCCTGTACCGGGCCGGGCATGTGGCACTGGTCACGCCGCTGCGTGACGGCATGAACCTGGTAGCCAAGGAATTTGTCGTGGCGCAGGACCCGGCCGACCCCGGCGTGCTGGTGCTGTCACGCTTTGCCGGCGCGGCCGAGCAGCTGAAAGAAGCGCTGCTGGTCAACCCCTACGACACCGAAGCCACGGCCCACGCCATCCAGCTGGCGCTGCAGATGCCGCTGGACGAGCGCCGCAACCGCCACCAGGCACTGATGGACACCATCCGCCGCCACGACGTGCACTGGTGGTGCTCGGAATTCCTGGACACGCTGGCCGAGACGGAGTCGCGTGAGTCGGGGACGCCGTGGCTGCGGCTGTAAGCCTTATTTCGCGGGTGCGGCAATCTTCTGGTCAATCGCCCCGAAGATGCTCTGCCCGTCCTTGCCCTTCATCTCGATACGGATGGTGTCGCCGTACTTCATGAAGGCCGTAGACGGCTTGCCGTCCTGGATGGTCTCGATCGCGCGCTTTTCGGCAATGCAGCTGTAGCCCTTGGGCCAGTCGGTCTTGCCGTTGGCGTCGGTCACGCCCTTGTTGCTGACCGTGCCCGAGCCGATGATGCTGCCCGCGCGCACGTTGCGCGTCTTGCCGATGTGGGCGATGAGCTGGCCGAAATGAAAGGTCATCTCGGGCCCGGCTTCGCACATGCCGACCTTGCGGCCGTTCCAGGTGCTTTGCAGCGTCAGGTGCAGGCGGCCGGCGTCCCATGCATCGCCCAGCTCGTCCAGCGTCACGGCCACGGGGCTGAACGCGGTGGCCGGTTTGCTCTGGAAGAAGCCAAAGCCCTTGGCCAGCTCGGCCGGGATCAGGTTGCGCAGGCTCACGTCGTTGGCGATCATCACCAGGCGGATGCCGTCCAGCGCCTGTTCGGGCGTGACGCTCATGGGCACGTCACCGGTGATCACCGCCACTTCGGCTTCAAAGTCGATGCCGAACTCTTCGCTGGGCACCACCACGTCGTCGGTCGGGCCGACGAAGTCATCGCTGCCGCCCTGGTACATCAGCGGGTCGGTGTAAAAGCTCTCGGGCACTTCGCTGTTGCGCGCGGCACGCACCAGCTCCACATGGTTGATGTAGGCCGAGCCGTCAGCCCACTGGTACGCGCGGGGCAGCGGCGCCATGCACTGGGCCGGGTCAAACGGGAACGCGTGGCGCGCCTTGCCCTGGTTCAGCGTCACATACAGGTCCTGCAGCTGCGGGCTCAGGAAGCCCCAATCATCAAGCACCTGCTGCAGGGTCTGCGCAATGCCGGTCGCATAATGCGCCGTGCTCAGGTCGCGGGATACGACGACCAGTTGGCCGTCACGCGAGCCGTCCTTGTAGGTGGCGAGTTTCATGGTGTTTGTCCCCGGAGGTTGAATGCGTTAAAGTCGAAAGGCATTACGCATTGTTAAACGAGTTTACCTAATCGAAATTGTACAGGAAGCCGGAAATATCATGAAGGAACGCGCGGGCATCCAGTCGGTTGAGGTCGGTTTTGCGCTGCTGGACGTGCTGGGCCAGTCGGCCGGCCCGCTGATGCTGCGCGACCTGGCCGCCGCCGCCGGCATGAGCGCGGCCAAGGCGCACCGCTACCTGGTGAGCTTCCAGCGGCTGGCACTGGTGGTGCAGGACGCGGGCACCACGCGATATGACCTGGGGCCTGCAGCACTCAAGCTGGGCCTGGCGTCGCTGTCGCGATTGGACGCGGTGAAGCTCGCGCGTGAACGTGTGGGCCCGCTGATGGAAGCCATCGGCCACACCATTGCGCTGGCCGTCTGGGGCAACCACGGACCGACTGTGGTGCACTGGGAAGAATCCCCCCAGGCCGTCACCGTCAACCTGCGCCTGGGTGATGTGATGCCGCTGCTGTCGTCGGCCACGGGGCGGTGTTTTGCGGCCTATGTGTCGCGCGACGCCATTGCGCCCATGCTGCGCGACGAAATGGCCCGTGCGCAGAAGGCCGGGCGCACCGATGTGCCGGCCACCATGGCCGAAGTGAAAACCATGCTGGACGAGGTGCGCGCGCGTCGCGCGGCGCGGGTGGTCGACACCTTGCTGCCGGGCATCGTGGGTTTTTGCGCCCCGGTGTTTGATTCCGACGGGCACATCGTGCTGGGCATCGTGACCCTAGGCTCGGTGGCCACCTTTGACGCCGCCTGGGACGGCGCCGTGCACCGCCCGCTGGCAGCAGCCGCAGCGCAACTGTCGGCCGACCTGGGCCATGGCGGGTGACATGAGCGCGGCGCTTTCAGCAGGCCGGGGCGTGCCGCTGCGGCCGCTGGCCCTGCTGGGGGTGGCGGTGCTGGCTGTGCACCTGTTGCTGCTGCAGGCGCGGCCGGGCGCGCTGTCGCTGTCCACGCCCTGGAACACGAGGCCGATGATCACGCGGGTGATTGAGGCCCGCCCTCCTGCCCCGCCAGTGGCAGCACCCCCCGTACCTGCCCCTGTGCCCGCCCCCGCTGTTGCGCCTGCACCCGTGCCTGCGGCCCCGCCCGCGCCCCAGGCCGAGACCACACCACCGGCCGCCGCGGGACCCACCGCACCGGCGGCAGAGCCACCGCCGCCTGCCCCCGCCGAGGCAGCACCTGCCGCGCCGCCGGCCGGCCCCACGCAAACAGTGGTGTCCGCCTTTCAGGTGCCCAGCTCCATCATTGCCCGCTATGCAGTCAAGGGCCAGGCCAAAGGCCTGCCGTACGGCGCAACCGCCCACCTGTCGTGGAGCCATGACGGCAGCCAGTACGAAGCACGGCTGAAGATCGACACGCTGCTGGGCTCGCGCGAGCAGGTCAGCA
>CALRZF020000274.1:0-5424 GCA_943372585.1 Ramlibacter sp. 2FC | reverse complement strand
CCAAGCCGGCCGACCGGTATTTCAAGACTGAATGGAAGCCGCTGCTGCCCGAGGCTGCCTATGCGCGCTCCATCCCCGACAGCCAGCCCTGGTTTGGCCCGCGCGGCGGCAAGCTACCCATGATGATGGGCGTGGCGGCAGACGACCAACCCGGCCCCAACTATTACAGCGCGCTCTTGCGCAGCCCGTTTGCCGACGCGCTGTCGCTGGACTTTGCGCGCGCCGCCATCGTGGGCGAAAAGCTGGGGCAGGACGACGCGCCCGACATCCTGAGCGTGAGCCTGTCGGGGCACGACTACGTGAACCACGCGTACAGCGCCGAATCGCGCCTGTCGCACGACCACCTGCTGCAGCTGGACCGGCTGTTTGAAAGCTTCTTTCGCGACCTGGATGCTGCGGTGGGCAAGGACAACTACCTGGTGGTGCTGACGGCCGACCACGGTTTCATGCCTGCACCTGAAGTCAGCCAGGCCCAGGGCCGCGCCGCCGGACGCCAAAGCGGCAGCCAGACGCTCGCGCGCGTGAACGCGGGGCTGGAGCAGCGCTTCGCCACGCCCAAGCTGGCGCTGTATTTCTCGGCGTCGGCCCTGGTGCTGGACAAAAAGCTCATCGCGCAAAAGGGCCTGGCGTTTGACGCCGTGGCCAACGCAGCGCGCGAGCTGCTGCTGGCCGAGCCCGGCATGGCTGCGGCCTACACGCGCACCGAGCTGGGGGCGCGCAGCCGCATGAACGACCCGTATTTCGCGCAGATGACCAAAAGCTGGAACGCCGACCTGTCGGGCGACGTGCAGTACGCGCTCAAACCGTACTGGATGATGACGTCCAGCTCGTCCAACACCACCCACGGATCGCCGCACCCGTACGACACCAACGTGCCGATCCTGATGTACGGCCCCGCCTGGGTGAAGCCGGGCCGTGTGGACCAGCGGGTGGAGGTGGTGGATATCGCGCCCACCCTGGCCCGCCTGTTGGGGGTAGCGGCGCCCGCCGCGTCAGAAGGCAAGCTGCTGCCGTTGCGCTGAGCCTGCGCCGGTTCCCCCGCAAAACGCGCCGCGCAGGTAGCATCCTGCCCGGCGCGGGCTTTTTCGTCCCAGCCACAAACGGTTTACGCGGGCGACACATCGTTCCCGCATGCTTGCGAAGACAAAGCCCCAAGGAAGCAGGAACAACAACATGAGCGACACCCTCCCCGCGAGCACCCCCCGCCGCCTGCGCAGGCGCACCGTCTGGATCGGCTCGCTGATTGCGCTGCTGGTGCTGGCCGGGCTGGGCTGGCTGGCCTGGACCTATACGCGGCCCGGTGCCGCAGCGGGGCCGGGCGGCATGGGTGGCCCCGGCGGGCCGGGCGGCTTTGGTGCCGGGCGGCTGGCCACCACGGTGGGGGTAGCCACGGCCGAGAGGGCCGACGTCCCCGTGACGCTGGACGCCCTGGGCACCGTCACACCGCAGGCCACGGTACGGGTGCGCGCCCAGGTGTCGGGCGTGTTGCTGCAGGTGGCGTTCAAGGAAGGCCAGCTGGTGCGCAAGGGCGACCTGCTGGCCCAGATCGACCCGCGCCAATATGAAATGGCGCTGCAGCAGGCCCTGGGCCAGCGCCAGCGCGACGAAGCCCAGCTGGACGCCGCCAAACTCACGCTGGAGCGTTACCGCACGCTGCTGCAGCAGGATTCCATCGCGCGGCAAGAGGTCGATACCCAGGCAGCCCTGGTCAAGCAGCTGGAAGGCACGGTGGTGATCGACCGCGCCAACGAAGGCACGGCCCGCCTGAACCTGAGCTACACACGCATCGTCTCGCCCATCACCGGGCGCGTGGGCCTGCGCACGGTGGACGTGGGCAACCTGGTGTCCAGCGGCGATGCCAACGGCGTGGCCGTCATCACCCAGGTCTCACCCATTGACGTGCTGTTTGCCGTGCCGCAGGACCAGGCTGGCGACCTGCAGCGCAGCAATACGGGCGGCGGCGCTGGCGCCATGACGGCGGTGGCGCTGGATCGCACGCGCGCCACGGTGCTGGACAGCGGCGTGTTCGCGTCGCTGGACAACCAGATCGACACCACCACCGGCACGGTGAAGGCCAAGGCCCGATTCAACAACGCGCAGCAGAACCTGTTCCCCAGCCAGTTCGTCAATGTGCGGCTGCAGGTACGCACGATCAAGGACGCCGTGATGGTGCCCGTGGCCGCCGTGCGCCAGGGCGGCACCGGCACGTTTGTGTTTGTGCTGCAGCAAGACCGCACGGTGAAGATCCGACCGGTCACGCGCGGCGTGGCCACGGTGGACAAGATCCAGATCACCTCGGGCCTGCAGGCCGGTGAACGTGTGATCACCGAAGGCGCTGACCGCCTGAAGGATGGCGGCGCCGTGGTGCTGCCAGGCGACGCGCCGCGCGCGCAGCGCCAGATGAACCGGCGCCCCGGCGCATCCGCGCCGCAGGGCGCGGGCAGTGCGCCGGTGGGGCAGGGCGCAGCAGCGCCACCTTCCACCGCTGCACCGTCCGCCACGGCCCCGGCGGCGGCCGCGCCAGCCGCTGCACCTGCGGCCTCGCCAGATGCCGCGCCCCGCACCGCGCCCACCCGCGCACCCGTGGCCGCACCGGCCGCAGGCGCAGCCCCGGCTGGCAAGCCAACAGCCGAACAGCGTGAACGTTTTCTGTCGTCGGCCCGCGACGACGAAGCCCTGGCGCGGCGCAAGGCGCTGTTGCAAAAGATCGACCAGGGCGACCCCGAGGCGCTGGCCCGCTGGCAGGAGATCACGGAGCGCATGCGCCAGCGTGGCGGGCAAGGTGGCGGCCAGGGCGGCACGCAATGATGCGGCGGGTTGAGGCACGCGCATGAGCCCGTCACGCCCTTTCATCCTGCGGCCGGTTGCCACCTCGCTGCTCATGCTGGCCATCGTGCTGGCGGGGCTGATGGGCTGGCGCTTCCTGCCGCTGTCGGCCCTGCCGCAGGTGGACTACCCCACCATCCAGGTGCAGACGCTGTACCCCGGCGCCAGCCCCGAGGTCATGGCCCAGACCGTGACCGCGCCGCTGGAGCGCCAGTTCGGCCAGATGCCGGGCTTGACGCGCATGAGCTCCACCAGCGCGGCGGGCGTGTCCATCGTCACGCTGCAGTTCGGCCTGGGCCTGGCGCTGGACGTGGCCGAGCAGCAGGTGCAGGCCGCCATCAACGCCGGTGGCTCGCTGCTGCCGGCCGACCTGCCCGCGCCGCCGGTGTATGCCAAGGTCAACCCGGCCGACGCGCCGGTGCTGACGCTGGCCATCACGTCCGACACGCTCCCGCTGACCGAGGTGCAGAACCTGGTCAACACACGCCTGGCGCTCAAGATCAGCCAGGTCACCGGCGTGGGCCTGGTCACGCTGTCGGGCGGGCAACGCCCTGCGGTACGCATCCAGGCCGACACGCGCGCGCTGGCCTCGTACGGGCTCACGCTGGACGGCATCCGCTCGGCCATCACGGCCGGCAACGCCAACAGCGCCAAAGGCAGCATTGACGGCCTGACGCGTGCCTACACCATCAACGCCAACGACCAGCTGCTGACCGCGCAGGACTACCAGAACCTCATCGTCGCGTACCGCAACGGCGCGCCGGTGCGTGTGCGCGATGTGGCGCGCGCCGTGGAAAGTTCTGAAAACAACAAGCTGGGTGCCTGGGCCGGGATCAATGGCGAACTGAAGCCCGCGATCATCCTGAACGTGCAGCGCCAGCCCGGCGCCAATGTCATTGCCACGGTGGACGCGATCAAGGCCCGCCTGCCCGAGCTGACGCAGGGCATGCCCGCCACGGTGAAGGTGGAGGTGCTGAGCGACCGCACCACGGGCATCCGCGCGTCGGTCAAGCATGTGCAGTTCGAGCTGTTGCTGGCCGTGGTGCTGGTGGTGCTGGTGATCTTTGCCTTTTTGCACAGCCTGCGCGCTACGGTGATTGCCAGCCTGGCCGTGCCCATTTCTTTGATCGGCACGCTGGGCGCCATGTACCTGCTGGGTTACAGCCTGAACAACCTGAGCCTGATGGCGCTGACCATTGCCACCGGCTTTGTGGTGGACGACGCCATCGTCATGATCGAGAACATCGCCCGCTACATCGAAGAGGGCGAGCCCCCCATGCAGGCCGCCATCAAGGGTGCCACGCAGATCGGCTTCACCATCATCTCGCTGACGGTGTCGCTCATTGCGGTGCTGATCCCGCTGCTGTTCATGGGCGACGTGGTGGGGCGGCTGTTCCGTGAATTCGCGGTCACACTGGCCATCACCATCCTGATATCCGCCGTGGTGTCGCTCACGCTGGTGCCCATGATGGGCGCGCGCTGGCTCAAAGCCGAACCCAAGGCCGGCGAGGCCGGGGCCAACGGCTGGGGCGCACGGCTGCAAAAGCGGTTTGATACGGTGATTGAGCGGTACGGCGTTTGGCTGGACTGGGTGCTGGCGCGCCAGGGCATCACGCTGCTGGTGGCCCTGGGCACGCTGGTGCTGACGGCGCTGCTGTACATCTGGATCCCCAAGGGCCTGTTTCCCACGCAGGACACAGGGCAGCTGCAGGCGCGGGTGGAAACGGGCCAGTCGGTGTCTTATGCCCGCATGGCCGAGATCCAGCAGCAGGTCGCGCGGCTGGTGATGGACGAGCCCGATGTGCACAGCGTCAGCGCCTTCATCGGCGTGGACGCCGCCAACAACACCATGCTGCACACCGGGCGCATGCTCATCAACCTGAAAAGCGGCCACGCCAGCCAGCAGGCGCTGATGGACCGGCTGCGCGAGCGCGCGCGTGAGATCGCCGGCGTGACGCTGTACCTGCAGCCCACGCAGGACCTGACCATCGACGCCGAAAGCGGCCCCACGCAGTACCGCGTGTCGCTGGAGGCCGCCGACACCGCCACCGTGCAGGAATGGGCCGGCAAGCTGGCCGCGCGCATGCAGGCCCAAAGCACCCTGCGCAACGTCACGTCTGACGCCGACGCATCCGGCGCAGCCGTCTATGTGGACCTGGACCGCGACACGGCGTCGCGGCTGGGGATCACCGCGTCTGCGGTGGACGAGGCGCTGTACAGCTCGTTCGGCCAGCGCATTGTGTCCACCATCTTCACCGAGACCAACCAGTACCGCGTGATCCTGGAAGCGCAGCCCGACGCCAACCCAACGCCCGCGGCGCTGGGCATGGTGCAGCTGCGCACCAGCGGCGGCACGCCCACGCCGCTGTCGGCGGTGGCGGCCATCAATGAGCGCCGCGCGCCTCTGCAGATCACCCATGTGGCGCAGTACCCGGCCACCACGCTGGGCTTTGACACCGCGCCCGGCGTGGCGCTGGGCAAGGCGGTGGACAGCATCCGCGCCGCGGCCAAAGACATCGGCCTGCCCACGGGGGTGACGCTGACCTTCCTGGGTGCGTCGGGGGCTTATGAGGCGTCGCTGAGCAACCAGCTGTGGCT
>CALRZF020000273.1:0-5432 GCA_943372585.1 Ramlibacter sp. 2FC | reverse complement strand
CCATGAGGGAACTGCAAAAATGGTTTTGGAACGACGTCACCGTTGGCGTGCCAACAAGTCTCACAATGTATCAGGGCCCAACCCCCACGCCCCCCAAAGACCCCGAAGCAACGCCCGCCAACAGGCCGTTCAGCCAAGCATTTACCGTGCCTTTACATTGCCTGGCCGGCCGTGCAACAGGTCAGCGCCGGCCCAGCGCCTGTTCCACACCCATGTTGGCCAGCTCGTCCGCGCGCTCGTTACCCGGGTCGCCGTTGTGCCCGCGCACCCAGCGCCAGTCGATCTTGTGGCCGCCGCCGGCCACCAGCGCGTCCAGCTTTTGCCACAGGTCCACGTTCTTCACCGGCTGCTTGGCAGCCGTGCGCCAGCCCTTGGCCTTCCAGCCCGGCAACCATTCGGTGATGCCCTTCAGGACGTACTGGCTGTCCACATGCAACGTCACGGCGCAGGGCCGCTTGAGCGCGCCCAGTGCCTCGATCACGGCCTGCATCTCCATGCGGTTGTTGGTGGTGGGGTTCTCGCCGCCGAAGAGTTCCTTGACGGTGTCGCCCGATTTGAGCAGCACGCCCCAGCCGCCGGGGCCGGGGTTGCCCTTGCAGGCGCCGTCGGTATAAATGTCAATCGCGTTCAAAAGTCATGTCCTGTGTTGCAGTCGTCTGCGCCCTGTGGGCCTTGTTGGCCAGCGGCACGGGGGCCGTGGCCAGCGGGTTCGCATTCTTCCACGCCGGGCCCAGCAATCTCATGCCGCGCACGCGCTTGACGGCCACCAGCGAATACGCTGCGCCAAAAATGGGCCACCAGCGCTCGCCGGCGCGGTCCATCCATTGGTAGCGGTTGAGCCATTGTTCGGTATACAGCGCGGGCCGGTAGCAACCGAATTGCGACGATTCAACCTCAAAACCCAGCAGGCGCAGCCAGTCGCGCAGGCGCCAGTAGCCCAGAAAATCGCCGGCGTCCGGCAAGAACAGGCGCCCGAAACCCAGGCGGTGGTACAGGCGGGCGCGCCGCTGGCGCAGGCCCCACAGGCTGGCCGGGTTCAGGCAGCTGATCACCACCCGGCCCTCAGGCACCAGCACGCGGCCTACCTCGCGCAGCGTGGCATGCGGGTCCACATGCAGTTCCAGCGTGTGCGGCAGCGTCACCAGGTCCAGGCTGTTCTCTGCAAACGGCAGGGCTGAAAAGTCGGTCGCAAAGGCTGCGGCGCGGTCCGCCGGCGGTGGCGCAGCGGTCGCCTGCCACTTGTGCGGCATGCGGTTGGCCTGCAGTGTGTCAAGCTCGGGCAATCCCAGCTGCAACGCGTGGTAGCCAAAGATGTCGGCCACCGCTTCGTCGAAGCGCGCACGCTCCCATTCGAGCAGGTACCTGCCCGGCGGGGTTTCAAACCATTGACGCAAACCTATAATTTCCGCACTCATGACCTTGATTCCGCTGCCCGCCTTCTCTGACAACTACATCTGGATGTTGCACGATGGCAGCCAGGCCGTGGTGGTAGACCCCGGAGACGCGCAGCCCGTGTTTGACGCACTGCGCACGCACAACCTGCGGCTGTCCGCGATTCTAGTCACGCACCACCACCCCGACCATGTGGGCGGTGTGGACGCCCTGCGCGACGCCACCGGCGCCCCGGTGTACGGCCCCGCACGCGAACGCATCCCCGAACCCCTGACGCGCCTGAACGGCGGCGACAGCTGCAACGCGCTGGGCCTGCACTTTGACGTGATCGATGTGCCCGGCCACACGGCAGGCCACATCGCCTATTACTGCGCTGACTACCAAGGCGCGCCACTGCTGTTCTGTGGCGACACTCTGTTTTCCGGCGGTTGCGGCAGGCTGTTTGAAGGCACGCCGGCCCAGATGCTGGCGTCTTTGGACGCGTTGGCCGCGCTGCCCGGCAACACCCGGGTGTGCTGCACGCACGAATACACCTTGAGCAACCTGCGCTTTGCCCGGGCCGTGGAGCCCGGCAATGTGCAACTGGCCGACTATGAAGCGCATTGCAAGGCATTGCGCGCCGGCGGGCAGCCCACGCTGCCGTCCACCCTGGCGCAAGAGCGCTTGATCAACCCTTTTTTGCGCACGCGCGAAGACACCGTCATTCGCGCCGCGCAAACCTTTGACGCCACAGCCAGCGGAGAAACCGGCGTTTTTGCCGCCATCCGCCAATGGAAGAACGAATTCAAATGAAGCTCATCACCCTTGCCGCTCTGGCTGGCCTCGTCTGGCTGGGCGGCTGCGCCACCACGGGCACCGCGACCCCACCCGGCGCGGCCGCCCCGGCAGTGTCCACCTCTGGCGCGCCTGCCGCCGCGGCCGCTGCACCCGCAGCCGCCCCGGCCGCACCGCATGTGGCCGTGATCCCGCGCGGCCCGTTGCAGCCCATCACTGCGGCCGAAGCCGCCTCCCGCGGCGTGGCAAACGCCGCACCCCCGGCTGACTTGTGGGCACGCATCCGCCGCGGCTTTGCCATGCCCAACCTGGACACCGACCTGGTGCGCCAGCAGGAGCAGTGGTACGCCAGCCGGCCTGATTACATCCAGCGCATGACCGAGCGCTCGCGCAAATACCTGTTCCACATCGTCGAGGAGCTGGAGCGGCGCAACATGCCCAGCGAGCTGGCCCTGCTGCCCTTCATTGAAAGCGCTTTCAACCCCCAAGCGGTGTCCAGCGCGCGGGCCGCAGGCATGTGGCAGTTCATGCCGGCCACGGGCACCTACTTCGAGCTCAAGCAGAACGTGTTTCGCGACGACCGGCGCGACGTGCTGGCCTCCACCCGCGCAGCGCTCGATTACCTGCAGAAGCTGCACGGTATGTTTGGTGACTGGCACCTGGCGCTGGCCGCCTACAACTGGGGCGAAGGCAGCGTGGGCCGCGCCATTGCTGCAAACCAGCGGCGGGGCCTGGGCACGGCCTACACCGACCTGAACATGCCCAATGAGACGCGCAACTACGTGCCCAAGCTGCAGGCCGTGAAAAACATCATGGCCAACCCTGAAGCATTCCGCGCCGAGTTGCCGCTGATTGAAAACCACCCGTACTTCCAGACCGTGGACGTCACGCGCGACATTGACGTGGAGCTGGCCGCACGCTTGGCCGACGTGAAGCTGGAGGACTTCAAGGCGCTGAACCCTTCGGCCAACCGGCCCGTGATCCTGGCCGCGGGCACGCCGCAAATATTGCTGCCCTGGGACAACGCCACGGTGTTCAAGCGCAACTTCGAGGCCTACACGGCAGGCCAGTACGCCAGCTGGACGGCCTGGACCGCGCCTTCGACCATGAGCGTGGCCGAAGCGGCCCGCCGCGTGGGCATGAGCGAGGCCGACTTCCGCGCGGTCAACAACATCCCGCCGCGCATGCTGATCCGTGCCGGCTCGGTGGTGCTGGCGCCGCGCACGGCCAAAATCGAAAACGATGTGGCCCTGCACGTGGCCGACAACGGCCAGCTGAGTCTGGCACCGGAAGTGGTGACCCGGCGCACGGTGCTGAAGGCCCGCAAGGGCGACAGCGTGGCCAGCATTGCCCGCCGCTACCGACTGACGGCGGCGCAGGTGGCTGACTGGAACGACGTGGGCGCGTCAGCCGCCTTCAAGCTGGGCCAGCAGATCGTGGTGTACCTGCCCGTACGCGCAGCAGCGCCCCGAGCCAGCACGCGGCCGTCGGGGCGCCCCGCCATCAAGGCGGTGCCGCGCAAGCCGGTGAAGGCTGCGCGGCCGGTCAAACGATGAATGACCTGTTTTAGTTGCGCACCAGTGCGCCGGCTTCCACGCGCACGCGGTCGCCCACCTTGTAGCCCGGGTCGGTTTCGTAGCTGATGGTCTGGGTGCCGCCGCCTTCCAGGCGCGTTACCACTTCATAGACCTTGCTCTTGCGCACGTTCTTTTCAATCTCGCGGCCTGCATAGGCGCCGCCTGCGGCACCCAGCACCTGGGCTGCCGTCTTGCCGCTGCCCTTGCCGACTTGGCTGCCCAGCACGGCACCGGCCACGCCACCGGCAATGATGCCCAGATAGCTGCCCGGGCCCTTGACCTCCACCACGTTCACGGCTTCCACCACGCCGCAGTTGGCGCACATGCGGCCGGGGCGAACCACGGCCGAGGACGCCAGCAGCGACTGGCCCAGCTGCGCCGTGACCGTGCGGTTGCCCGAACGCAGCGTGGCAGTGGCGCGCGTGTTGGGCGCAATGCGGTCGGTGGCAGCCACGCGGTGCACGCCTTCGTACTTGCCGGGGCTGGTCTCGGTCAAGGTGGTCTTGCCGGGAACGCCCTGCAGGCGCACGCTGGTCTGCGCGCCGGGGGTGCCGGTCACGCTGAAAAACAGCTCGGCGCCCACGGTCAGCGGGTTGGCGGGTTCCACCGCAAAGCGGTCGATGCGTGGTGCAGCGGCAGCGGCGGCATCAGCCGCGCGCTGCGACGCATTGCGCCAGGGCGCGCCGTACAGCAGCGATTCGTCCAGCACAGCGGTCGCCACCTGGTTGCCCAGGCGCAGGCTGGCGTTGACCATGGTGTTGGCCGTGAGCTTGTCGTTGGTACGCAAGGTGTAGGTGCCCTGGTACAGGCCGGGGTCGATTTCATTCAGGTAGTACTGGCTGGGCACGCCGTCAATGGCAATGCGCGCCTCGGAGCCGGGTGTGCCCCGCATCGTGAACACCAGCACGGCGCCGGGTGCGAGCTTGCGCACCTGCTCCACGTCAAAGCCGGTGATGACAGGGGTGCCGGCGGGCGCCTGGCCGACCTGCGCGGCAGCGCTGCCGGGCATGAATGTCAGCGGCAACAGCGCCAGCATGGCCAGCCAGATGGCCAGCAAGGGGTTTCGAATGTTTTTCATCAAGGTCTCCAGGTGTTAGGAGACCATTTAACGGATCAGCCGGGGTGCCCGCCTGTAGGACGGGGCGCTGTGGACTGCGGGCGACTTTCCTGTTGCGCGAAATGCCTACAGCTTCTCGGTCTCGCCCAGCCGCGGCTGCCACTTCATGAGCCGCCGCTCGATGCGGCCCACCAGGCCGTCCAGCACCAGCGCAAACGCGGTCAGCACGGCAATGCCGGCAAAAACGGTGTTCACGTCAAACGTGCCCTCGGCCTGCAGGATCAGGTAGCCCACGCCGCGCGCCGAGCCCAGGTATTCGCCCACCACCGCCCCCACAAACGCCAGGCCCACCGAGGTGTGCAGGCTGGAGAACACCCAGCTGGTGGCGCTGGGCAGGTACACGGTGCGCAGCAACTGCTTCTGGTTGGCGCCCAGCATGCGGGCGTTGGCCAGCACCACAGGGCTCACCTCTTTAACGCCCTGGTACACGTTAAAAAACACAATAAAAAACACCAGCGTCACGGCCAGCGCCACCTTGCTCCATATCCCCAAGCCAAACCACATGGCAAAGATGGGCGCCAGGATCACGCGCGGCATGGAATTGGCGGCCTTGATGTACGGGTCCAGGATGG
>CALRZF020000272.1:0-5457 GCA_943372585.1 Ramlibacter sp. 2FC | reverse complement strand
GCCGTCAGGCCCAGGGCGCCGCTTGCGATAACCGCGGTGGAACTGATGTCCAGCCCGATGCCGGACTGATTGCCCACGGTCGCGCTGCCGGTCAGCTCCACGCTGCCCGCGGCCTGCACCCGCCCGCCGATCATCAGGCCCGTGCCTGACGTGATGGACGGGTTGTTGAGTGTGCCCGACAGTTTGATGTTGCCGCCGGTGCTTTGCACGGTGGTGCCGGCGGCCAGCTCTGCGCCGATGCTGTCGGCCGATGCACTGGCACCGACCGCGCCGGTCATGGTGATCTTGCCGCTGCCGGTGACCCTGCTGGCGGTGTTCAACAGCACGCCGCGCGAATCGCGCGCCACGCCGCTGGGCACGCCGGCCTGGCCTGTGATGGTGATGTCGCCGCTGCCGCCTGCCACGGTGGAGCCCGAGATCACCACGCCGGCGGTTGGCGTGCCGGCGCTGGCGCCGCCGCTGGTCAGGTCGCCCGACAGCGTGATGGTGCCTGCGCCAGTGTTCAGTATTTGCGACGGCACAGCCGGGGTGCCGGTATAGCTGACGATGGCCAGTGAATTGAAGTTGCTTGAGCCCGTGGCGCTGGCTGACAGCGCGCCGCCCTGCGAGCTGAGTGTCGAGCCGATGAGCTTGGCCGCGCCGCTGCTGCTGGTGACGCTGAGGTTTCCGTTGGCGGCAATCGTGCTGCGGTCCAGGAACACACCGTAGCTGTTGGCGTTGGTGGTGCTGCCCAGCAGCGTGGCGCTGGAGGCGCCGTTGATGGACGCTTCGTTGAGCGAAATACCGCTGGCGGTGAGTGAGCGGCCCTTGATCGTGACCGCGCCGCCGTTGGCCCCGATCGACGAGCCGGCGCCCATGATGACCGAGCCGCCGGAAAGGGAGTTGACGGGCGTGGCCGGGTTGTCGTCATACGAATAGCCCGCCAGCAACGTGACGCCCAAAGCGCCCGCCGTGGAACTGATGGCCATGCCGGCGTTGACGGTGATGTCGCCGTGCGACACCAGCGTCAGGCTGCCGCCGCCGCTGCCGCTGGTCACCGTGACAGGCTCCTGCACGATGATGGCGGCCTCATCCGTGGCCCCGGATGCGGGCCCCGATGTCTTGACGGTCACGTTGGCGCCCGCCGCCAGGGCGGTCGTCAACAGGGACGGCGAGACGTAGGAGTTGCCCGCCGACGTGGTGCCCGAATACACATTGCCGCTCACGTCGGACGCGGGGCTGTTCGTGCCGATGATGATGGCGTTGGGGTCCAGCAGCCAGTCGCCGCCCTTGCCCCCGGCCGAGCGTGCCTGCACCTGCGGCACAGCCGTCACATCCAGCAAAGCCTTGCCGGACGTCTCGACCTTGCCGCCGTTGCCGCCGGCTGCGCCGCCGCGTGCGCTGATGTCTGCCGCAGTGCGCGTGACCTGATCCGCCCACACCACCACAGTGCCCCCATCCCCTGCCTGCGTGGCGTCGGCACTGATGCGTGCGCCGGCTTGTGCCGTGGTGTTCTGCGCGTTGGCGATGCTGGCGTCCTGGCCCTGCCAGCCACCGCCGACCAGCACCTTGCCGCCGCCGTTGGCGCCGCTGGCGTCAATGACCGCGCCGCTTTTGAGCATGACCTTGTTCGCCGTGGCATGGATCTGGCCGCCCAGGCTACCCTTTTGCGCGGTGACCGTGCCGTCGATATCCACCGACTCGCGGCCCTTGAGCACGACCTTGCCGCCTTCCACCGACACAGCCGTGGCATTCACCAGGCCGCTGTGTTTCAGCGTGCCGGCAAAGATGCCCACCGCATCGCCCTTGAGCTGCCCCAGGTTGACGGCCTTGTCCTCAGGCGCCTGCACTTCCAGGCGGATGCCTTCCAGACCTCGCCCTGTCACTTCCACCTTGCGCCCGGCGGCCAGGATGGTGGCGCCGTTGGGCGATTCGATGACCGCGCCCGTGCCGGTTTGCACGTCGGGTGCGATCAGCACCACGTCGCCGCCGCGCGCCACGATGTGGCCGTTGACGCTCAACCCGCCCGCGATGCCCCCGTCGCCAAAGACCAGCCGGCCGGCCAGCGCGTCGGCATCGGTCATGCGCAGGGTGGACGCGGTGAAGCCGGCCGTGTCCACCACGGCGCCGGCGCCCACGGCAATGCCTGCAGGGTTGACCAGCACCAGCTTGCCGTTGGAGCTGAGCGTGCCGAAGATCTGGCTGGGGTTGTTGCCCAGCACGCGGTTGATGGAGGTGCTGGCCGCGTTGGGCTGGTTGAATTGCGTGACCGTGCCGGGCGCCACGCCAAAGCTTTGCCAGTTCAACGCGCTGTGGCTGGTGCCCGCGCCGTTTTGCGTTGTGATGACGGTCTTGTTGCCCTGCGTGGCCAGGCTGGCCGCACCGTGGATGGCCTGCAGGCCCGTGGATTGGGCCAGCGCCAAGGCAGGCAGCGAAAAGGCGGCAGCCACCGACAATGCCAGCGTCAGGGGAGGGTGGCCACAGGCGGCGGGACTCGTTGCAACCGGGGTGCGGGAACGGTTCGCGCCACGGGCGCTGGACGAAGGCAATGACATGACCGGTACTACTGCGTGAGGGGGAAGGTTCTTTATAGACGAAACCTTTGGTTACCCCAAGGGTTCCCGTCTCATAGCTTTGGCCCGGTGTCTCAAATCAATCAAAAGCGGGACTATTACCGGTAAAAGGGCGGAAGGAAGCGGGAGTCGAACCCACCCGGCGGCGCATGGCGCCACCCACCGGGTTTGAAGCCCGGCCGCCCCACCAGAGGCGTTTTCCTTCCATGTTCATGGCGTGCTCCCTGGCGGGAACAGGGGCGTACCAGGCCGCAGCAAATGCGTGTCACCCACGCGGCGCAGGAAGCCGATTCTGTCAAAGAACTCCAGGATCTGGATGGCGCGTTTGCGACCCAGACCCGTGGCATCACGAAAGCTTGCCGCCACCACCTGGCCTTCGCGCGCCTCGATGCCGCGCGCCAGGTCGGCCAGCTGCTGCACGACCTTGGGGTGGTAGTACAGATCGCGCACCACCTGAAACACTTCGCCCCCGCGCGCCAGCCGTGCCAGCACGCTGCGCACCTGGCCTTCGGGCAGGCGCGCCGTACCTGCAATGTCGCGCACCCAGGGCGGGTCAAAGCGGCCTTCCAGCAGCAGCGGCAGGGCGCGCTGCGCCACGACGCGTTCGGCCTCGCGCAATTCGGCGCCGTGCTCGGGCAGGTGAATGAAGCCGCTGCGCCGCGCGATGCGGCCGGCCCCGGCCATCTGATCCACCAGCGCGGCCCACAGAGCCTCGGGCATGCGGGGCAGGGCCAGGCGCCGCGCGCGCTTGATGTCGGGGCCGATGTCCTCAGGCAGCTTGGCGTGAAAGCCGGCCAGCATGGCCAGCACGGCGGCCTCGTTGCCGGCCAGCCGGTCGGTGGCAATGGCCCATTCGCGGCCCTTGCCGAACACGGCGCCGGGCACGTCCGCGGGTTCAAACGGCCAGGCGCTCAGCCCGCCCTGGCGCAGCCACTGGGCCGCGTTGATGCCAAACGGGGCGCTGACCAGTGCGCCAGTCAAGCGTTCGCGCGCGTCGCCGGCGCGCTGGCTGGCCAGGTAGGCCATGCGATCGGGCGTCTGGCGGTAGCGCGCCAGGCCCTGGGCGTCCAGCACCATGCCACCGGCCACGGTGCGCGTGGCCGACGCATCGCGCAGCACAAAGCCTTCGCCATGCCAGGCGTGCACGGACTGCTGCGTCACGATCTGCGCCAGCGCGCCCTGGCCCGGCGCGATACTGGGCTGGCCCAGCACGGCCACCGACGCTGTGGTGTCCTGCGTGCCCGCGTGCAGGTGCACGTGGGTGCCAGAGCGCAACGGTTTGTCTTCCGTGGGCGCCACCTGCAGCCAGACGTCCAGCCGCTGGGTGGCCAGGGCGATGGCCGGGTCGCACAGCGTCTGGCCGCGCTCCACCTTGCTGCGCTCCAGCCCTGCCAGGCCCACGGCGCAGCGCTGGCCGGCGTGGGCAACGTCCACGCTGCGGTTGTGGCTGTGCAGGCTGCGCACGCGGTACAGCTCAGCGGGTGCATGCGCCAGGCACAGCATGTCGCCGGTGCGCACGGTGCCTGCGGCAACGCTGCCCGCCACCACGGTGCCGATGCCGTCCAGCGTGAACACGCGGTCCAGGCCCATGCGAAAGCCTTCGGTGGTGGATGCGGCGGGTGCTTGTGTGGCGGCTTCGGTGGCCAGCAGGGCACGCAGCGCGTCCATGCCGTCGCCCCGGTGGGCCGAGACCGTGAGCACGGGCCAGTGCCCCACGCCGGCCTGTGCCAGCAGGGCAGTGACCTGTGCTTCGCGTTGCGACAGCAGCGCTGCGTCCGCGCGGTCTGCCTTGGTGATGACGGCCGCGCCACGCTGCACGCCCAGCAGCGACAGGATGGTCAGGTGTTCAATGGTCTGCGGCATCACCCCGTCGTCAGCGGCGACCAGCAGCAGCGCAAAGTCAATACCGCTGGCGCCGGCCACCATGGTGCGCACCAGCTTTTCATGCCCAGGCACATCCACGAAGCCGATGGTGGTGCCATCGGCTTGCGTCATCGCCGCATAGCCCAGCTCGATGGTGATGCCCCGGCGTTTTTCTTCCGGCAGCCTGTCGGCGTTGACGCCCGTCAGTGCCTGCACCAACGCTGTCTTGCCGTGGTCGATGTGGCCCGCTGTGCCGACGATCATTTTTTCTTCTCTCGCGCGGCTTCGCGGCAGGCGGTGGCCGGCGGGGGCTCACACTGCTGGTGTGCCGACAATGTTTCTGCAAAGCAGCGCAGGGCAGTCGCCGAAGGCGACCGTTCCAGTGAAGCCCCCAGGGCGGCGCGCACCCAGGCGTGACTTCGCCGCGCGGTGCAACGACAGCAGAAAGCGGTCACGTCGCCAACCTCTCACGCAGAGAACCAAGCTGGGCAACCAACGAAGACACATCATCCAGACACCGGCAGTCCAGAATCAACCGGTCGTCTTCAATGCGACCCACGACAGGCACAGGCAATTCACGCAGGGCAACAGACAGCGCATCCAGGGCCGTCCCCACACCGCGTTTGCCGGGCAGCACGGGTGCGATTGCGAGGCCTGCCGAGGGCAGCAGGTCCACGGGCAATGAGCCGGAGCCGATCTGGCTCATCAATGAGACCTGGGTGACGGCATAACGGGGCGCCACGGCATCGGCCAGTGGCGCCAGCAGGGCCTGCGCCGTGGCTGCAATGTCGGCCTGCGCACGGGTCAGCCAGCGCAGCGTGGGCAGTTCGTTGACCAGCCGCTCGGGCTGCAGGTACAGCAGCAGCGTGGCCTCCAGCGCGGCCAGCGGCAGCTTGGACAGGCGCAGCGCGCGTTTCATCGGGAACTTGCGGATGCGGGTGATCAGGTCCTTGTCGCCCACGATCAGCCCGGCCTGCGGGCCGCCCAGCAGCTTGTCGCCCGAGAAGGTGACCACACCGCAACCGGCGGCCAACATCTCTTG
>CALRZF020000271.1:0-5468 GCA_943372585.1 Ramlibacter sp. 2FC | reverse complement strand
CACCTGTTCTGGTTCTTCGGCCATCCCGAGGTGTACATCATCTTCCTGCCGGCGGCGGGCATGGTGTCGGTCATGGTGCCCACGCTGGCACGCACGCCGCTGGTGGGTCACCGGGCCATCGTGTGGGCGCTGGTGGCGGTGGGCGCGATCAGCTTCGCGCTGTGGATGCACCACATGTTCACCGCCGGCCTGGGCGGCTGGGCCCTGCACCTGGCGTCGGCAGCGAGCTTTGCGGTGGCCATACCCAGCGCGGTGCAGGTGTTTGCGTGGATCGCCACGTTCTGGAAGGGGCGCGTGCAGATGACCGCGCCCACGCTCTTCCTGCTGGGCTTTCACTTCATCTTTGTGCTGGGCGGGCTGACCGGTGTGATGGTGGCCGTGCTGCCGTTTGACTGGCAGGTGCACGACACCTATTTCATCGTGGCGCACCTGCACTATGTGCTGATCGGGGGCATGGTGTTCCCGGTGTTTGCAGGGCTGTATTACTGGGCGCCGTTCTACAACGGGCACCGCCTGTCAGAACGCGGGGCGCGCTGGGCCTTCGGCCTGATGTTCGGTGGCTTCAACCTGGCGTTCTTTCCCATGCACATCACAGGCATCCTGGGCATGCCGCGGCGCGTGTACACCTACGCTGACGGCTTGGGCTGGAACCTGTTGAATCTGCTGTCCACCATCGGCGCGTTTGTGTTCGCGGCGGGCGTGCTGTGGTGCTTCATCGACCTGGTGCGCACATTGCGCCGGCCAAAGCAGGACCACGGCAACCCCTGGAACGCGCCCACACTGGAATGGCTGCCCATGGGCGAATACGCGGCGCGCAGCATCCCCACCATCGACTCGCGCGAACCGCTGTGGGACCACCCCGGGCTGCCCGCCGAAGTTGAAGCCGGTCGCCACTACCTGCCCGGCACGGTGTTTGGCGGGCGCGAAACCATCGTGACCAGCGCGCGTAACGCGCAGCCGCGCCAGCTGCTGCGCCTGCCCACCGACGGCTGGCTGCCCATCGTGGCGGCCGCCGGCACGGCGGGCTTCTTTTTGCTGTTGACGGTGGCGTGGGTGGTGCCGGCGTTCATCTTTGGCGCGGGGTCCATCGCCGCCATCGTGGTGTGGCTGTGGGCGTCGGACCAGCCGCCGCCTGCCCCCATGGCCGACGTGGGCGGCGGACTGGTGCTGCCGGTGGTGATGCGCGGGCGCGCGTCGCATTCATGGTGGGCCATGGTGATCCTGCTGGCGGTGGACGCGAGCATCTTTGCGTCGCTGGCGTTTTCGCACCTGCATGTGTCCATGGCGCTGGACGTGTGCCCGCCGCCGGGGGCCGTGCTGCCGCAGGGCGGCTGGGGGCCGGCGGCCTTGTTCATCACGGGCTCGGCGGCCATGGCCTGGGTGGTGCGGCGCCTGGGGTCGGCATCGCGTTCAGCGTTGATCGGTGCGGTGGCCTTTGCGCTGGTGTGTGCGACTGCGGCGTTCGTGCTGGACCTGTCGAGCCACCTGAACGCCGGCCTGTCGCCGCGCGCCACTGCCTGGGGCGCAACCATTGGCGCGCTGTTGGGCTGGCAGGGCTTTCACGCGCTGGTGCTGCTGGTGATGGGCGGCTACCTGCTGGCGCGCATCGCCACCGGCTGGCTGCGCACCGACGCACGCGCCACGCTGGACAACACCGCCCTCATGTGGCACTACGTGACGGTGCAGGGGCTGGTGGCAATGGGGCTGGTAAGGGGGCTGCCGCAGTGGCTGCCGCTGGGCTGACTTGAACCGGGCAGACCTTAAACGGCCACGCCCTTGCACTCATACGCGCAGCGGCGGCAGGCTTCGGCACAACGCTGGCAGTGGTCCATCGCGTGTTTGCTGCATTCATTGGCACAGGCCTCGCAGACCGTGGCGCAGATGCGGCAAACCTCGCGCACGTATTCGCTGCCCCGCGCCATGAGCGCAGACGCCAGCCGGCACAGGTCGGTGCAATCCATGTCGAATGCAATGCAGCGCGTCATGGCCCGGGAGTCGGGTTCGCGCAGGCAGGCGGCCGCGCAGGTGTCGCAGGCCTGCGCGCAGGCGTCGCAGGCTTCGATGCAGGCTTGGTAGAGGTCGGTGGTCGTGGACATGCGGGGAAGTTAATGGCATAGGGTTTCCTTCTGTGTCGGACAAATTCGCAATTTGTGGAAGGTCAAACAAAGAGGTCCAGTTGCCGCGGCGGGTCAGCGCGATATCGCCGCAAGACAACATGGCGTCCCTTTGCAAAATGAGGTGGAAGCTGCGACCAGATCAGCAGGAGTTCGTCGGCGACAATATGGATGTCTGGACCCACAGGAGGACGCGCATTCGTTGCGGCGTCGTACGCCAGCGTGACATGTGGCCGCAGGCCGCCCTGGACATGGAATCCTCTTTGGGACAGCACCCGGCCCACCTGGGATCGAAAAGCCCGCAATGCGCGGTTCGGGCGCGCCACCATCATGGTGACGGGATCAAACGATTTCGGCGGCGCAAGCGCAAGATTGCAAGGCTCAATCGCCAGACCGCTCAACACCTCGTCGATTTCGGGTAGCCGGTGGATCGGATTGAAACCCAGATCACACAAGCTGGAATGCAGCCGGTGCTCCGCCGGCAGCCATGCACCTGGGGGGAAGGGACATCGCTGCCTGTAAGCCTGCATTTCAGTACGCGCGTCCAGTCGAGGGAAATACATCAATCGCAAAAGGCAGTTTTCAGTAACGGGTTTGAACTCAGTGATATGGGGTGATGTGATCATGTCTGTTCCTGTCAATGAAAGTCCCGGCTCTTGCTGCTTTGCTCTGCGAGCCGGCCCAGCAGCGGCGTCAGATCCATCAGCCGCGCGGCCACCAGGTGGCACACCTGGCCGCCGCTGTCCACGTCGCGCTGCCAGGTGCCGCGCACGGCCAGCAGGCGTGAGCGCAGCAGTGCGTCGCGCTGCGCTTCACGCACGCTTTTCCACACGATGACGTTGACCGGGCCGGTCTCGTCCTCCAGCGTGACAAAGATCGTGCCCTTGGCCGTTTGAGGTTGCTGGCGCACGGTGACGATGCCGCAGGCCGACACGGTGCGTCCGTGCGGCAACGCAGCCAGCTGTGTGGCGTTCAAAAAACCTTTGCGTGCCAGCCGCTCACGCAGCAACGCCAGCGGGTGGCGGCGCAGCGTGAGACCCAGCGACGCATAGTCGAAGACGATCTCTTCGCCTTCGGGCGCGGCGTCCAGCTCCAGCGAAGTTTCATTCACCGGGGCACCGCGCAGCAACGCCGGCGCGCGGTGGCGGGCGGCGGCGTCCCACACCTGCTGGCGGCGGTGGCCCGACAGCGATTGCAAAGCATCGCCCGAGGCCAGTGCGTTGAGGTCGCGCACGTCCAGCTGGGCGCGCAGGGACAGGTCTTCGGTGCTGGTGAACGGGCCGCTGGCACGGCGGACAGTTTCGATGCGCAGGCCCGCTTCCTTGCTGAGGCTGCCGACCAGGCGCAGGCCCAGTCGTACGCAGGTGGATTCCAGCGTACTGTCCCAGTCACTGTGCGACACGTCAGGTGGCAGCACTTTGACGCCGTGGCGCGTCGCGTCCTGGATGAGCTGCGACGGGGTGTAAAACCCCATGGGCTGCGAATTGAGCATCGCGGCCAGAAAGCATTCAGGCTCATGGCATTTGAGCCAGCTGCTTTCATAGGCCAGCAGCGCAAAGCTGTAGGCATGGCTTTCGGGGAAGCCATAGTCGGCGAAGCCCTTGACCTGCTCGAAGATGCGTTCGGCAAAACCCAGGTCATACCCATGGGCCGTCATGCCGCCGACCAGCCTTTCGCGCCAGATATGCATGTTGCCGGTACGTTTCCATGCGGCCATCGCGCGACGCAGGCCGTCGGCCTCATCTCCTGTAAAGCCGGCGGCGATCATGGAAATTTCCATGACCTGCTCCTGAAAAATCGGGATGCCCAATGTGCGTTCCAACGCTTTTTGCAAGCGTGGGGGGCTGCCCTCGGGCTCGTATTTCGAGCGCTCGTAAACGATGATTCGCTTACCCGTCCTTTGATCGACCGGCTGCCCACGGGCCTTGAGGTAGGGATGCACCATGCCACCGGAAATCGGCCCCGGTCTGACGATCGCGACTTCCACGACCAGGTCGTAAAACTCTTTCGGTTTCAGCCGCGGCAACATGGACATCTGCGCCCGGCTCTCGATCTGGAACACGCCGACGGTGTCGGCGCGGCGGATCATTTCATACGTCTGGGCGTCGTCGGGCCGAATGTCATAACGCGTGAAGGCGCTGCCGCGCCGCTGCGCGACGAAGTCCAGGCAGCGGCGGATCGCCGTGAGCATGCCCAGCGCCAGCACGTCCACCTTGAGCATGCCCATGTGCTCCAGGTCGTCCTTGTCCCACTGGATGATCGAGCGCTTTTCCATCGACGCCTTTTCGACCGGAACCAGCCGCGTGAGCAGTGTTTCGGTCAGCACGAAGCCGCCCACGTGCTGGCTCAGGTGGCGCGGAAAGCCCATGAGCGAGTCGGCCAACACCAGCCACAGATGGGCTTTGTGCGGGTCCAGCGCCACGTCCACACGTTGCGCCAGTTCCTGCAGGCGGTCCACGGCCAGTTCGTCGTCGAACCAGTGGTGTTCCCTGGCAAACACATCAATCAACGGCTCGGGCACGTCCAGCGCCTTGCCCACGTCGCGGATCGCGCTGCGCGTCCGGTAGCTGATGACGACCGCGGCGATGGCGGCGTGATCGCGGCCATAGGTTTCATAGACGTACTGGATCACCTCTTCACGCCGCTCGTGCTCGAAGTCCACGTCGATATCGGGTGGGTCGTTTTGGCGGTTCGCGCTGATGAAGCGCTCCAGCAACGGGTTCGAGAGCATCGGGTCCATGGCGGTCACGCCCAGGCAGAAGCAGACAACGGAGTTGGCAGCCGAGCCGCGGCCCTGGCAAAGAATTTTTTCCTTGCGGGCATGGCGCACGATGTCGTGCACCGTGAGAAAGAACATCTCGTACCTGCACGCCTCGATCAGGTCGAGCTCCTTGCGCAGCAGGTCCTGCACCTTCTGCGGTATGCCGTCGGGATAGCGTTCATCCGCTCCGGCATAAGTCAGCCGCTTCAGCGCCTGGGTGGGAGACTCGCCTTGCGGCACGATCTTTTTGGGAAAGTTGTACGAAATCTCGCGCAGGTCGAACGTGCAGCGCTGCGCCAGCCGCAGCGTCGCGTCCAGCAGCGCCTGCGGGAACACGCTCACCAGGTGCATGCGGGCACGCAAATGCCGCTCCGCATTGGCCTGCAGCTCAAAGCCGCATTGGTCCACCGGCTTGCCCAGCCGCACGGCCGTGATCACGTCGTGCAGCGGCTTGCGCGAGCGCCGGTCCATGAGCACGCCGCCCGCGGCCACCAGCGGCACGGCGTCCTTTTCGCCACAACTTGCGCCGGCGCGTTCCAGCCGCGCCAGCCACAGGTCATCGTCGGGTTGCTGGCGCTGTTCCACACCCAGCC
>CALRZF020000270.1:0-5470 GCA_943372585.1 Ramlibacter sp. 2FC | reverse complement strand
GCACGTACAGCCAGCCGGCGCCGCCCGATGTGGCGTCCGTGCGCGACATCGCCGTGCCCGGCGCAGCTGGCGACATTGCCCTGCGCGAGTACCGCCCGGCGGGCAGCGCGGCAACGCAGGTTCTGCCAGCGCTGGTGTACTTCCACGGTGGCGGCTGGGTCATTGGCGACCTGGACACGCATGACGTGCTGTGCCGCGAACTGGCCAACGGCGCCGCCTGTGCCGTGTACGCGGTGGACTACCGCATGGGCCCCGAGCACCGGTTTCCGGCCGCCATTGACGACGCACTGGCGGCCACCCGCTGGGTGTTTGCCAACGCCTCCGCGCTGGCCGTGGACCCGGCCCGTTTGGCGCTGGGCGGCGACAGCGCGGGCGGCAACATCACCGCGGCCGTGACGCTGGCGCTGCGCGACGCCGGCCCTGCGTCACGCCCGGTGTTCCAGTTGCTGATCTACCCGTCCACCGACATGCACGGCACCAGCGCCTCGCACGCCGAAAACGGCGCGGGCTACCTGCTCACGCGCGAGGTCATCGATTACTTCCAGGGCCACTACCTTGATGCCGCGCAGTACCCCGACTGGCGCGCATCCCCCCTGCTGGCCGCGAACCACGCCGGGCTGCCGCCCGCGCTGGTGCTGACGGCCGGCTACGATCCGCTGCGCGACGAGGGGCTGGCCTATGCCGACAAGCTGTCCGCCGCCGGTGTGCCCACGCAGTACGTGTGCTTTGCGCGGCAGATCCATGGCTTCATCCTCATGGGCCGGGTCATAGACGAGGCCAACACCGCCGTGCGGCTGTGCGCAGATGCACTGCGCCACGCATTGCGCTAAGGTGTAGCCCTGCTGAAACCAGGAGCCTCCATGCAGTACCGCACGCTCGGCAAGAGCAACCTGAAAGTATCCGCCCTGTGCCTGGGCACCATGATGTTTGGCGACCAGACCGACGCCGCCGAGGCCGCGCGCATTGTTGCCGACGCGCGCGAGCACGGCGTCAATTTCATCGACACCGCCGATGTCTACACCAAAGGGGCGTCCGAGACCCTGCTGGGCAGCCTGCTCAAGGGCCAGCGCGACGACTGGGTGCTGGCCACCAAGCTGGGCAACACCATGAGCGCCCGCGTGAACGAAGGCCACTACTCACGCGCCTGGATGCTGCGCGAGGTGGACGCCAGCCTGGCGCGGCTGCAGACCGGCCACATTGACGTGCTGTACCTGCACCGCGACTACAACGGCATGGACCTGGAAGAGCCGCTGTACGCGCTGCAGGCGCTGCTGGCCGCGGGCAAGATCCGCTACTGGGGCGTGTCCAACTTCCGCGGCTGGCGCATTGCCGAGCTGGTGCGCACGGCGCGCGCCATCGGCATGCCGCAGCCGGTGGTCTGCCAGCCGTACTACAACCTGCTCAACCGCATGCCCGAGGTCGAAATCCTGCCGGCCTGCGAGCACTACGGTATTGGCGTCGTGCCCTACAGCCCTGTGGCGCGCGGCGTGCTGACCGGCAAGTACACGCCCGGCGCCAAACCGGCCGAGGGCACCCGTGCAGGCCGGGGCGACAAGCGCATCAACGAAACCGAGTTCCGTGAAGAGTCGCTCGTCATTGCACAAAAGCTGCAGCAGCACGCCCAGGCCCGCGGCACCACCGTGGCCCAGCTGGCGGTGGCCTGGGTGCTGGCGCATCGCGCTGTCAGCAGCGTGATTGCCGGACCGCGCACGCTGGCCCAGTGGCAGGACTACCTGCCGGCGCTGGGGTATGCAGTGACGGCCGAGGACGAAACGCTGATTGATTCATTCGTGGCCCCGGGCCACCCATCCACGCCAGGCTTTACTGACCCGGCCTACCCCTTGACGCCGAGGCATTGAGCCCGAGAGCTGAAGCCTGTTCAAGCCTGCCACACACCGTAGCCCCGCGCGCGCAGCGTAATGCCCAGCTCCACCTCCATGAGGCGGGCGTCCTGGTAGGGCATGGGGTTGTGGCGCTCGTACAGCTGGGGCAGCAGGTGCAGGCCATAGCGTTGCACGTAGCTGCTGGCCTGGATGCCGGCCTTGTGCTTGTCAAAGCGCACGTCCGGGTCCAGCCCGGTCATGCCGACATACACAAAAGGCTGCCCCAGCATATAGCCCGGGTTGGCCTTTCGAAAGCGTGCGAGGTTCCAGACTTCGTCAGACAGTTGCACCACGTACACATGGTAGTGGGCACGGCGGCGCGCGGGCGCCGCCACGTCAGCGCATGCCCGGCTGCGTTGCCGCGAAGTCGGGTACGTCGCTGCGCAGCTCGGCCAGCGCCGAATCGCGCACAGCCATCAGCTGGGCCAGGTCCTGCTCCAGCTCGCTCATGGGTTCGTCGTAATCGGAACCGGGCCCGCCACCGGTGTCCAGCAGCGACACCGCCGGCGCACCGCTCCAGGTGTCGGGCGGGGGCATCTCGGCGTGGGGGTAGTTGTCAGCCTTGAACTGCCAGGTGATGCTGTGCAGCCATTCGCTGGCCTGGGGCTCAAAGCGCTGCACCTCCGCCATCAGGCGGCGCTCAAATGCCACGGCGTAGCGCAGCAGCTGTTCGTCCCAGTGCCGAACGACCAGGCGCACATGCATGTGCGTTTCGTTTTTGCGGGTGTTGACCACCAGCACCTGGCATTCGACCCAGCCGTCCGGTATGCCGCAGTAGCGCAGGGTGTCACGGGTGAGCACCCGTACGAGTTCGCGCCGCGTCTGCGTCTGGGTGCCCAGCTCGGTCACGCGGGACTCTTCCTGTCCATCCGCCTGCGACGGCGCTTCCAGCTTGGGTGCCTGCTGGTCCGGTCCGCCGGACAGAAGGCGTTTGAGTAGCTTCATGGTGGGGTGCGGGTATTCAGGCCCCCATCATGGCACGCGACAGGCAAGGTGATCAACCGCCTGCCAAAATCGCGGGCAATGACTTCCCCCCTGAAACCCTGGCAGGTCGCCACCGCAGGAATGCTTTCGTTAGCAGTGGCCATGGGCATCGGCCGCTTTGCCTTCACCCCCCTGCTGCCCATGATGCTGGCCGACGGCGTGGTCAACCTGCCCACGGCCAGCTGGCTGGCCAGCGCCAATTACCTGGGCTACCTGGTCGGGGCGCTGCTGTGCACGTTGCAGCCCTGGGTGTGGCGGCGCTTCGGCCCCTGGCCGCCGCTGCGCTTCACGGTGCTGGTGCGCACGGGCCTGGCCGCCACCTGTGTACTGACGCTGGGCATGGCACTGCACTGGCCGGGTGCCTGGGCGTTGCTGCGCTTTGCCGCGGGCGTGGCCAGCGCCCTGGTGTTTGTGTACACCTCAGGCTGGTGCCTGGGGCAACTGTCGCGCCTGGGCGTGCCGGCCATGGGCGCCATGATCTACACCGGGCCGGGCGCCGGAATTGTCCTGAGCGGGCTGGCGGCCAGCGGCATGGTGGCATGGCACTGGACGGCTGCCTCGGGGTGGCTGGTGTTCGGGCTGCTGGCGGCCGTGCTCACGGCACTGGTGTGGCCGGTGCTGTCGCCGCGGCATGAGCTGCCCGTGCCCGGCGCCACCGCCGCAGGCAGCGCCACGCCGGGCAACGGCCATGGCGCAGCGGAAATCACCGTGCTCACGCTGGCCTATGGGCTTGCCGGCTTCGGCTACATCATCACGGCCACCTTTTTGCCGGTGATCGCACGCCAGTCGCTGCCGGGCTCGCCGTGGCTGGACATGTTCTGGCCGATCTTCGGCCTGGGTGTGATTGGCGGTGCGCTGGTCGCGTCGCGCATCCGCACCACGCTGGACCTGCGGACCCTGCTGGCCATCTGCTATGCCATCCAGGCGCTTGGCATTGGCGTGGGCCTGTGGAGCCCCAGCCTGGCGGGCTTTGCCATCGGCAGCCTGTTGCTGGGGCTGCCCTTCACCGCCATCACCTTCTTTGCCATGCAGGAAGTGCGGCGCATCCGCCCGCAGGCACCTGCCGCGCTGATGGGCCTGTTGACCGCGCTGTACGGCTTGGGGCAGATCGTGGGGCCGCCGCTGGCAGCAGCCATGCTGGCGCGCGCCGCCAACCCGGCGGCGGGCTTCACACTGTCATTGGAGATTGCCGCGGCCGCACTGGCACTGGGCGCGCTGGCGTATGCCGCGATGCCGCGCCTGTGGCCGAGCGCCGCCGTGAAGGCCTGACAGCCAGGCGCTGCAACAGAACCTCAGATGTAGGCCGGAATGGCCGGCACCGCATGGCGCAGGTGCAGCGCCATGTCCAGCGCGGCCACGTGGTTCATGTTGCGCGAAAGGATGTCTGCCGCCAGCGGCAGGAAATGCGCTTCTTCAAACCGCGCATGGGCCAGATAGTCCACCACCAGCTGTTCCACGGCACCCGGCTCTACCACCGCGGGTTTGCCGTGCGACGCGGCACGGACCGCGGGCTCCAGGGCCTTCCACTGCGCCTCCAGGCTGCGGTGCTCCTGCACCAGCCGCTGCGTCATCTGGCGCACCAGCGCTGCCTCTTCACCGGGGTGGGCGCTGCGCTGGACGGCGGGAAACAGCTCTTTTTCTTCATCCGCATGATGCGAAAACACGCTGCCGCGGAACATGTCCAGCGTACCGGCCGCCACCATGCGGGCCTCGGCCGCGGGGCCCAGCAAGGCTGGCAGTTCGGCAAACGCCTCCAGCTGCGAAATGATGCCCAGGTGACAACGCGAGAAGTCGCCCAGCGGCGCCTCGTGGGCAACAGGTGGCGGTTTGACAGGTGCAGCGTTCATGGAACCAATCTAGTTGCGCCGCCGTTCCTTCGCCTTGACGCACGTCAAGAGCCATGCGGGGCAGCAGGAGCACCATGGCTGCCAGTCATCCCGCAAGAAAGGCACACACCATGTTCAAGCACATCCTGCTGGCCACCGACGGCTCCGCCGCCTCTGCCCATGCCGCCGCCCTGGCCATCGGCCTGGCCCGCACCCATGGCGCCCAACTCACAGCGCTGTACGTGGTGGACCCCTACCCCTACCTGGGCCTGGGCGAGGCCAACCCCATGGGCTTTCAGGCGTACATGTCCGCAGCCATGGATCACGCCTCGCAGGCGCACGCCGCCATTGCAGCGCTGGCCGCTGAAGGCGGCCCCAAGGTGAATGTCGCGCCACGCGTGGTCGAGGACGTCGGCGCATCGGCTGGCATCCTGCAAACGTCAAAGGAGCTGGGCGCAGACCTGATCGTGGTGGGCTCGCACGGCCGCTCGGGCATTGCGCGGCTGATGCTGGGCAGCGTGGCGTCGCGCGTGGTGGCTGAGTCGCCCGTGCCGGTGTTGGTGGCGCGCTGAGGGCTGGGCGCGGCAAAGGCCGCGTAACATCGGCGCGATGCACCGCACCACGCCGTCCAAAGAAGAAATCGCCCTGCTCGAGCCCTTTGACCGGCTCGGGCTGGACCGCATCGAGCTGGTCGCCACGCGCGAGCAGGCCGAGCGTGCGTTTGACGCGCTGGTAAAAGCCAGCGCCTGGGGGTTCGACACCGAGTCCAAGCCCACG
>CALRZF020000269.1:0-5472 GCA_943372585.1 Ramlibacter sp. 2FC | reverse complement strand
AGCTCTTCATTTCACGCATCCTCTAGCGGCATTCCAGGGCGGCCAGCGGCCACAAACTCCAGCGCCGTGCGGTCGCTCTTCCGTCCATTGCATGCGACACAGGCTGCAACTACGTTCAACGGTCGATCATCCCCGCCCAGGGCCCGGGGGAGCTGGTGCTCGATGTGCCACGGGCCGTCAAGCTGCAGCGCAGTCTCACAGTACATGCACCTCCCTTGTGATCTCTCGTGAATCTCCCGGCGCCGTCGGCTCACGTGGCGCGTAGCGGCCGGTGCTGCAGGGCTTTCATGCTCGGGCCACAGCTCGCCCTGGCGCGGGTATTGCGCATCATTGGCAGCTTCAGCCTGCCAGCCGGTATCTCGAAGCCTCCGCCGGGCTGCTGCCAAAGCCTCGCCGCGGTCGCTGGCTATGGCCAACACAAGCCCGTCACGTGGCTGCACGACCAGGTAATTCACGGTGTGCAGGCCGCGCTCAATTGCAGGTACGCTGGCCATCGTATACAGCCCATCGCCAAAGATGCCCCCGTAGATCGGGCGATGCCGCATTTGCAAGGCGTTCACGCTTCACCCCCGCCCGCGGGCGACGGTGCGGCTGACCACACCATGCGCAGGTCGCCGGCAGGAGTGACATCGCCGGCCCGCAACCGAGGCTTTGCAGTTGTGGCCACCAGGGCAAGGTGGCGCTGGAAGTTTTCATCGGCCGCTGCAATCTCATGGCGCCGCTTCGCAATGACTTGTTGGTGCAAGGTCCGATCAAACACCACGTCGGCACGCTCGATTGCTTCCTGCACTTCAGCGAATGCTTCGAGAATTTCTGGCACGGCCGCAGCGCTCAGCGTGTAGCCATGGAACGACTCGCCGCGCTCTTTGAGCCGCTGCTCAAAACCAAGCCGCCATTCCAGCTCCAAACGTAGCTTGTCACCAATCTCTCGCAAGAAATCCGCTTTGCTTGCCGGCAAGTTGGACAGTTCACGCTCCGCGTCCAAGCGGCGCTGTTCCTTTACCGCTTTTTCACGCTGGCTAATTTCAGCCCAGCGATCCGCGTGCTCACGCGCAAGTCGTGCCTTGATTGCCGCGCGCCGTCGCAAGGAATCCGCACGCGGCACACCCACCGTCAGGCAGTAAAAATCGGCCTTGTAGAGCCTTCGGTCAACCCTCATCCAGTTTTCTGGGTCTGGCTGAGAATCAAGCCTACGCACAGCCTCTGCGGGCTCGCCGCAGCGATAGAAAACTCGCGCGGAGTCTCTGCCAGGCTGCCCCGGGAGTTGATCGAATCGAATCAGCCCCGTCGCCACGATTGCAGCAGCAGTACCCCTATAGTAATCAATCGTTGTCTGCTCGTCCTTCTGCGCGGGCTCGCCGCCCTCTTCGGTAACATTGGATTCAGCCATTTCAAAGTCCTCTCTTTGTGATGGTCAGGGGCCGGCTTGCGCTCGTATCGCTTGCCGGCCCCGCCTTGCCGCTGAACCGCGCGGCCCGGTTGCCTGAGAGCGTCAGGCTCGCTTTTTCTTCAAGGGCAGCACTTTCCCGCCGGCGGTAGGCGTTGAACAGAACGCAGCCCAATCGGCCATCATCCGGCTCCGCTTCTCAAACAGGTCACCGCGGCGGTAGGCGGCCTCAACTTTGTCGCTGATCGTGTGGGCGAGTGCCATCTCCGACATTTCCGCCGGGTAGCTGGTGCGCTCGCTGGCCCAGTCTTTGAAAGTGGACCGGAACCCGTGCGGCACGGCGTCCACGCCCATGCGGCGGAGTACACCGGTCAGGGTCATGTCGCTCAGCGGCGTGTTTTTGCTGGACGGGAAGGCCAGGTTGGTGCCGCCGACCTTGGGCAGGGACCGCAGCAACGTGACTGCGGCCGGCGAAAGCGGGACGCGATGCTCTTTGCCGGCCTTCATGCGGCTGGCCGGCACGACCCAAAGCGCCTTGTCCAGGTCAATCTCGTCCCAAGTGGCGCCGCGTACCTCGCCCGATCTCGCGGCGGTCAGGATTGCAAACTCCAGCGCGCGTGCGCCCAGCCCTCTCTCTGTGCGCAGTGCGGCCATGAATTCGCCCACCGTGTCAACGCTCAAGGCCCGGTGATGCTGGACCTTGGCCACCTTAGCCGGAGCCGCCAGCAGCTTGTCCAGGTGCCCACGCCAGCGCGCGGGGTTGTCGCCGTCACGATAGCCCCGCACCGTTGCCCAATCCAGAACGGCCTCAACGCGGCCACGCACCCGGGCCGCGGTCTCTGTTTTCTTGGTCCAGATCGGCTCAAGGATCCGCATGATGTGCGGCAGCGCCACATCACGGACCAGCATGTCGCCAATCACCGGCGCCGCGTACTCTTCCAGGGTGTTTGTCCACTGCTGCCGATGCTTGGGATTGCTCCATTCGGCAGACTTGGCGTCGATATACGCCGTGGCGCACTCGGTGAACGTCCGGGCCGCTGCGGCGGTGGCGCGCAGCGCGCTTTTGGCCTCCTTGCGGGCCAGGATGGGGTCCTGGCCCTGGTCGATCAGCAAACGCTGCTCCCGGGCCTTTTCCCGGGCCATGGCCAAGGTGACATCGGGGAAGCCGCCCAACCCCATATCGCGGCGCTTGCCAGCGACCAGGGCCCGCAGAACCCAGCTGCGCGACCCACCGGGCGCGACCTGCAGCGCCAAGCCGGCAACCCCGCCCACGGCGTACAGTCCGGGCGTCTTGAGGCGGTTCACCTCAACGGCTGAAAGTTCTCTGGCTTTGCGGGGCATTTGCGATTTCCCATTTACTTACCCATCAATGTAAATGAGATTACGCCGGACTGCAATAGACCGTTACGGGCTTACTTGAGCGCTTCTCCCCTCTGAAGGATCACAGAATCTGCACGTTGCTGGACTATTCCAGAGCTTGGGAAGGGGGACGCCTGCTCCGCCAGTGAAATAAAAAAAGCCACCTCGCGGTGGCTTTTTTCTTGGGGCACTGAAGATCAGTTCAGCGCGGTCTTCTTGCCGTCCTTGTAGACGTACAGGGTGATCGCGGGGTTCTTCAGTTCACCGTTCGGCTCGAACTGGATCGTGGTGGTCACGCCCTTGAAGTTCGACTTGATCAGCTCGGGGGTGTAGACCTTGGGGTCCGTCGAGTTGGCACGCTTCATGGCGTCAACCAGCAGGAACGTGGCGTCGTAGGTGTACGGGCTGTAAACCTGGAACTGGTTGGGGTACTTCTTGTCGTACTTGGCCTTCCAGGCATTGCCGCCAGGCATCTTGGCCAGCGAAGCGCCGCCTTCAGCGCACACCACGTTGGCGAGCGTCTTGGCGCCGGCAGCCAGCTTGGCGATCTCGGACGTGCAGATGCCGTCACCGCCGAAGTACTTCACGTTGGACATACCCAGCTGTTCCATCTGGCGCAGCATCGGGCCGGCTTGGGGGTCCATGCCGCCGTAGAAGATGGCGTCCGGGCCCTTGGCCTTGATGGCGGTCAGGATGGCCATGAAGTCGGTGGCCTTGTCGGTGGTGAACTGCTCGTCGACAACCGTCATGCCCTTGGTGGCGGCGGTCTTCTTGAAGACTTCGGCAACGCCTTGGCCGTAGGCCGTGCGATCGTCGATGATGGCAACCTTCTTCAGCTTCAGTGCGTCAGCAGCGTAGAACGCCAGGCCAGCGCCCAGGGCGTTGTCGTTGGCGATGATGCGGTACGTGGTCTTGTAGCCGGGCTTGGTCAGGTTGGGGTTGGTTGCAGCGCCCGTCACGTGGGGAATGCCGCAGTCGTTGTAGACCTTGGACGCGGGGATGGTCGTGCCCGAGTTCAGGTGGCCCACCACACCGGCGACCTTGGCGTCGCACAGCTTTTGTGCAGCTGCCGTGCCCTGTTTCGGGTCAGCGGCGTCGTCTTCAGCCTGGATTTCGAACTTGATCTTCTTGCCGCCGATGGTCGTGCCGGCTGCGTTGATTTCCTCAATGGCCATGCGCACGCCATTTTCGTTGTCCTTGCCGTAGTGGGCCTGGGCACCGGAGACGGGGCCCACGTGGCCAATCTTCACCACCGTTTCCTGCGCGGCGGCGATGCCGGCGATAGCGGCAATAGCGGCGGCAACAGTCAGTTTCAACTTCATTTGCATAAAAAAACCTCCAGGATTTAAGAAAAAGGTTGAGATTAATTTTGTGACTCAACGGCCGCGAACATATCGCAATTTCTGGGCCCAAACCATAGGGAACACGCTAGGTCTTCGCGGATAAGGGGGTTTACTCTCACCACAGGCGGGCTAATGACGCCTTTACCGGGCGTTGCCCTGTGGCCCGCCCGGCTGGCCCGACAGTTCCTGGGCCACCGCCTCAGACACCGACTGTCGCACCACCACCTCGATTTCCTCGCGCAGCAAGGGCCCCAGGTTGCGCGTGTGCTCCAGCACCAGAGTGGCAATGGCTTCGCGCAGGCGTCGCTCAAGTGACAGGTCCACCCGCTGCATCACGCGGTGGATCACCTGCTCCTGCAGTTGCTCCAGCGAAACGGCTGCACCGTCTTCGGGCACGGCGGCGGGTTGCACCACTTCCGTCAGCGTGGGCACATAACGCGGCGGCGTGCGCGGTGCAACGGCCATCAGCCCTGCTCCTTGAGCGCCAGGTCGTGCCGGGTGATGGCGTAGCCGCGGTCGGCATAGTGCTTCCAGCGGCCGCGGGCTTCATGGCGGTCCTCGCTGTCCAGTGTCACCACCTCGATCAGCCGCTCGAACCGCTCAAACCCGTCGGGCACCGGGCCACCGAGGTTCACCAGCACCTGGTGGTGCGGCGTGTCGTGCACGGCCTCGGCCAGCACCACGGGCGACAACGCCAGCACGTCGGGTTCAGCCCGGCTGTGGCAATGCGGCACGAATTCCAGCGGGGAAAACGTCCACAACGCGGTATCCAGTTCGCGCAACAGGCCGCCGTCGCCCGTCACGACCACCCGGGCCCCGCTGCCCACGGCTTTTCGCAGCAGGCGGCAGGCGTACGACAGCCTGTCTGGCGCGTTGAAATGGAAGGCCACTTCGGTCATTTGCGCAACGTCACTTGCTCTTCCTGGCAGCGCGTACCGGCTTGGGTGTGCCCGCCTGCGCGGCAATGTAGTCCAGCAGCAGCGCCACAGGCCGGCCGGTGGAGCCCTTGGCCGCCCCGCTCTTCCAGGCGGTACCCGCGATATCCAGGTGCGCCCAGGGCATTTTTGCAGTGAATTTCTGCAGGAACTTGGCCGCGGTAATTGCGCCGCCCGCACGGCCGGCCACATTGCCCATGTCGGCAAAGTTGGACTTCAGACCCTCGCCGTATTCGTCGTCAAGCGGCATGCGCCAGCACGGATCCAGCGCCTGTTCGCCTGCGGCCAGCAACGCGTTGGCCAACGCGTCGTCAGTCGAAAACAGTCCGCTGCGCACCGCGCCCAGCGCAATCACACAGGCGCCGGTCAATGTGGCGATGTCCACCACGGCACGGGGCTTGAATCGCTCGGCGTAGGTCAGCGCGTCGCACAGGATCAACCGGCCTTC
>CALRZF020000268.1:0-5496 GCA_943372585.1 Ramlibacter sp. 2FC | reverse complement strand
AGCCCGGCAGCGACACTGCGCTTTGTGCTGCGCGATGGGTTTGATGCGGTGGAACGCAGCATTCAGGAGAATGCCAATGCCGACGCCGAGTTTGCCGCGGGTGCCACTGCATCCCACGCGGACGTGATGGCCGAAGCACAACGACTGGTCCGGCAGGGCAAACGCAGCGCACGCGCCGCAGCATGACGCTGTCCATCGTCTGGTCGGCGCAGGCGCGCCGCCAGTTGCTGGCCAGCCTTTCGTACATTGCCGACGAAGACCCGTTAGCGGCAGAGCTGGTTTTCAAACGGGTAGAGAAATCACTACGTACCCTGGGTGACTTTCCTGAAATGGGCCACCCGGCACCGGTGGCGGGTGTGCGCAACTACCCGGTTCCCAAAACGGGGCACAGCTTTGACTATCGGGTTGTGAAAGGTGAAATCCGTATTCAGCGCTGGTACCGGCAACGGCAGCAGCCGTTGCCATGACATCCAATTTTTCAGTCGAACTTGCCATGCCGGCCCTCGCCTGACGCAAAGCGCCCCGCCCCCTCAAGCCCGTCGCCAATCCGGTGCTTGCCGCGCTCCCATTCCTGGTGCAGGGCCTGCGCCAGGGGCAGGTCCCACTGAACATACGCGCTCATGCGGTCGGCGTTCATGGTGGCCTGCGGGAACTTCGCCAGGTCACGCGCCAGCGCAATGGCTGACTCACGCGCCTGCCCTCTTGGCACCACCCGGTTGGCCAGGCCCATGGCCAGCGCTTCTGGCGCTTGCACCTTGCGCCCGGTCAGGATCAGGTCCATGGCATGGCCCATGCCCACCAGCCGCGGCAGGCGCACCGTGCCGCCGTCGATCAGCGGCACGCCAAAGCGGCGGCAGTACACGCCGAAATAGGCGTCTTCTTCCATCACGCGCATGTCGCACCACAGCGCGAGCTCCATGCCGCCGGCCACGGCCGCGCCGCTGACGGCAGCGATCACCGGCTTGGACAGCAGCAGGCGCGACGGCCCCATGGGGCCCAATGGCTTGTCATACGCAGGATCAAAGTCCAGGTCAGTCAGCACCCCCGGCCCGCCTTCATTGCGCGCCATGCGTGCACCGGCCTGCAGGTCCCAGCCCGCGCAGAAATGCCCGTGCGCACCGTGAAACACGGCCACGCGCGCCTGCGCATCTTCCTCAAAGGCCACAAAGGCCTCGTACAGGCTGCGCGCGGTGGCCGCGTCCACGGCGTTGCGCACTTCGGGCCGGTCCAGTGTCACGACGGTGACGTCGCCCAGCTTGTCCACACGTACAGATTCGTTCATGCCTCCATTAGCCGTGATGCCCAAGCGACACGGTATGCGGAACAACCCTGTAACCGATAGCAGTACGGGCAGATATAACCAAGCCTCACAAGACAACCGGCATACCCCTCAGGAGACACGGTGCAAGTTTTTCAACTGCTGATCAGCGGCATATCGCAAGGCTGCATCTACGGGCTGATCGCTTTGGGCTTTGTCCTGATCTACAAGGCCACCGAGACGGTGAGCTTTGCCCAGGGCGAGCTCATGATGCTGGGCGCGTTTGGCGGTCTGGCCTGCATGACGTTCCTGGGCTTTCCGTTCTGGCTGGCTGTCATCAGCGCCATTGCGGCCATGGCTGTGTTCGGCGTGGTGCTCGAGCGCCTGGTCATCCGCCCCATCCTGGGCCAGCCGGCGTTTTCCATCGTCATGCTGACCATCGGCATCGGCTATGTAGCGCGCGGGCTGATCACCATGATCCCCAACATCGGCACCGAAACCCACACCCTGCCCGTGCCCTACAAGGACATGATCTGGAAGATGGGCGGCGACGCCAACGGCATCGGCGCGCTGGTCATCAACATCGAGCAGGTGGTGGTGATTGCCTCGACCGCCGCGCTGTGCGCGGTGCTGTTTGCGGTGTTCCGCTACAGCAAGATCGGCATTGCCATGCAGGCGTCGTCACAAAACCAGCTCGCGGCGTACTACATGGGCATTCCGGTCAAGAGCCTGAACGGGCTGGTCTGGGGGCTGGCCGCGGCCGTGGCGGCCATTGCCGGGCTGCTCCTGGCGCCCATCACCTTCGTGCACGCCAACATGGGCTTCATCGGCCTGAAGGCCTTCCCGGCCGCCGTGGTGGGCGGCTTTGGCAGCCTGCCGGGCGCCATTGTGGGCGGGCTGATCATCGGCATTGTGGAATCGCTGTCGGGCTTTTATCTGCCCGATGGTTTCAAGGACACCGCCGCGTACATCGTGGTGCTGGTCATGCTGATGGTCAAACCCAACGGTCTGTTCGGCGAAAAACTCCGCAAGAAGGTTTAAACAGGCCATGCGCTTCATTTTCAAGACCGATTACGGCCAGGACATCAAGCTGGCCAAGCATGGCGGCCATGTGTTCTGGTACAGCGTGCTGTGCGCGCTGCTGGTACTGGCACCCTGGCTGGTCAGCGAATACCTGCTGGCGCAGCTGACCTTCATCCTGATCTACGGCATTGTGGGCGTGGGCCTGATGCTGCTGGCGGGTTTTACCGGGCAGTTCTCCATCGGGCACGCGGCGTTCTTTGGCGTGGGTGCGTACACACAGGCCGTGCTCACCGGCATGGGCTGGCCGTTCCCGCTGGCGCTGGCAGCGGGCGCAGCCCTGGCGGCCATCGTAGGCGTGGTGGTGGGCCTGCCCGCGCTGCGGGTCAAGGGCATCTACCTCGGCATTGCCACGCTGTCGTTTGGCTTCATTGTGGAAGAGGTCTTTGCCCGCTGGGAAAGCGTGACAGGCGGCAACGCCGGCAAGACCGTGGGCCAGATCAAGATGTTCGGCTGGACAGCCGACACCGGCGCGTCGTTCTACTTCGTGTGCCTGGTCATCACGGTCATTGCCACACTGGCCGTGGTGAACCTGCTGCGTTCACACACCGGCCGCGCCTTTGTGGCGATCCGCGATTCCGAAATCTCCGCGCAGAGCATGGGCATCCACCTGGCCTATTACAAGACCATGAGCTTTGCGATCTCGGCCGCGCTGGCGGGCATTGGCGGCGCGCTGTATGCCCACCAGATCCGCTTTCTGTCACCCGACCAGTTCAACATCATCCAGTCGATTGACCTGCTGCTGATGGTGGTGATCGGCGGGCTGGGCTCCATCCATGGTGCGTTCCTGGGTGCGATCTTTCTCATCGGGTTGCCGCAGGCGATCAGCGCGATGAAGGACTTCCTGCCGGACGCCATCGGCCAGGCGCCGGGCCTGAAGGCCGTGATCTATGGCGCGGTGCTGATCGGCTTCGTGCTGTTCGAGCCGCTGGGCCTGTACGGGCGCTGGCTGAAGATACGGACCTACTTCCAGCTCTTCCCGTTCTACCGCAAGGGCCTGTTCAAACGGCAGAAATCATTCCAGAAATCGGATCGCCTGAAATGAGCGAAGTACTTCTCTCTGCCAAAAACCTCAGCGTGCGCTTTGGCGGCGTGCTGGCCGTCAACAACGTGAGTTTTGACGTCAAGCCCGGCGAGGTGTTCACCCTGATCGGCCCCAACGGCGCGGGCAAGACCACGGTGTTCAACCTGATCAGCCGCATCTACACGCCCACTACCGGCAGCATTGACTACCTGGGTGTGCCGCTGACAGACCAGCCGCCGCACAAGATTGCGTCACTGGGCATTGCCCGAACCTTCCAGAACATCGAGCTGTTCGAGCACGCCACCGTGCTGCACAACCTGCTGATCGGGCGGCATACGCATGCCACCAACGGTCTGTTCAGCCAGATGTTCTTCACGCCCAAGGTGCGCCAGGCGGAGATCGAGGCGCGCGAGAAGGTCGAGAAGGTCATTGAGTTCCTGGACCTGCAACACCACCGCGACGCCATGGTGGCCGGCCTGCCCTATGGCGTGCGCAAGGTGGTGGAGCTGGCCCGCGCGCTGTGCACCGAGCCCAAGCTGCTTTTGCTGGACGAGCCGTCGTCCGGCCTGAACGTGGAAGAGACCGACGACATGGCTTTCTGGATCCAGGACATCAAGCACGAGCTGGGCATCACGGTGCTGATGGTGGAGCACGACATGTCGCTCGTGTCCAAGGTGTCTGACCGTGTGCTGGCCATGAACCAGGGCGAGGTGCTGGCCACCGGCACACCGCGCGAAGTGCAAAACGACCCCGGCGTGATCGAGGCCTACCTGGGCTCGGTGGACGACGTGTCATCCCTGCGGAGGTCCGCATGAGTGAGGTACCCCCCGCAGTGAGTGACCTGCCCGTGTTGAAGCTTTTGAACGTCGAAAGCGCCTACGGCCCCATCAAGGCCATCCGCGGCGTGAGCCTGCAGGTGCGCCGTGGCGAGATCGCCACCGTGCTGGGCTCCAACGGCGCGGGCAAGACCACCATCCTCAAGACCATCAGCGGCATCATCGACCCACGCAAGGGCAGCATTGAATTCAAGGGCAATGACATCACCGCCCGCGACCCCGCGCTGATCGTGCAGCAGGGCCTGAGCCATGTGCCCGAGGGGCGCGAGGTGTTCCCGCTGCTGTCGGTGCGCGACAACCTGCTGATGGGCGCCTACACCCGCCGCGACCGCGACGGCGTGGCGCGCGACATGGAGGCGGTGTATGGCTATTTCCCCATCCTGCGCGAACGCGCCGCGCAAGACGCCGGCTTGTTGTCAGGCGGGCAGCAGCAGATGCTGGCGATCAGCCGCGCGCTGATGGCGTCGCCCGACCTGATCCTGCTGGACGAGCCCAGCCTGGGCCTTTCCCCGAAGCTCACCAAGGAAATTTTCGAGATCGTCGTGCGCATCAACCGCGAGCGCGGCACCACCATCCTGCTGGTGGAGCAGAACGCCAACATGGCGCTCAATGCGGCCGACTACGGCTACGTGCTGGAGAACGGCCGCATCGTCATGGAAGACACCTGTGCCCGCCTGCGCGAGAAGGAAGACATCAAGGAGTTTTACCTGGGCATGAAGGAAGAAGGCGTGCGTGGTGAACGCCGCTGGAAGAAAAAGAAGAACTGGAGATAACTATGACGCCCCCCGAAGCGGCCTGCGGCCGCCTCCCCCCACTGGGGGGCGACGCCAGCGGCCCGGCAAAGCCGGTTCCGCGGCGTCCCCGAATGGGTTGCGTGAATGCGGAGAATTTGTATGAGTAATTTGTGGGACCTTTCACACATCCAGCCCGAGACACGCGTCGTGCTCGAGGGCGACACCATCCCCGCCATGTTCTGGAACGGCGTGCAGCAGCGCGGCGACAACATCTGGATGCGGCAGAAAGAGCTGGGCATCTGGCGCAGCTGGACCTGGAAGCAGACCGGTGAGGCTGTGCGCGAGATCGCCGGCGGCCTGATGAGCCTGGGCTTCAAGCCCGGTGACACCGCGTCCATCCTGTCCAACACCGTCATTGAATGGGTGCTGGCCGACCTGGCTGTGCTGAGCGCGGGTGGCGTGGCCAACGGCATCTATCCGACAGATGCCGCCAGCCAGGTGCATTACCTGTGTGAGGACTCGCGCACCAGCGTGCTGTTTGTGGAAGACGACGAGCAGCTGGAC
>CALRZF020000267.1:0-5503 GCA_943372585.1 Ramlibacter sp. 2FC | reverse complement strand
AGCAGTACGGCGCGGGCCCGTTCGGCTCGATGCAGCTGGCCGACCTGGGCGCCGAGGTCATCAAGATCGAGAACCCGTCCGACGGCGGCGACGTGGCGCGCGGCACAGCGCCGCACCTGCTGGACGACGGCACGGGCCGCCCCGACAGCCTGTTCTTCCAGAGCTTCAATCGCAACAAGAAAAGCCTGACGCTGGACCTGAAGTCACCCGCCGGCCAGGCCGTGTTCCGGCGGCTGGCGGCCAGGTCCGACGCCGTCATGAACAACCTGCGCGGCGACCAGCCGGCCAAGCTGGGCCTGACGTACGACGCGCTGAAGGACGTGAACCCCGCCATCGTGTGTGCGCACCTGTCGGCGTACGGCCGCGACAACGAGCGCACCAACTGGCCGGGCTACGACTACCTCATGCAGGCCGAGGCGGGCTACCTGTACCTGACCGGCGAGCCCGACGGCCCGCCCGCGCGCATGGGCGTGAGCATGGTCGACTTCATGACCGGCATGACGACCGCCATGTCGCTGCTGGCCAGCGTGCTGGGAGCGCGCACGCACGGACAGGGTCGCGACGTGGACGTGAGCCTGTTCGACGTGGCGATGGCGCAGCTCACCTACCCCGCCACCTGGTACCTGAGCGCGGGCGATGCGATCCGGCGCATGCCGCGGTCAGCCCACCCCACCACGGTGCCATGCCAGCTCGTGCGCACCGCCGACGGCTGGCTGTTCATCATGTGCATGACGCCCAAGTTCTGGCGGGCCCTGGCCGATGCGATGGGCCAGCCGGAGCTGGTGCAGGACGCACGTTTTGCCACGCCTGAGCTGCGCCGCGAGAACGTCCAGGCGCTGTCAGAAATTCTGGACACCGCGTTCGCCGCTGCCACCACGGCGCAATGGATGCAACGCCTGGGCGGCAAGCTGCCCGCCGCGCCGGTGCTGCACCTGGCGCAGGCGCTGGACAACCCCTATGCGCGCGACCGCGGCCTGGTGCAGGACCTGCCGCATCCCGGCGGCCCGCTGCGCACGGTGGCCAGCCCCATCAAGCTGGACGGCACACGGCCGCCCGGCGTGGCCTGCTCGCCGCTGGGCGCGGACACCGGCGGCGTGCTGGCAGACTGCGGTTTCAGCGCCGCGGAAATCGCGGACCTGCGGCAACAGAATGTGATCTGACATGAAACTCGAAGGCATCAAGGTCCTGGACCTGTCGAACTTTTTGCCCGGCCCGCACTTCACGATGATGATGGCCGACCACGGCGCGGACGTGATCCGCATCGAGGCGCCCGTCGGCGAGCCCACGCGCACCATCGGCCTGCGCGAAGGCGGTGAAAGCGTGTGGTTCCGCAACACGCATCGCGGCAAGCGCAGCGTCATGCTGGACCTGAAAAGCCCCTGCGGGCTGGCCGCGTTCATGACACTGGCGCGCCAGGCCGACGTGGTGGTCGAGGCGTTCCGCCCCGGCGTGGTGGACCGCCTGGGCGTGGGTTATGCGGCGGTCAGCGCGGTGAACCCGCGCATCGTCTACTGCTCGATCGCGGCGTTCGGCCAGACCGGCCCGTATGCGCAGCGCGCGGCGCACGACGTCAGCATCCAGGCCGAAAGCGGCGTGGTCAGCCTGAACCTGGGGCAGGACGGCCAGCCGGCCCTGCCCAGCATTCCGGCAGCGGACATGGCGTCGTCGCTGATGGCGATGAACGGCGTGCTGATGGCGCTGCTGCGCCGCGAGAAAACCGGGCAGGGCGACTACATCGACATCTCGATGCAGGACAGCCTGGTGGCCTGGCTGGTCAACGTGGTGGGCCCGGCGTTCGCCGAGGACCGGGACATGAACCCCAAGGACGAGCGGTCCTTTGGCGGCAACGCCATGTACAACATCTACCGCTGCGCGGACGGTCGCCACCTGACCATCGGTGGCTCGGAAATCAAGTTCGCGCACAACCTGCTGACCGCGCTGGGCCGCCCCGACCTGGTCGACCTGTGCCGGCTGCCGCCGGGGCCGGGCCAGGCGCCGGTGCGCGAATTTTTCAGCGCCACGTTCGCCACGCAGCCGCTGGCGCACTGGGAGTCGTTCCTGGCGCCGCTGGACGTGTGTTGGGCGCCGGTGAAGAGCCTGCACGAGGCGTTGCGCAGCCCGCAACTGGCCGCGCGCGGCATGCGCGAGGAACGCAGCGCGGCAGACGGCGGACCCGCGACGCAACTGGGCATACCAATCAAGTTCGCGCGCGAGCCAGGGCGCACCACCTTCGATCTGCCTGCGCTGGGCCAGCACACGAGCGAGGTCATGCGCGAAGCGGGATGGACGCCGGAGCAGATCGCTGCGTTGCTGCCGTTACCATAAGGCCCCAATCCTGCAGGGCCCCCATGGCATCCCACTCCATTGAATCCGTCGCCGCCGCCCTGATCGCGGCCCGCGAACAGCAACGACCCGCCGACGCCGCGCCATTGGCAGACATTCTGACGTCGGCTGAACAGGCCTATGCCGTACAGGCTCTGGTCCTGCGCGCGCTGGACGGCCCCGATGCGGCAACCGTACCCCGCCACTGGAAGTCGGGCGGGCCGTCACGCACGGCCACCCTGACCCATGCGCCGCTGCCGGCGAGCGGCGTACGCAACAGCCCCGCCGACATGCGCGACCTGCACTTCAATATACGCCTGATCGAAGCCGAGGTGGCGCTGCGGCTGGGCCAACCCGTCACGCCCGCGCAAGCCGCAGCGCTGACGCCCGAGGCCGCCGTCGCGCTTGTGGATGGCATGACGGTGACGATTGAAGTGGTGGATTCACGCTGGCAGGATTTACCCAGGGTACCGGCCCTGCTCAAGCTGGCCGACCTGCAGGTGCACGGCGCGCTGGCGCTGGGCGCCTGGGCGCCGTTTGTGGCGCGCGAATGGTCCGCGCAAACCTGCGAGGTAACCATCGGCACGCAAGCCCCGCAGCACTTTGCCGGCACGCATTCGCTGCGCGACCCGGCCTGGCTGCTGCCGCTGTGGCTGCGCCATGCCACGCGCGACGGCGCCACGGTGCCGGCGGGCACCGTGGTCACCACGGGCACCTGGTGCGGCATGCTGAAAGCCCAGGCAGGTGACCTGGTGACCGCCCGCTTCGCCGGGGTGGGCGAAGCTTCCGTCCAGCTTTAGCCGCCGACGGCCGCCTTCACGGCGGACTCATCCATGCCATACATGTCGGCAAATTCTTCCACCGTTTTGCCGCTGGCCGCATACGCGCGGCGCAGGGCCTCGTTTTTGGCGGCGTGCTCACCCAGCTGTGCAAAGGCTTCATCCAGCACGGCGGCGGCCACCGGGTCGGGCGTGGGCATGCGCTCCATGTAGGCGTCGCGCGCCAGGCCTGATGCCTGGATGGCTGCGACAAAACGGGTGCGCAGCCAGATCGCTGCGGCCTGCGGCCCGCGCGCCTGGCGGCGGCGGAACACTTCCAGGATGGCGTGGTGCACATGCTCGGGCGCCACCGGCTCCACCGGTTGCGCGTTCAGGTCATGGCGCTGCTCGCCCATGGCAACGGCCTCCAGGTAGCGGGTGGAACGGGCATGCTGGCCCAGCGCGATCTTGAGGTCTTCTTTCTTGAAGTCGTCGGGGTGCAGGGCCAGAAGCTCCTGGTACACACCGAGCTTCAGCGGCAGGAAGCGGGCACCGAACATCTTCGGGTACAGCGCAAACAGCCGCTCCAGCACCGGGCTGGGCTGGCGTTGCGGCCGCGCACCGGCGGGTTTTCGGGCGGGCTTGCCGGCGGGCTTTTCAGCTTTGGCGGTGGGCGGGGCGGCAGGCGGTTGGGCGCTGGTGGAGGCTTCGGTGTCGGTCATCAGGGGCTGTCAAAACGGGGACCCCAGACTGTACTGCCCAAATGGGGATGCAAGTCACGGCAAAATCGGGGGATGAAAATCACCAAAGACACGGTTGTGTCCCTCCAGTTCAAGATCGCCGAGCCCACGGGCAAACTGATCGAAGAGAGCAAGGAACCCATGGTTTACCTGCACGGCGGCTACGAAAACACGCTGCCCAAGATCGAGGAAGCCCTGGACGGCCAGGAACCCGGTTACCAGGTGGTGCTGGACCTGGGCCCTGAAGATGCCTTTGGCCTGCGCAATGAGTCGCTGGTGCAGGTCATCCCCAAGACCCAGTTCCCGCCCGGCGTGAAAGTCGGCGGTCAGCTGGAAGGCCGGGGCGAAGACGGCTCGGTGGTGGCGTTCACGGTCATGAAGATCAAGGGCGCCGAGGTGCACCTGGACGGCAACCATCCGCTGGCCGGCAAGGCGCTGCGCTTCACGCTCAAGGTGGTGGGCACGCGTGCCGGCACGGCCGAAGAGATCGCCCACCGCCATGTGCATGGCGCAGGCGGCCACCACCACTGAAAGCCCCGCCATGAAATTCAAGATGGCGCCGAACTCGCTGTTCGCCGTCCTGCTGCGTTCGCCCTGGTGGATCAGCATCCTGATTGCCATCGTGTTTGCGGGTGCGTCCAAGGCCTTGTTGCCTGACCAGTACTGGATTTTCGGCGCCATGGGTGGCTTTCCGATGCTGGCCATCGGCTGCATTGCGCTGTGGCAGCAGCTGCAGGCGCCCAGCGCCAAAAAGACCGAGGCCATCCTGAACGCCGTGTCGGCCATGTCCTGGCGCGACTTTGCCAACGCGCTGGAGCAGGCCTGGCAGCGCGACGGCTACACGGTGCAGCGCGTGAACGACGCCAGTGGCGCCGCCGACTTCGTTCTCACGCGCCAGGGCAAGACGGCGGTGGTGGCCGCCAAGCGCTGGAAAGCCGCCAAGCCGGGCGTGGAGGCGCTGCAGGAGCTGCACGCCGCCATGCAGGCGCGCGGCGCCAGCGAATGCCAGTACGTCACGCTGGGCACACTGAGCGACAACGCCCAGCGCTTTGCCCGCACGCACCAGGTCAAGCTGGTGCAGCCAGACGCTCTGGTGCTGCTGCTGCGGCACTGGCCTGCAACAGCCACCCCTTGACGCTGCCGCAGTCGCGCAGCTGCACACAGGGCACGGCGTCAAACACAAAGCCGCCGGACGCTTGCGCGTACACCTCGGCACTGACCAGCGTGGCGCCCGGCGGCGCGGCGGATTCGAACCGGCTGGCCACGTTGACGGTATCACCCCATGCGTCATACAACGGCCGCCGGGTGCCGATGACGCCGGCCACCACCGGGCCGGCATGGATGCCGATGCGCAGGCACAAGTCGGTGCCGTTCGCCCTGTTGTAGGCCGCCATGGCCTGGTGCATGGCCAGCGCCAGCCCGCACAGGCCGCGCACGCCATCGTGCGCCACAGCCATGTAGCCGTCGCCCAGGGTCTTGATCTTTTCCACGCCGTGCTCGCGCGCCAGGTCATCAAAGCAGGAGAACACCTGGTTGAGCATCATCACCAGCGCGTCGGGCGGCAGGCGGCTGGCATAGCGCGTGAAGCCCGCGATGTCGGCAAACAGCACGCCCATGTTGGCGTACTTCACCGCGGGGGCGCGGCCGCCCTGCTTGAGCTGCTCGGCCACATGCACGGGCAAC
>CALRZF020000266.1:0-5540 GCA_943372585.1 Ramlibacter sp. 2FC | reverse complement strand
TGCCACTGAGCTCTGGGCCACTGTGCTGGCGGGCCTGAAAGACTAACCAGATCGGCGTTCGGCGAGCGGCCACCGGGCGCGGCACAATGGCGCGCATGTACCAGCCGCCCCAATTCAAATCGACCGACCGCGCCATCGCCGCGCGCCTGATGCGCGAGCATCCGTTTGCCAGTCTGATCTCGGTGGATGACGCCGGTTTGCCTTATGTGACGAACCTGCCGCTGCACCTGGAGGAGCGGCCAGGGGACGACGACGGGCAGGGCGGTTTTGTGCTGCTGGGCCACTGCGCCAAGCCCAACCCTCACTGGCGTTACCTGCAGGCCCGCCCGACAGCCGTGGTGACCTTTCTGGGACCGCACGCTTACCTGTCGCCCAAGGTCTACCCCGACCTGGCGCGCGTGCCCAGCTGGAACTACCTGGCGGTGCACTGCACGGTGCAGGCCACGCTGGTGGAGGATGGCTCGGCGAAAGACCGCCTGCTCAAGAAGCTGATCGGCGACCATGAGCCGCCGTATGCCGATCAATGGCGCGCGCTGGGTGAGGAGTTCGGCAACAAGATGCTGGCCGGCATCATGGGTTTTGAACTGCGCGTGACCGAGCTGCAGTGCAAGGTCAAGATCAACCAGCACCGTCCTGAATCGCATGCGGCACTGAAGGCGGGTTACGCGGCAGGCAACGACAACGAACGCGCGTTGGCTGGCTGGATGGATGCGCTGGGCCTGGGCGGGTAAGCCGCGCATGGTCAACCTGCAAGACCAGCAATTCATGGCGCTCGCGCTGGCGCAGGCGCGTGAGGCGGCTGCCGCTGGCGAGGTACCGGTGGGCGCGGTCGTCGTGCGAAATGGCGAAGTGATCGCGGTGGGCCGCAACTCGCCCGTAGACAGCCACGACCCGACGGCCCACGCCGAAATTGCCGCCCTTCGCGCTGCAGCGGCGCGGCTGGGCAATTACCGGCTGGATGGCTGCACGCTGTATGTGACGCTGGAGCCTTGCGCCATGTGTAGTGGCGCGATGCTGCATGCGCGGCTGGCCCGCATGGTGTTTGGCGCCGCAGACGCCAAAACCGGAGCGGCGGGTTCCGTGCTGGACGTATTTGCCGAGCGCCGCATCAACCACCAGACGACGGTGCAGGGCGGCGTGCTGGCTGAAGAATGCGGCGCCTTGTTGAGCACGTTTTTCCGGGAGCGGCGGGAATCGTCCCGTATGCAAGCATCGCCCTTGCGTGACGATGCCTTGCGTACACCCGATTCGCGGTTTGACAACCTGCCCGGCTACCCGTGGGCACCGCACTACCTGCACGACCTGCCGGCGCTGGACGGTTTGCGCATGCACTACCTGGACGAAGGCCCTGCGGATGCGCCGCTGACCTGGCTGTGCCTGCACGGCAACCCGGCCTGGAGCTACCTGTACCGCAAGATGATTCCCATCTTTCTGGCCAGCGGAGGCCGTGTGGTGGCGCCGGACCTGCCGGGCTTTGGCAAGAGCGACAAGCCCAAAAAAGACGCGGCGCACAGCTTCAGCTGGCACCGCCAGGTGCTGCTGGAGTTAGTGCAGCGCCTGGACCTGCGCAACGTGGTGCTTGTGGTGCAGGACTGGGGTGGCCTGCTGGGCCTGACGCTGCCGATGGCCGCACCGAACCGCTACAAGGGCTTGCTGGTCATGAACACCACGCTGGGAACCGGTGATGCGCCGCTGAGTCCGGGCTTTCTGGCCTGGCGCGAGATGTGTGCGAAGAACCCCGAATTTGACGTGGCGCGCCTGTTTGCGCGCGGCAACCCACAGATGGGTGCGGCCGAATGCGCGGCCTACAACGCGCCGTTTCCCGACAGGGGGCACCGCGCGGCGCTGCGAGCGTTCCCACCCATGGTGCCCGAATTCGCTGATTCCGACGGCGCCGCCGTTTCGCGCGAAGCGCGCGACTTCTGGCGTGAGCGCTGGTCCGGACAGACCCTCATGGCCGTGGGCGCACAGGATCCAGTGCTGGGCCTGCCGGTCATGCAGGGCTTGCAACGAATGATCCGCAATTGCCCGCCGCCCATGGTGCTGGAACAGGCCGGCCACTTCGTGCAGGAGCATGGCGAAGCAGTGGCGCATGCGGCAGTGGGATACTTCGTTCCGTGAAAAAACACATCTACATCTTTTCGCCGTCCAGCGCTGTGCGCGACAAGGCGGCGTTCAAACGTGGCGTAGCCCGTCTGCGCGCATTGGGTCACGAGGTTGAAATCGATGAGGCGGCGCTCAAAAGCCACATGCGCTTTGCCGGTGACGACGAAACGCGGCTGGCGGCCATCCATCGCGCGGCGGCCAGTGGCGCCGACGTGGCGCTGATCTCACGCGGCGGCTATGGCCTGACGCGTATCCTGCCGGGCATCGACTACAAGCGTGTGGCCAAGGCCGTGCACGGCGGAACCAAGTTTGTAGGGTTGAGCGACTTCACGGCCTTCCAGAACGCGGTGCTGGCCAAAACCGGTGCAGTCACCTGGGCGGGCCCGGCGGTGGGCGAGGACTTTGGTGTGGACGGCACGCCGGACGACATCATGGAGGCCTGCTTTGACGACCTGATCGGCGGGCATGGTGAAGGCACTGGTTGGCAACTGCCGCGCAACACGCCGGCGCTTGCTTCGCGCAAAGACGGCGTTTGGGCCGTCAAGGATGCCGTGTTGTGGGGCGGCAACCTGGCAGTCCTGTCCAGCCTGGTCGGCACGCCGTGGCTGCCGGCCATCAAGGGTGGCGTTCTGTTCCTGGAAGAAGTGCATGAGCACCCTTACCGGCTGGAGCGCATGCTGACCCAGTTGCTGCACGCGGGTGTGCTGGCGCAGCAAAAGGCCATCCTCATGGGGCAATTCACCAACTACAAGCTGGTGCCCCATGACAAGGGCTTCAAACTGCAAACCGTCGTGGACTGGTTGCGCACCCGCATCAAGACGCCGGTGTTGCAGAACCTGCCGTTCGGCCATGTGCCGACCAAGGTGCTGCTGCCTGTGGGCGCACCGGTGCAACTGGCCGTTGAGGGGCGGGACGCATTCCTGCTTTGGGGTCACCAGCACTGAGCCGGCGAGGGGGCTCTGGCTGGCAGCCAGGTGGGTGTCAGCCGAGCAGAGAGCTGGGGCGTGACGTCAGCCCGGCGGGCAACAGACCTCGAAACATGCCCGTCAGCTTGAGGATTTGTTCGCGGGCCTGAACTTCGCCTTGCACTGCCGACAGCGCTGCCATGAGGTCACCACGCAGGTACCACAACGCCTGTACATCGTTGGCATAGCGCACCCGGCGTGTCACCTGTGGAAACTGCTGCCCACCGGCGTCGCCCAGCATGTCCAGCATGGCCTGGCGGATGTCTTCAGTGCCGTTTTCGAGCATGGACTCGGAAGGCTGCGAGGGCGTACCGCCCAGCAATCCATAAATGCTGCTTCGAAGATTGGGTTTGATCCAACGCATGGGGCTCTTTTTTTATCGTGCAAGAAATTAATCTGCTGTACAGACCGACAAGTTATGCCTAGCATGGATGAAGCGCAAGTCAAACCTGTGACGTAGTTAACGGAAAACCACACGTGAAATCAATGACTTGGTAACGAAACGTGAAGTTACTTCTAATTTCTGACTCCATGTGGAGTCGTAAACTGCCTCAGCGTGATAGCAGCGGCATGCTCTAAACTTGCCGCACAAACAACTCCACAACGGCGGGGCATGGCGGTTACTAGCACGGTTGTCTTTGCAGACCTGACGGGAAGCACAGGCGTCTTTGAAGCCTTGGGCAACGCCAAGGCCACCGAAGCCATCACCCGATTGACGCAATGGATCAGCCAGGTCTGCGAATCACATCGCGGCAGGGTCGTGAAAACGCTCGGCGATGGCGTTCTGGCCGTTTTCCCCAAGGAAGGCGATGCGGTCAACGCCGTGGTGGAACTGCAGCGCAACCATCTCAAGCGCATCCTCAACTGGCCCCCGAAACTTCGCATGCGCTTGCAGGTGGGCGTGGCTTGCGGAGAGATCGTGGAAGTCGACGGCGATTGTTATGGCGATGCGGTCAACGTGGCATCCCGATTGTCCGACCTGTCGGGAGCCGACCAGATCTGGGCCACCGACAGTGTGGTGGACCGTATTGCGAATCCGCCGGACGGCGTGCGCTTTCGCAGCCTGGGGCCCATCAGTATTCGTGGCAAGGCAGAAAAGCGCGTTGTGTACCGCATCGAATGGCATGAGGAAGTGGTCTCGGAACTGTTGACCGCGCCCGGCTCGCTGGACCTGCTGAAAGCGCAACGCGCGGACACCGTGCTGGGCCAGATTGAGCTGTCATGGCTGGACGTGAATGCCACTTTCAAATCCGCAGACCTGCCGATCCATCTGGGCCGGGTGGTGGAAGCCGAGTTCGTTGTCAACGACCAGCGGGTATCGCGTCTTCACGCCAAGATTGAATGGCGCAACGGCACCTTTGTGCTGTGTGACCTGAGCAGTTACGGCACCTGGGTACGCTTTACCGGCAGCGATACCGAGTTGGCCCTGAGGCGCGACGAATGCGTGCTGCATGGCAAAGGCGAGATTGCCCTGGGCGCGCCGTTCAGTGACTTCACGGTACCCACCGTCAGCTTCAACCTCTCAGGCAGTGCCGTTGAGCTGGCCCACCGGGCCGGCGGCGGTGGGCGTTGACGCTCTCGCGTCTTCCAGAGCACCGGCCAATCCCAATACCGACAGTGGCGCCGAGCCTTCGGCCTTGTTGTTGATCGTGACGTAGACGTTGTGACCGGCCGCGGCCGTGGCCGACATGACTTTGGCCAGTACGGCGCGCGTGGCCGGGTCTGGGTCCACCAGCCTGTCAAACGGTTCATAGAGGCCCTTGGCTTCTTCATACCCTTGCGCGCCATGGCGGCTGTGCAGGTTCCAGCGGCACACCAGCGGGCCGGGCCACAGGGCGCGCAACATGGGCAACTGGTCCTGCACAGGCGGCAGGCGGGGGTGAAGGCCCAGGCAATAGGTGGCGCCTGCGTTGCGCAGAACAGCGGCGAACGCTGGGGTCAGCAGTTCCGGGTTGCGCACCTCCACTGCGATAACCGCGTCTGGCGCCAGCGGTTGCAGTGGTGGTAGCGCCGCGAGCAGGGCGGCCAGGCGGTCCAGCAGCTCAGGCAGTTTTTGCATCCAAGGGGCGGGCAGGGGGCTTAGCTGGAACACCAGAGCGCCGATGTGTTTGCCAAGCCCGTCCAGAGCGGGCTGGGCAAACTCGGAGACTGCCAGCGCTGGATCCAGGAATGCCGGGTTGGGTTGTGTGCCGCGCCCGCTTTCGCTGCGCACCACGGCATCAGTGATCAGGCTGGGCGCCTTGACCACGAACCGGAAGTCATCAGGCACTTGGGCTGCATACGCTGCGTACTGGCTGGCGGTCAGTGGCCGGTAGAAAGTGCGGTCCAGGCTGACGGTGCGCAGCGCCGGATGCTGCGCGTAAGCTGCCAAACCATTTTTGGCCAGAACTGCATCAGCGTAGACGCCATCCCAGACCAGGCCGGACCAACCGGGAAAACTCCATGACGATGTACCGAGCCGAATGCGCT
>CALRZF020000265.1:0-5651 GCA_943372585.1 Ramlibacter sp. 2FC | reverse complement strand
CCGGGGCCATCCCCGCCGGTGAAGCTTTGCGTGGTGAGCAGGGCGCCGTCGTTGCCGTTGGCCGCGTTCCATGTCACGGCGCCGCGCGTGCCGCCCGCCACGCTGGACGCACCCGCCACCGGGCCAGTGGACAGCACCGCGCCGCCACCGCCGCCACCGCCCGGGCCGTGGTCGCCCGAGTTGTTGGGCGTAGGCGCGCCGTTGCCGCCGCGCGCGTTGACGGTAATGGCCGACAGGCCGGCGCTGTTGGCCGCCAGCAGCACGGCCGAGCCGCCCGCGCCGCCGCCGGGTGCGCCGTCATCGCAGCAGCCCGAGACCGGCGTGGGCGCGTTGGCGCCCGACACGTTGATGGTGCCCGCGCCGCTGAACGCGCCCGCGCGCAGCAGCACGGCACCGCCGCCCGAGCCGCCCGAGAACGTGGCGTGGTTGGCGTCGCCGTTGTTGGTGGATGCGGCGCCGCCGCCGCCGCCCAGGGCGATGCGGTTGGCCGCGGGCGTGAAGGCATTGCCGCCGCGCCCGCCCACGTCCAGGTTGTTGTTCCAGGTGTTGCCGCCCTGGCCGCCGGCGCCGGCGTTGCCGCCGCCGCCGCCGCCGGAGTTCATCGAGTTGCCGGCAATGTCGCCGTCATTGCCGCCGCCACCCGCATTGCCGGGGGCGCCGTAGCCCTTGTCGCCGTTGGGATAGAAGTCGCCGCCCGCGCCGGCCCAAGTGTAGGTGCCGCCGATGGTGGCGTAGGTGTTGCGCGGCGTGCCGGCCGTGCCTTCGCCTTTCATGCCGCCGTTGTTGTTGGTGCTGGAATACCGCACCGAGTTGCTGGCGTTGGTGCCGCCGCCAGCCAGCACGCGCCCCGCACCGCCGCGAAAGCCATAGCCGCTGGCGTTGATGGTGCCCGACAGGTTCAGCGTGCCGGCCACATCAAACGCGACGATGCCACCCGAGGTGCCGTTCCAGGGCAGCGGCGTGACCGTGTTGGCGCCCGGTACGGTGGCCACGGAATACTGCGGCACCCGCACGACCTGGAAGGTCTGGCGTGCGGTGCCTGCGGTCTGCACGTTGCGGTAGCTGTTGGCAAGCGGCGAGCCCAGGGTGATCACGTTGCCCGCAAAGGTCAGCACCAGCGCGTATTCATACGTGCCGGCCGTGCTGGCGGCGTTGCCATAGCCGGCCAGTGTGGTGCCGAAGTTTGCGGCGTTCACGCCGTCCTGCATCTGGATCACCAGCACCAGGTCACCCGAGGCCAGCGCTGGCGTGCCGCGCGCCGTACCGACGTTGATGGTGGTGGCGCCGGCCAGCGCATTGGCCGTGCCCGGGTAATAGGTGTTGACCACGCCCGACAGCGTGGCGTCGGGGCCGTCCTTGCCGGGTATGGCGCAGACCTGGGCCAAAGCGGGCAACGCGAGCCAGGCCAAACAGGCCAGCAGGCAGCGGGCGAAAAACAACCTCATGGACGATTCTGAAAAATTAGGTGCGCACAAACATACATTGTTACAGACCGTAAATAAGCCGGGGCGTAAAAAAGCCCGGATTCACCCGGGCTTTACACAATGCGCAGGCAGCGCGCCGTGAATTACTTCACCAGCAGTACCGGTACCGTGCAGCCCGACACCACGCGCTGGGCCACCGAGCCCATCAGTGCGCGCCCCAGCACGCCGCGGCCGTGCGTACCCATGACGATCTGCTGAACTTTTTCGCGCTGGGCCACGCGCAGGATTTCTTCTGCCGGCGTGCCCACCAGCCAGATCACGCGCGAGGGCAGTTTATGGCGTTTGAGGAATTTCTCGATCGGGGCAGTGACCTTGGTGGCTTCGTCCTGGTGATAGGCCTTGACCACATCGGCGCCCAGGGCCGAGCGCGCACGCGGGGGCAGCGGCGGCTGCACGTTCAGCACGATCAATTCGTCGCCGGGGTCGCTCAGGGTCTGGTTGACGGTCAGCCAGGCCAGGGCCTTCTTGGTGTAGGGGCTGCCATCAACGGCGAGCAGGATCTTCATGGGTTCTCCTTGTCTTTCAAATGTGACTGGTCTCAGCGCAGCACCAGCACGGGTACGTGCGAATGCGTCAGCACATGTTGGGTCTCGCTGCCCAGCAGTATGCGCTTGATGCCCTTGCGGCCGTGCGATGCCATGACGACCAGGTCGCACTTGTGCTTTTTGGCCGCGGCGATGATGGCTTCAGCCACCAGGTCAGAGCGCGCGGTCACGGCGCGGGCGGTGACGCCCTTTTTGCCGGCGGCCGCCTTCACGGCATCCACCACGGCCTGGCCGTCGTCGGCCCACTGCTTTTCGATGCGGCCCACTTCCTGCGGTGCCAGCGCGACGGAGCCTTCAAAGTAGCTCATGGGGTAGCGCGGGATGACTTTCAGCGCGACCAGCTCGGCGCCGCACAGGGCGGCCAGCTCGATCGCGGAGGCTACGGCCTTTTTGGACAGCGTGGAACCGTCGGTGGTGACGAGGATGCGGTTGTACATGCGTTGCTCCTTGGGGTTGCGGGGGTCGGTGATGCCAGCTTACGCACGTGGTGCGTCTTCGTGTTGATCCATGTCAACGGCAGCCAATGACCGCGCGGATAGCCTTGCAGGCATGTTCCAGGCATCCCTGTCCCCTGTCACTGCCACACACGCTGGCACAGCTGCCGGCGAGCCCGCTGCTGCGCTGCAGGCGGTGCTGGACGACCGCGCCGGCTGGGAGGCCTTCAGCCGCCCCGGCCCGCCCGCAGGTAGCGGTGCGTTCTGGGAGTCGCATGTGGCGATCGACGGCATGCACTGCGCCACCTGTTCGCTCACGGTCGAGCAGGCGCTGCTGGCCGTGCCCGGCGTGCGCGAGGCGTCGGTCAACGGCGCCAGCCAGATGGCACGTGTGGTGTGGGCCGAGGACGCCACGCGCCCGTCGCAGTGGTTCGCGGCCGTGGCACGTGCGGGCTACCGCGCGCTGCCGGCCACCGACCTGGCGCAGCGCGAGGTGCGCACCAAGGCGCAGCGCCAGATGCTGTGGCGCTGGCTGGTGGCGGGCTTTTGCATGATGCAGGTCATGATGTATGCGTTCCCCGCGTACGTGGCCGAGCCCGGCGACATGACGGCCGACGCCGAACAGCTGCTGCGCTGGGCGTCGTGGGTGCTGACGCTGCCGGTCATGCTGTTTTCCTGCCGGCCCTTTTTTGCCAGCGCGTGGCGCGACCTGCGCCGGCGCACCATCGGCATGGACGTGCCGGTGGCGCTGGGCATCCTCATTGCGTTTGGTGCCAGCACAGCGGCTACCTTTGACCGCACCGGTCCTTGGGGCGCCGAGGTCTGGTACGACTCGCTGACCATGCTGGTGTTCTTCCTGCTCAGCGGGCGCATGCTGGAGCAGCGGCTGCGCGACCGCACCGCGGGATCGCTGGACGCACTGTCGCGCCGCCTGCCCGACAGCGTGGAGCGACAGCGCGCCGACGGCAGCTTCGAGCGTGTGGCGGTGCGCCGCCTGGCCGTGGGCGATGTGGTGCGTGTGATGCCGGGCGAGGCCTTCCCGGCCGACGGCACCGTGCTGGATGGTGCCACCACGGTGGACGAGGCCCTGCTGACCGGCGAATCGCAGCCGGTGCCACGCGCTGCCGGCGCGGCGGTCATCGCCGGCAGCCACAACCTGACGTCTGCAGTGCAGATGAAGATCGAGCGCATCGGCCCCGACACCCGCTACGCCGGCATCGTGGCGCTGATGGGCGAGGCAGCGGCGGGCAAGCCGCGCCTGGCCCAGCTGGCCGACCGCATTGCGCGCCCGTTTCTGGTGGGGGTGCTGGTGGCCACGGCGGCTTCGGCCGCATGGTGGTGGCGAACCGACCCGGCTCATGCGATCAGCGTGGCCATTGCAGTGCTGATCGTCACCTGCCCGTGCGCGCTGTCGCTGGCCACACCCGCGGCCACGCTGGCTGCAGCGGGCGCGCTGGCGCGCCGCGGCGTGCTGGTGCGCAGGCTGCAGGCCCTTGAGACCTGCACCACGATCGACACCATGGTGTTTGACAAGACCGGCACGCTCACCCTGGACCGCATGGCGGTGTCGGCCGTGCATACGCGCAGTGGGGCCGATGCAGCGCAGGCGTTGCAGCTGGCCGCGGCGCTGGCCCGTCATTCACTGCACCCGGCGTCGCGCGCCATCGTGGCCCACGCGGGCGATGTGGATGCACTTGCCGCAAGCGGCGTGCAGGAGATTCATGGCAGCGGCCTGCGCGGCCAGGTGGGCGGCCAGAGCCTGTGCCTGGGCTCGGCAAGCCTGTGCGACGCACCCGTGCAGCCGCGGGCCGACGGCGTGCTGCAGGTGCATCTGGCCGATGCGCAGGGGTGGCTGGCGACCTTTGACCTGGACGAAACCATCCGGCCCGATGCGCTGGACGCCATGGGTGCGCTGCGCGCCATGGGTCTGCGCCTGCAACTGCTGTCGGGCGACCGCATGCGCCATGTGGCTCGCCTGGCCTGGCGCGTGCGCATCAATAATGCCTTTGGCGACCGCACGCCCGAAGGCAAGCTTGCGCATGTGCGCACGCTGCAGCAGCGCGGGCACTTTGTGGCCATGGTGGGCGACGGCATCAACGATGCGCCGGTGCTGGCCTGTGCCGACCTGTCCATCACGCTGGGCCAGGCCGCGCCCATCACGCAGTCGCGCGCCGACGTGGTGATCCCCGGCGGGCAGCTGGCCGCGGTGGCGGCGCTGATGATGCAGGCGCAACGCACACGCATCGTGGTGCGCCAGAACCTGCTGTGGGCTGCGGTCTACAACGCCGTGTGCGTGCCGCTGGCCGTGCTGGGCCTGATGCCGCCGTGGCTGGCGGGCCTGGGCATGGCGGCCAGCTCGCTGGGTGTGGTGCTCAATTCTGCGCGGCTGGCCCGCGCGCCGCGTTTCTAAGGCACATCCATGGACATCCTCTTCCTGCTCATTCCGCTGTCTGTCGCGCTGGCCCTGCTGATCCTGGGCGGCTTGTGGTGGGCCGTCTGGCGGGGCCAGTTTGAAGACGTGCAAGGCGAGGGCGAGCGCATTCTTCACAGCGATTGACATGCATCAACACGGTGGCCGGGCGCGCCGCCGACACTGGCACTGAACGAATAAAGGTGCCTGATGAACACTCAAATACAACCTGCTGCCGCCTACCACGATACGGTCGTGCGGCAGTTCTCATTGATGGCCGTGGTCTGGGGCGTGGTGGGCATGCTGGTCGGGCTGCTGATTGCCGCCCAGCTGGCGTGGCCCGAGCTCAACTTCGGCATTCCCTGGCTCAGCTACGGGCGCCTGCGCCCGCTGCACACCAACGCGGTGATTTTTGCATTCGGCGGCTGCGCGCTGTTTGCAACCAGCTATTACGTCGTGCAGCGCACCGGGCAGGTGGCGCTGTTTGCGCCCAAGCTGGCGTCATTCACCTTCTGGGGCTGGCAGGCAGTCATCGTGGCCGCCGCCATCAGCCTGCCGCTGGGCTACACCACCGGCAAGGAATACGCCGAGCTGGAGTGGCCGATCGACATCCTCATCACGCTGGTGTGGGTGTCGTATGCCATTGTGTTTTTCGGAACCATCGGCATCCGCAAGGTACGGCACATCTATGTGGCCAACTGGTTCTATGGGTCGTTCATCCTGGCGGTCGCCATCCTGCACCTGGTCAACAGCGCGGCGGTGCCGGCCGGCTGGATGA
>CALRZF020000264.1:0-5671 GCA_943372585.1 Ramlibacter sp. 2FC | reverse complement strand
TGCAGGCCGGCGCGCAGGACCGGCTGAGTGTGCTGCTGCAACTGGGCGCCATGCTGGCCGCCGACCCGCAGCGCTACCCGCCGGGCACCCGCGTGGAGGTACAGACCGCCGGCGTGCGCGAAGCCGACACCTGGACTTTCACGGTTGAGGGCCAGGAAGAGCTGCAGATACGCAACCGCACCCGGGCCACCATCAAGCTGGAGCGAACGCCGCGGCACGAAAACGACCAGAAGGTGGAACTGTGGGTGGCACCCGACATGGACTACTTGCCCGTGCGCGTACGGCTGACGCAGCAGGGGGGCGATTTTGTGGACCTGCTGTGGGATGGGGCTGACAAGCTCTAGCCCCCACCCCGCCTATCCTGAATGCCAGACCCTGCGAAACGGGCTTTCCGCGCAGGCCTTGAAACTGGCTCGAACGTTGCTACGTACTGCAAGGTAGCAGCCACGCTGCGAAGGAAATGCGATGCAAATGCTTTACGACTCTGAATCGTTTGTGGTGGTCCACATGCAGGCGGGCGACGTGGCTGCAGATGACCCCGCCGCAGCGCCCGCGCTCGTGCGCCATGGCTTTGAGATCGTGGACAAGCGCACCAACAAGGAGGTCTACCTGGACGGCTCCTGGGCGGACCTTTTCCAGCGCCAGATCAACGCATGGCAGCTCAATACCCCTTCACAGGAAGAGGTCGAAACCACGCTGGACGGCTACGCCGAGCTGGCGCAGAACCCGCTGGTCATGCACTGACGCCCGGCGGCGTCAGGCAGCAGGCGCCCGGCCATACAGCCATACAAACACCGGCTCTACCAGCACCAGCACCGCCACCAGGCGGCATACCTGAAATGCAGTAACCACGGGCACGCCCAGCTGCAACACCTTGGCGGTAATGGCCATTTCGGCAATGCCGCCGGGTGATGTGCCCAGAATCATGGTGGCCGGATGCAAGCCGGTTCCCCAGGCCAGCGCCCAGGCAAATGCGGCGCACACCCCCACCATCACCAACGTGCCCAGCGCCACAGCCGCCAGCCAGCGCGGCGCGGTGTGCAGGAAATCTGCGCTGAAGCGCACACCCAGACTCACCCCGATCACCAACTGCGCTGCATTCGTCATCCACTGAGGAATGGCCGACAGGTGCACGCTGGCCATGGTCAGGCCCATGGACACCACCAGCGCGCCCATAAACCAGGGGTTGGCACGGCCCAGGCGCTGCATCACCCACGCGCCGGCACCGGTGGCCGCCGCCAGCAGCGCAAGGCCAGGCCACTGCGCCAGGCGCGGGCCCGGCGGCGTGAGGTCAATGCCGTGCAGCCCGCTGAAGGTAAACGCAAACGGAATCACCAGCACCACGATCAGCAACCGCAGGCTGTGCGCCGCCGCCACCAGGTCGGTGCGGGCGCCTTCGCGTTCGGCCAGCAATGTCATTTCAGACGCGCCGCCGATGGCCCCGGCAAAGTAGCTGGTCGCGCGCTGCTGGCGCGGCGTGCCGCCAAAGCGCTGCGCGTGGCCGTGGTGCAGCCAGCTGCCAAAGGCCCAGCCCAGCGCCAGCGCCCAGACAATGCCCAGCGCGATGGCCCACCACAGGCTGCCCACCAGGGCCGTGACCTGCGGCGTGAAGTACAGGCCCAGCGCCGTGCCGATGGTCCACTGCCCCGCGTTGCGCAACGGTCCCCAGCTTTCGGTGGGCGCATTGAGGATGGACGCCACCGCCGTGGCCAGCAGCGGACCGATCATCCAGGGAATGGGGGTGCGCAGCCACACGCACAGCCCGGCAGCGGCCAGTGCAAGCAACAGGGTCAGGGCAACGCGGACAACAAACGGACGGGACATCGGAAGTCCCGTAGTATCCCTTCATGCGCTGTCGATTCGCCGTCATTGCCTTGCTGTTTCTGGCCAGTTGTGCCGGGCCGCGCGAGCACCCCAGTGTGCAGGCACCGCTGGCCGCGCTGCTGCCGGCGGATGTGCTGCTGGTCGGCGAACAGCACGACGCACCGGACCACCAGCGGCTGGAGCACGCGCTGATCGACAGCCTGGCCGCACGTGGGGCGCTGGCGGCGGTGGCCATTGAAATGGCGGATGCCGGCGCCTCCACGGCCAACCTGACGCGCCGCGCGGACGAAGCCGACGCACGGGCCGCCTTGCGCTGGAATGACGCGGCCTGGCCCTGGCGTGCCTACGGCCCGGTCGTGATGGCAGCGGTACGCGCGGGCGTGCCGGTGCTGGGCGCCAACCTGCCGCGCGAACGCATGCGCGAGGTCATGGCCGACGCGCAGCTGGACGCACGGCTTGCGCCTGCGGCCCTGCAGGCGCAGCAGCAGGCCATTCGCGACGGCCATTGCGGCCTGCTGCCTGAGGCGCAGATCGCCCCCATGACGCGCATCCAGATTGCCCGCGACATCCGCATGGCCCACGCGCTGGAGCGCGCGCACCTGCCCGGCAAGACGGTGGTGCTGGTGGCCGGTGGCGGCCATGTGCTGCGCGACCGCGGCGTGCCGGTGCATCTGGCGCCCGGCCTGACCGCCAAGGTGCTGCTGTTGCAGGCGGGCGGTGCAACGGGTGATTCAGCGCAGGCGGACCGGGTGGTGACGACGCCCGCTTTGCCGCCCAGCGATTACTGCGCGGGCTTGCGCAAGCAGTTTGCGCCGCGCACTTCCCCATAGCGGCGCAACAGCAGCTCAATAGCGCGATTCAAAGCGCTGCAGCAGCGCCTGGTGGCGCGCCGCAGCGGGTTCAAACCCGCTGGGCTGGCCGTCAAACACCGAGCGCAGAAAATCCAGCGCCAGCTCGCGCGTGGCGGCCTTGACCTGCGGGTTCCACTGCGCACCGCCGGTGCCCAGCCGGTCCGTGAACATGCTGTGCGAGCCGTCCTTGAACACGGCCAGCGCCTTGCGCGCGCTGCCGGTGGAGGCATACACCGCTTTGCGGTCGTCCACACCCGAGTAATAGCCGGGAATGCGGATGTCGTCCGCCGCGGACGTGATGTGCAGCGTGGGCACACGCACATGCGACAGGATGGCCTGCGGGTCCGCCTCGCCATAAAACGGCGGGGCCGAGATGACCACTGCGGCGCGGATGCGCGCGTCGGCAAAGTCCATGGGGCGGCCTGCGCGCACCACTTGCGCACCGGCTGCCAGCAGCGCGGTGTTGGCACCATACGAATGCCCGGCGGCGGCGATGCGCAGCGGGTCAATGCGCGCGGCCAGCTCACCGGCCAGCAGCTGGTCCAGCGCAAACGACACGTCGCGTGCGCGGTTCATGGCCTCAGCCTCCTGCGCCGCACCCTGCAGGCGGGTGACGAGTTCCAGCGGATTGCCGGCCCACAGGTTGCGGTCGCTGCCTGTGTGCTGCAGGTGCAGCGATGCATAACCGTTGGCGGCCCAGTATTTGCCCAGGTAGGTATAGCCCTCACGCGAGCCGCCGATGCCGTGCGAGAACACGACCAGCGGTACCGGGCTGTTAGCGCGCGCGGGCAGGTACAGCTTGGCTGGCACGGTGCGCTCGCGCGCTGCGTCCCGCCATCGCGCGTAGTGCGATTCGTAAAGCGCCGCTGCGGGCATGGGCAGCGCGGCGGCCAGCACCGCTTCGCGCCCGGCCATCCCCCCCGCCGGGGCAGGGTTGGCAGAGCCCGCCTGGGCACAGGCCGCGAGCACGGCGGTGGCGGCAAGCGCGGTGGCGAGAAGGAGGCGTCGGTGGGTCATGGGCATCGGGCGAGTTTGCAGACCCAGGATTAGCCGACCGTGAGCTTGTTGCAAGACCTTTCACCCAACAAGACTATACGGTCATTACAAATACTGACCGGTATTTTATTAAACCGTGCAGTACATTTGCGCTGCGTTGCATTCACGGCGCCCGCTGGCGGCAGTTCTGCCAGCGGCTATTTGAATCAAGGAGTTGAACCATGAAAAAGCAGATGATCGCCCTGGCCCTGTCCGCCGCCGCCCTGTCCCCCGCCTGGGCCGCCGACATTGTGGACACCGCCGTCAAGGCCGGTTCGTTCAAGACCCTGGCCACCGCGCTGCAGGCCGCGGGCCTGGTAGACACGCTCAAGGGCAAGGGCCCGTTCACCGTATTCGCCCCCACCGATGAAGCCTTCGCCAAGATCCCCAAGGCCGACCTGGATGCCCTGCTGAAGGACAAGGCCAAGCTGACGGCCGTGCTGACTTACCACGTGGTGCCCGGCAAGGTGATGGCCGCCGACGTGAAGGCCGGCAAGGTCAAGACGGTGCAAGGCAGCGAGCTGACGGTAGCCACCGCCGGCGGCGTGAAGGTGGACAACGCCAACGTCATCAAGACCGACATCGTGGCCGACAACGGCGTGATCCACGTGATCGACAGCGTGGTGCTGCCGAAGTAAGAAGGACCCGCCCTAGGCGTGCCTGGCGGATGGCCTACGCATGCTTGCGTATGGCCTACGCATGCTTGCGGATAGCATCCGCCAGCGTGTTCACCAGGCGGTCGATGTGTTCCTTCTCCACGATGTAGGGCGGTGCTATCACCAGCACGTCGCCGGCCGGGCGCACCAGCGCGCCGTTGGCAAAACACTCCAGGAAGATTTCGTACGCGCGCTTGCCCGGCAACCCCGGCAGTGGCGCCAGCTCCACTGCGGCGGCCAGCCCCATGCTGCGGATGCCCACCACGTTGGGCAGGCCCTTGAAGGTGCTGTGGAACGCATCGCCCAGCACCTTGCCCATCTGGCCCGCGCGCTCGAACAGGTTGTCCTGCTTGAACAGGTTCAGCGTGGCAATGGCGCCAGCGCAGGCCACCGGGTGGCCCGAATAGGTGTAGCCGTGGAAGAACTCGATGACGTGCTCGGGCGCGTCGGTCTTCATCATGGCGTCGTACAGCTTGTCGCGGCAGATCACGCCGCCCAGCGGGATGACGCCGTTGGTCACGGCCTTGGCGAAGTTCAGCATGTCGGGCACCACGCCGTAAAAGTCGGCGCCGAAGTTGGTGCCCATGCGGCCGAAGCCCGTGATCACCTCGTCAAAGATCAGCAGGATGCCGTGCTTGTCGCAGATCTCACGCAGGCGCTTCAGGTAGCCCTGCGGCGGCAGGTACCAGCCCGCGCTGCCGGCCACCGGCTCCACGATGATGGCCGCCACGTTGCTGGGGTCGTGCAGCGGCAGGATGCGGTTTTCAAGCTCCAGCAGGATGTCTTCCTGCCACACCGGCTCCTGGTGGTGGATGTAGGCGTGGTTCACCGGGTCATGGATGAAACGCATGTGGTCCACCCGCGGCAGCAGGGATGTGCCAAACACCTTGCGGTTGGCAGGGATGCCGCCCACGCTCATGCCGCCAAAGCCCACGCCGTGGTAGCCCTTTTCGCGGCCGATGAAGATGTTGCGGTGGCCTTCGCCGCGTGCGCGGTGGTAGGCCAATGCGACCTTCAATGACGTATCGGCCGCCTCAGACCCGGAGTTGCAGAACAGCACCTTGTTCAGGTCGCCCGGCGCCATGGCAGCAATCATCTCGGCGGCCTTGAAAGCCTGGTCGTTGCTGGCCTGGAAGGCGGTGGCGTAGTCCAGCGTGTCCAGCTGCTTCTTGATGGCTTCGTTGATGGGCTTGCGGTTGTGGCCCGCGCCCACGCACCACAGGCTTGAGATGCCGTCGATGACCTTCTTGCCGTCGTGCGTGGTGAACTCCATGCCGTCGGCGGCCACGAACACGCGCGGGTTCT
>CALRZF020000263.1:0-5683 GCA_943372585.1 Ramlibacter sp. 2FC | reverse complement strand
TATTTTGGCCATCTGGATTTACTTGGTCAGGGCGAGCTTGACGCCGAACCCAATGAGGAAGACACCGGCCACTTTTTCCAGCACGCGCCCCACCACCGGGTTGGCGCGCATACGCTCGGCCAGAAAGTGCGTGAGCAGCGTGGCGCCCAGGCCATAGGCAAAGGTCAGCGCCGCGATGGTCAGCGCCATGACACCAAAGGTCAGCAGACCCTGGTGGCGGGCCGGGTCCACAAACAGCGGGAAGAACGCCATGTAGAAAACGATGGCCTTGGGGTTGAGCAGCGTGATCAGCAGCGCCTGCTTGAAATAGTGGCGCGGCTGGATGTTCAGCACCGGCGCGGCGCCGGGCTTGGCCGTCAGCATCCGGAAACCAAGCCATGCCAGATAGGCCGCGCCCAGCCACTGCACTGCGTGGAATGCCGCAGGGTACGCCACCAGCAGTGCGGCCACACCGCCAACCGCCATCCACATCAGCACCTGGTCCCCAGCGATCACGCCAAATGTCGCGCCCAGCCCGCCGGCGATGCCGCCCTTGCTGGTCGACGTGATGAGCGCCAGGTTACCAGGGCCCGGGATCGCCAGGAAAATGATGATCGCGGCGACAAAAGCGCCGTAGTCTGCAATGCCGAACATGAAACCCCCGTGATGGCGCTTGAGGCCGTGAGGGACCGAGTTTACGTTACGCCACCGGCCTCAGCCACACGATGCAACGTTCGGCATCCAACCCCGGCACGGTGAGCTGTTCCACGTGAAACATCTGCGCGCCTGTGGGCAGCGCGGCGATCTCGTCAGCAGGGTGTTTCCCCTTCATGGCCAGCCACACGCCGCCCTGCCCCAACGCACCACCGGACCAGTTCACAAAGTCTGCCAGCGAGGCAAAGGCCCGGGAACTGATGACGTCGAATGGACCGGTCAGGCTTTCCACGCGGGCGTGGATGCCCTTCAGGTTGGGCAGCTTCAGGGTGGCTGACACCTGCTGGATGAAGGCGGCCTTCTTGGCGACTGTGTCCACGCAGCTCACGGTCACCTCGGGGCAGCAAATGGCAATCACCACGCCGGGCAGGCCGGCGCCGGACCCAACATCCAGCAAGCTCACAGGCCGCCCTTGGCTGTGGCGGCGCAGCGGGCCAATGGCGGCCAGGCTGTCCAGCAGGTGATGTGTCAGCATTTCCTGCGGGTCGCGCACAGCCGTCAGGTTGTAGACCTTGGTCCATTTGGCGATCAGGCCCAGGTAGTCCAGCAGCTGACCGACCTGAAGATCAGTCAGGTTGAGGCCCAGTTCGCGCAGGCCATCCCGCAGCCCGGCTTCCAGCGGGCGCCCTTCTGTCGTCGCCATCACGCGACTGCCTTGTCCGCGTCGTTGGCCGGCTGAACCTCAAAGCCCTTGAGCTTGCTCTTTTTCAGGTGGACCAGCAACAGCGAGATGGCCGCCGGGGTCACCCCCGAGATGCGGGACGCCAGCCCCAGCGTTTCAGGCCGGTGCTTGTTGAGCTTTTGCCGCACCTCAAAACTCAGGGCCGCAACTTGGGTGTAGTCCAGCTCCGCCGGGAGCTTGAGGTTTTCGTAATAGGCGGCGCGCTCGACCTCGCCCTTCTGGCGGTCGATGTAGCCGGAGTATTTGGCGGCGATCTCGATCTGCTCGATCACCGGCTCGGCCAGGTCGCCCAGTGTTTCACGTGAAACATCTTGTGTCGCGTACCTGCCGCCATCCAGGCTCATGAGCCCCGCATAGGTCACATCGGGCCGGCGCAGCAGGTCGGCCAGGTTGTATTCATGCTCAATCGACTTGCCCAGCACCCGCTCGGATTCCGCAGCCGGGAGGTTGCGCGGGTTGACCCAAGTAGCCGCCAGCCGCGCTGTTTCACGTGAAACAGCATCGCGCTTGCGGCTGAAGGCGTCCCACCGGGCGTCGTCCACCAGCCCCAGCTTGCGCCCGGCTTCGGTCAGGCGCATGTCGGCGTTGTCTTCGCGCAGTTGCAGGCGGAACTCGGCCCGGCTGGTGAACATGCGGTACGGCTCGGTCACGCCCTTGGTGATCAGGTCGTCCACCAGCACGCCCAAGTAGGCTTCGTCGCGCCGGGGCAGCCAGGCTTGTTCACCCCGGCATTGCAATGCGGCGTTGATGCCGGCGAAAAGCCCTTGGGCCGCCGCCTCTTCATAACCCGTGGTGCCGTTGATCTGCCCGGCAAAGAACAGGCCGTTGATCTGCTTCGTCTCAAAGCTGCTTTTCAGCGAGCGCGGGTCAAAGTAGTCGTACTCAATGGCGTAGCCGGGCCGCAGGATGTGGGCGTTCTCCAGCCCCTTCATCGACCGGACCAGCTCGTACTGGATGTCAAACGGCAGGCTGGTGCTGATGCCGTTGGGGTAGTACTCGTTAGTGGTCAGCCCTTCAGGCTCCAGAAAGATCTGGTGGCTGTCCTTGTCGGCAAAGCGATTGATCTTGTCTTCCACGCTGGGGCAGTAGCGCGGGCCCACGCCCTCAATCTTGCCGGTGAACATGGGGCTTCGGTCAAAGCCGGAGCGGATGATCTCGTGCGTGCGCTCATTGGTGTGGGTGACCCAGCACGGCATCTGCTGCGGGTGCATGGCCGTGTTGCCCATGAAGCTGAACACGGGGACGTTCCCCGGCAGCCCGCCGGGCATTCCGTCGCCGGGTTGCTCGGTGCACCGGCTGAAGTCGATGGTGCGGCCGTCCAGGCGCGGCGGCGTCCCGGTTTTCAGCCGGCCCTGCGGCAGCTTCAGCTCCTTGAGCCGCGCGCTCAGCGACACCGCCGGCGGATCCCCTGCCCGGCCGGCCGCATAGTTGTTCAGCCCCACATGGATCTTGCCATCCAGGAAAGTACCAGCCGTTAGCACCACCGTCCGGCCGCGAAAGCGGATGCCCACCTGCGTTACCGCGCCCACCACCCGGTCGCCTTCCACCATCAGGTCGTCCACTGCCTGCTGGAAGAGCGTGAGGTTGGGCTGGTTTTCCAGCCGGCGGCGGATCGCGGCCTTGTACAAAATGCGGTCGGCCTGTGCCCGGGTGGCACGCACGGCCGGGCCCTTGGAGCTGTTCAGGATGCGGAACTGGATGCCGCCCTCGTCCGTGGCAATGCCCATGGCACCGCCCAGTGCGTCCACCTCTTTCACCAAGTGGCCTTTGCCGATACCGCCGATGCTGGGGTTGCAGCTCATCTGGCCCAGGGTCTCGATGTTGTGGGAGAGCAGCAGGGTCTTGGCACCCATGCGCGCAGCAGCCAGTGCCGCCTCGGTCCCGGCGTGGCCGCCGCCGACCACGATCACGTCAAATTCTTCGGGGTAGTTCATATCGTCACCACAGTTGCGCCCGGCATCGGGTCGCCATTCACCAGCTCGGTCGGCAGGCCCAGCCCGCGGGCCACCTGCGCCTGACGGCGGTCCGCCGTCACAAACAGATCCACACGCGCCACCAGCGCACTGCCGATGTGCAGCGCGTCCATGCCGCGCAGCGGGCCGTGCTCCATGGCGGCAAAGGCAAAGCGCTCCACATGCTCGTCCAGCGGCACGCGCGTCATGTCGGCCACGTCGCGTTGGGCGGTGCCCCAGACACGGTCAAATTCATCCTGCGGCAGCACGCCTTCGCGGCGGCGGCGCAGCAGGGCCGACGCCACCTCGGTCTGGCAATGGGCCGCCACCACCAGTTCGCCGGCCGCGCCAAACAGCGCAAGTATGCGCTCACGCCCCGGCTCTGCCGCATACCGCTTGGTCAAGGCAGAAGCGTCAAACATCATGCGCAGATTGCCGTCGCGGGCAGTGACCCGGGTGGCCATGCCGCCGGTGGCATACCGCACGGGCCGTGCGTCGGTCCGGGCGGTCACCACGTCGCCTCGTCGCGCTCGTCCAGCACGGCCTGCGACAGCGACGCGCCAGGCGGCAGCTGCACCGGGTCAAAGGGCTGCTTCCAGCTCGGCTGGCGCAGGGGCAGCTCGTCACGTACGGGCACCAGGTCGGCCACCGGCTTGCCGTGGCGCATGATGCGCACGGTTTCGCCCTGCGCCACCAGGTCAAGCATGGCGGATGCATTGGCGCGGAATTCACTCAAAGGCAGGATGTGCATTCTGTACAAATCAGGGGTTTTGTACATTTTAACCTTGGGCCTGAAAAGACCGCAGAAATCCTGCGCCGCCCTGTGTTGCAATCGGGGCCATGAAACTTCTCGTCTTTGCGGGCAGCACCCGCCAGAACTCCTTCAACCGCAAACTGGCCCGCGCGACCGCCGCCATGGCCACAGCCAGCGGTGCAGACGTCACCCACATCGAACTCGCCGATTTCGACGTGCCCATGTACAACGCCGACCTCGAGGCGCAGGGCACGCCCGCCGACGTGATGCGCCTGAAGCAGCTGATGCACGACCACCCGGCCTGCATCATCTGCACCCCCGAATACAACGCCAGCTACCCCGCCCTGCTCAAGAACACGCTGGACTGGGTGTCCAGCCCCGTCAAGGGCAACCCGGAGTGGACGGACGGCTTCAAATCCACACGCGGCAAGGTCGTGGGGGTGCTGAGCGCGTCCCCGGGCGCGTTGGGCGGCCTGCGTTCGCAGAGCCACCTGGCACCGCTGCTGATCAACCTGGAATGCTGGCTGGCACCCAAAAACTTTGCGCTGGGCCGCGCGGGTGATGCGTTTGACGACAACGGCAGCCTGAAGGAAGAACGCGCGCAGAAAAGCGTGCGGGCCGTGATCGACCAAGTACTCTGGGCAGCCGGGCGCTTGAGCACGGCCTGAGCGCCATGGACTGCCGCCCCGGCTGCGGCGCCTGCTGCATCGCCCCGTCCATCAGCTCGCCCATCCCCGGCATGCCGCAGGGCAAGCCGGCGGGTGTGCGCTGCGTGCAGCTGGCGGATGACAACCGATGCCTCATTTTTGGGCAGGCCGGCCGGCCCGCCGTGTGCTCACAGCTGATGCCATCGGCAGAGATGTGCGGCGTGGATGCGCCGCACGCGATGCACTACCTGATGAGGCTGGAACACCTCACCGCGCCAGTGTTTCAGAACGGATAGTGCCGCGGCGTCGTCTGCACCGTCACCCAGCGCAGCTCCGTAAATTCGGCAATGCCTGCCTTGCCGCCGAAGCGGCCGATGCCCGAGCCCTTGACGCCACCGAACGGCATTTGCGCTTCGTCGTGCACCGTGGGCGCGTTCACGTGGCAGATGCCGCTGTCGATCTTGCGCGCCACATTGAAGGCCCGCGCAATGTCCTTGCCGAACACGGCCGCCGACAGGCCGTATTCGTTGTCATTCGCGCAGGCAATGGCTTCTTCGGTGTTGCGCACGCGCACGATGGCCTTCACCGGGCCGAAGGTTTCCTCGTGGTAGATGCGCATGGCCGGCGTCACATGGTCCAGCAGCGTGGCGGGCATCAGCGTGGTGTCGCTCTTGCCGCCGCACAGCAGCTTGGCGCCCTTGGCCAGCGCGTCGTCGATCAGCGCGTTGCAGTGCTCCACCGTGCTCATGCCGATCACGCTGCCCAGCACCACAGGGTCGGGCTTGCGCGGATCGCCCACGGGCAGGTTGCGGGCCTTGTCGGCAAAGCGCTTCACAAATTCGTCGGCAATCTTCTGGTCCACGATGATGCGTTCGGTGCTCATGCAGATCTGCCCGCTGTTGGCAAAGCAGCCAAATGCGGCGCCGTTGACCGCGTCGTCAATGTCGGCGTCGTC
>CALRZF020000262.1:0-5686 GCA_943372585.1 Ramlibacter sp. 2FC | reverse complement strand
CCTGGACGACTCGCCGCGCGGGCGGCTGGAAGCGCAGTTTCGCGAGGCCGACGAAGCCGGACTGTGGCTGGCGCCGTCGGAGCAGCACCAGTCGGGTTTCATGGAAACGCAGGCGCCCAACACCGACCGGCCGCTGTTTGAGATGACGCAGCCCGCCTTCAGCGAAACCCTGCTGGAGGGCGTGGCACGCGCAGAACCCGCCAAGCCCGTGGCGCCCCAGCCACTGGAGCTGGCGCCGGGTGCCTGGGTGGAGCTGCGCCTGGACGACAACTGGACGCGCACGCAGCTGACCTGGGCCAGCCCGCACGGCACGCTGTTCATGTTCACGCAGGCCGACGGCGTCAACCATTCCATGACGCGTCAGTCCATTGACCGGCTGTACGCAGGCGGCAACCTGCGCGTACTGGCGCAGCAGGCGGTGGTGGAAGGCGCGCTGAATGCCGTGGCGCAGGCGGCCCTGCGCAACAGCGTGGACTTCACGCTCTGAGCAGCTTCTTGCGCACCAGGTGGATGTTGTTGCGCAAGGCATAGACCTCATCCGCATACGACAGCGGCACGTTGATCTTGCCGGCCTTGTCGTCCAGCGCATTCAGCTCGCCCAGCAGGTCCTGCCCGGCCACCGGGTCGCCGTCCAGCCGGGCCTCAATGTCGCGCAGTTGCGCGTACCAGCGGAACACCCGTGAGCGGATGCGGAACTCATAAAGCGGCGGCACGATACGGCTGGCCGGCAGCAGGATGGCAATGATGATGGTGAGCACCAGCCACATGCGCTCCACCAGGTTGGCCGCCCAGAAGGGCAGCCAGCGTTGCAGCAGCGGCTTGCCGCCCTTGATGGCGCGTTCGGCCTCTGCCGACAGCGGGAACTCGCTGCGTTCGATGCTGGGGAACACACCCGCGCGGTTGAACCAGCCGGCCTTGCCATGAAATTCGCGCGCGGCCTGGGCAAACAACTGCAGCAGTGCCGGGTGCGTGCTGTCGCGCGTCAGCAGCGAGGTGGTGGACGCGATCAGCCGCACATTGGCCGGCGGCTGGTCTTGCGCCAGGTCCACCACACCACGCGGCAGCGTGGCCGGCGTGAGGAACGGAAAGCGCCTTGAATAGGCCTCGGCCTGGGCAAAGTCCATGAGCTTCACACCCGGTGTCTGCAGCAGCATCTGCACCATCAGTGATTCGGGCGCCGAAGCGAAGACGATGGCGTCCAGCTCGCCGCCCAGGAACGCGACGGTGGCGGGGGTCTGCTCCAGCTGTGACAGCTTCAGCGTAGCGGGGTCCACCCGGTTGGCCTCAAACAGCTTGGCCATCAGGCTGGGCACGCCGCTGCCCGGGGTGCCGACGTTCAGGCGCAGCCCTTGCAGTTGCGACAGGGCGTTGAGCGTGGCGCTGGGGGTCACGCTGCGCGCGGCGCTCTCGCGGTAGAACAGCCACACGGGCTCCACAAACAGGCTGCCCAGCGATTCAATGGCGTTTTCATCGCCTTCGGCAATGTCGGCGCTGCCGCCCTGCACAAAGCCCAGGTCCGCCTTGCCGTCGCGCAGCAGTTGCAAATTGGCCGACGAGCCTTCGCTGGGCAGTAGCACCACCTGGATGCCGTTGGCGGCCAGGGCTTTCTGGTAGCGCTTGCCGAATTCGTCGTAAGCGCTTTGCGCGGGGCCGGTGGCCAGCGTCACGGTCTTGGGCGGTGTGGGTTGCAACCAGAGGTAGGCGAGCATGATCAGGCCGGCGGCCAGCAAGGCAAACGGCCCGGCGGAAATCAGCATCTCGCGGATGGACAGCAGGGTGTAGCGGATGGCTTTGGGCATGGAGCGCATTGTGGCGCTTCACGGCGCGCGCAGGTGAAACAGGTGCCGTCAAAGATCGCGCGCGGCCGGCAGGTGCAGCGCGCCCGCCGTCAGGCCGCGCGCGGCCAGCACCGCGCGTACCACGGCGCGGGCCGTGGCCTCCGCCGCCATGGTGCCGAGCACCTTCATGCCGGGGTTGGCTTTGACACGGCCCGTGCCCAGTGCAAACAGCGTGTCGCCGTCACTCATGGTGTGCACGGGGTTGATGCTGCGCGCCAGGCCGTCGTGCGCCATCTGGGCCAGCTTGGTGGCCTGCAGCTTGGTGATGACGGCGTCGGTGGCGATCACACCGATGGTGGTGTTGGTGCCGGCCAAAAGCGGCCGGGGCGCATCGCCGCGCAGCAGCGCACGCCGCGTGTCCAGCAGCTTCTTGCCGTTGGCGGTGCGCGCACCCGCAATGACCTGTGCCGAATCCGGGTCCACCACATCGCCCAGGGCGTTGCAGGCAATCAGCGCGCCCACCGTCACGCCACCTACGGTGACCGACGCCGTGCCGATGCCGCCCTTCATGGCGCGGTCAATGCCAAAGATCTTGCCCACGGCGGCGCCGGTGCCCGCGCCCACGTTGCCTTCGACGGGGCGTTGGGTGGTGGCGGCGGCGCAGGCCGCGTAACCTGCGGCGGCGTCGGGGCGGATGGACGCATCGCCCACCAGCAGGTCAAACAGCACGGCGGCGGGCACGATGGGCAGGCGGCCAACGCGCACGTCAAAGCCCACACCGCGCTCTTCGAGCCAGCGCATGGCGCCGCTGGCAGCGTCCAGGCCCCAGGCACTGCCGCCGGCCAGCATGATGGCGTGCACCTGGTCCACCAGGTTCACCGGCGACAGCAAATCGGTTTCGCGTGTGCCGGGGGCGGCACCGCGCACGTCCACACCGGCCACGGCGCCGCCGCGTGTCATGACGACGGTGCAACCGGTGGGGCGGCGTGTGTCGGTGAAGTGGCCGACCTCGATGCCGGCAACGTCGGTGATGGAGCCCGCCTTGCGGGCGCTGGTCAGAGAGGGCATGAATTCATTATCCATGTCCCTGGCGCGTTCACGCTCCCGCTGACAACGCTGGTTGCACAAATGCAAACCAGCCGCCTGCCGCGAAGATCATCACGCTGATGCCGTACACGCGCGCCGATGCCTTGCGCGTGCGCAGGCAGGCGCTGCGCAACGCCGGATCGGTGGGGCAGGGGGCGGTGCGGTTGCGCCACTGCAGCCATCCGCTGGCGGTGAGCATCAGGCCCGCTGCGATGAACAGGCCTTCTTTGTGTTCGCTAAGCCATACCAGCTGCGGCACCGCCGACACCAGCGACGACAGCACCGCGCCCGCACCCAGCGCCACCAGCAGCGCAGGCAATGCGCAGCACACGAGCGTGCCCGAGCTGGCAAACAGGCTGGCCAGCGATGCCCAGAAGCCGGCGCGCGATTCGGCCAGGCCGTCGGTGTTCACTTCCTGTCCCGCGATTCAGCCTTGATCTGCTCCACGGTCTGCGTCACGGCCTCGATGCGGGTCACGTCATAGCCTGCGTCGGTGATCTCGGCGGTGATGAGCTTGCTGTCCAGCTTCTGGCCGGGTTTGGCTTCAACGGCCACGATGCGTTTCTTCAGGTCCACAAACACGGCGTGCGTGGCGGGCAGCTTGCCCAGCCGCTTTTCAATGCCCTGGGCGCAGAACGCGCAGACCATGCCATTGACCGTGGCCTTCACGGTGTCGGCGGCCCAGGCGCCGGCGGTGCATGCCAGCAGCGTGCCAGCCACGATGGATTTGAAAGTGATGGAGGTCATGAATTTTCCTTCAAAAAATGTACATGAAGTTGAAGCGGCCCTGCTTCATCTGGTTGACGCCCAGTTCAACGAAATAGCGTTTGTGGATGAGCCGCAGCATGGGGGTGATCTCGGTCTCGTCCGACAGGCCGCGCATGCGCCGCGCCTCCACCACCAGCCAGGGCTGGGTCTGGTCGTAATCCACTTCGTAAAACGAAAAGCCCGCGCGCACAGCGGCGTAGTCGTGGTTGATGCCTTCAGCCCGGTACAGCCGCGCGGTGCCAGACACATACAGGCGCGTGGTTTCCCAATCCACCGACAGGCCGGGCGCCAGCATGGTGCGTGTGCCGGCAAAGTCGTTGCCGCGCACGGGCCCAGCGCCGCCCACAAACCAGACGTTGGCCTGCGAATGCGGCGTGTTCCACCGTTTGACCAGCCGGGTGTAGTTCGCCTCCACAAATTCGCGGGTGATGCGCTTGTCGTCCGAGCGCATCCAGATGCCGCCTGCGCCAAATGCGTCGCGCGGCGTGATGGCGTGGTTGACCCAGGCCTCGCGCCAGTTGGGGCCGAAGTCGCCCATGGCCATGGTGCTGTCCTTGAAGCCCATGGGGCCCGCCTGCACCGCCGCCGCGCTGCACACCATGGCGGCCGTGATCCAGCGCCATGCAGCGGTCATGGCGCAGCCTTCTGCACGCCGGTCACCACATAGGCGCCTTGCTGCTGCTCGGCAGTGAACCTGACCTTGTCGCCGGCGGCGACCTTGTCCAGCAGCGCGGCGTCTTTCACCTGGAACACCATGGTCATGGCGGGCATGTCCAGGTTCTTGATGGGGCCGTGCTTTAGCGTGATCTTTTTTGCTTCCTTGTCGACCTTGCGAACCTCGGCTTCGGCCATGTCTTTGGCTGGAGCCTGCGCCAGGGTCAGAGTGCAGGTCAGGGCGATGAGGGCAGCAGCGATGAGTTTGTTCATGGAGGTTCCTTTCAGCCGTTGTAGGTCTGGTAAACGCGGGTGCTTCCGTCGGTGGCCACCAGCAGCACGTCATAGCGGTCCTTGCGGCCGCGGTATTCGGGCCCGTCCATGCCGGGTGAGCCCACGGGCATGCCCGGCACAGCCAGGCCCAGCGCGCGGGGCTTTTCGCGCAGCAGGCGCTGGATGTCGCGCGCGGGCACATGGCCCTCCACCACATAGGTGCCCACCACTGCGGTGTGGCACGAGCCCAGTGCGTCGGGCAGCCCCACGCGCTTGCGCGCGGCGGTGTTGCCCTGGTCGTGCGTCTTCACGCGAAAGCCATTGGCCTCCAGGTGCTTGACCCAGTCCTTGCAGCAGCCGCAGTCGGGGTCTTTCCAGACTTCCACCAGCGGCGAGGTCTGCGCCTGCAGTGGCAGGGTGGCGGCGGCCAGCACGGCGGCGATCAGCTTGCGTCGTTTCATGGTCATCTCCTTGGGGGTCAGGTGGGTGTGACGGTGATCTTGCCGGTCATGCCGGCTTGGTAGTGACCGGCGATCAGGCAGGCAAAGTCGAATTCGCCCGCGCGGTTGAAGTGCCACACGATCTGCCCGGTCTTGCCCGGTTCCACGTGGGCCATGTAGGGTTCGTCGTGCTCCATGGTCGGGAACTTCACCATCAGCGCGGCGTGTTCGTCCAGTTCTTTTTTGGTGCCAATCACCAGCTCGTGCAGCATCTTTCCGTTGTTGCGGATCACCAGCCGCACGGTTTCGCCCTGGCGCACAGACAACCTGTCGGGCGCGAAGCGCATGGCGTCGGTCATGGCGATGCCGATGGTGCGTTTGACCACTTTGGCGTCGCCCGCAATGCCCCAGGGCTTTTGCTCTTTCCTGACCGCGGTGGGCTTGCGGTGCGCGTCGCCATGGGCCAGCGCGCGGGGGGCCGTAAAGGGCAGCAACGCCAGGCCCAGTGTGAAGGTTCGTTTGAGTTTGTGCATGGATTTCTCCGTGGGATCAGTGTTGGTGGTAGGCGGGTTTGCGGACTGTCAGCGGTGCAGCCGCCGCGTTGGGCGGGCCGGGCACCACGCCGTTGTTGGAGGCGACCTCCGCCTGGAATCGCGCCGGCTCGGGCAATGTGCCGGTGAACTCGAA
>CALRZF020000261.1:0-5692 GCA_943372585.1 Ramlibacter sp. 2FC | reverse complement strand
TAGCGCAACAGGCTGTCAATGGAATACTCACCCAGCAAAACGCCGGCAAAGCGGCCTTGGTCGGCCAGCGGAATGTGCAGCTGCAACAGCCCCGTGCTGTCGGTGCCTGCTGCCGGCTGCGAGTACACCGGCTGCTGCAGGTCACGCGCCAGGCTGTAAGTGCTTTCGGTCTCGCCCACGCGCAGCACGGTGCCGGCAATGCGCAGCTGGCTGCTGTTCAGGCTGGGGGCGGCGTAGCTCGCGCGTATGCGGCGCCGGTCGTCGATCCAGGTCAGGGCCTGCAGCTCGGGGTACTGGCTGACCAGCGACTCCGCCCGGCCCATGAATTCATCCAGGTCGATTTCCTTGTTGGAGGCATCGCGCGCCACGCGCTGGATCTGCTCCTGGCGTTCCAGCAGCCGCAGGCGCACGCGCTGCTGGGCGTATTCCACGTCGCGCTTGACTGCCTCCTGCTCGCGGTCGACTTCTTCAAGCCGCAGGTACCAGAACGCCGAAATGATGGCGGCCAGGAACAGCAAAACTGCTGCGAGTGGTGCCAGCATGGCAAAGCGGTCCTGGCGGCCCGGGGTCTGGCGTCGCCACCAGCGCCGCCACCAGGCCGGTGCGGCGGGCAGAGTGCTGTCTGGAAGGACTGAAACAGGTGCTTGCATAGGGTCTGCAAGTGTAGGCGCATGCTCGGTACAGCCCTGTCCCAAACTTCATTGCATGTCTGTAAATTCACATTATGAAAACTATAGGCACAATTTGAAATCTTGAAATAATTGTGAGAAACTAGAGGGACGGTACTAAATTACGTGCAACACAAGGAGACAACGATGTCAGCACTGCCCGACAAGCTGTTCGGCTCGGCCGCGAACGACTCAGACGCCCAGGAAACCCGTGAATGGCTGGACGCCCTGAGCGCGGTGATTGCCAACAGCCCCAATGACGATGAGGGCAGGGCGCGCGCGCACTACCTGCTGGAACAACTGCTGGAGCATGCCCGTGAGCACAGCATTGACATGCCGTTTTCGGCCACCACCGGCTACGTCAACACCATCGAGCCTGACCAGGAAGAGCGCTGCCCCGGCAACCTGGAGATTGAAGAGCGCCTGCGCGCCTACATGCGCTGGAACGCCATGGCCATGGTGGTCAAGGCCAACCGCCACAACCCCGCTGATGGCGGCGACCTGGGCGGCCACATCGGCTCGTTCGCTTCGCTGGCCAACCTGTTTGGCGCGGGCTTCAACCATTTCTGGCATGCCGAAAGCGAAAACCATGGTGGCGACTGCGTCTACATCCAGGGCCACGTATCTCCCGGCGTCTATGCCCGTGCCTACCTGGAAGGCCGTCTGACTGAAGAGCAACTGCTCAATTTCCGCCAGGAAGTGGACGGCAAGGGCCTGTCCAGCTACCCGCATCCCAAGCTGATGCCCGAGTTCTGGCAGTTCCCCACGGTGTCCATGGGCCTGGGCCCGCTGATGGCCATCTACCAGGCGCGCTTTTTGAAGTACCTGCATGCCCGCGGCATCGCCAACACCGAAAACCGCAAGGTCTGGGTGTTCTGCGGCGACGGCGAAATGGACGAAGTCGAAAGCCTGGGCGCCATCGGCCTGGCCGCCCGTGAGAACCTGGACAACCTCGTCTTTGTCATTAACTGCAACCTGCAGCGCCTGGACGGCCCGGTGCGCGGCAACGGCAAGATCATCCAGGAGCTGGAAGGCGAATTCCGTGGTTCTGGGTGGAATGTGATCAAGCTGCTGTGGGGCAGCAACTGGGACCCGCTGCTGGCGCGCGACAAGGACGGCGCCCTGCGCAAGATCATGATGGACACCAACGACGGTGACTACCAGTCGTTCAAGGCCAATGACGGAGCCTATGTGCGCAAGCATTTCTTCGGCCGCGACCCGCGCACGCTGGAGATGGTCGCCAAGATGAGCGACGACGACGTGTGGAACCTGCGCCGCGGCGGCCACGACCCGCAAAAGGTGTACGCGGCCTTCCACCAGGCCGTGAACCACAAGGGCCAGCCCACCGTGCTGCTGATCAAGACCGTCAAGGGTTTTGGCATGGGCAAGATCGGCGAGGGCAAGAACACCGTCCACCAGACCAAGAAGCTGACCGACGAGGACATCAAGACCTTCCGCGACCGCTTCAACATTCCCATCCCCGACAGCGAGCTGCCCAAGCTGCCGTTCTACAAGCCGGCCGACGACACCCCCGAAATGCAGTACCTGCACGCCCGTCGCAAGGCGCTGGGCGGCTACCTGCCGCATCGCCGCGTGAAGGCCGACGAGAGCTTCACCGTGCCGTCGCTGGAGACTTTCAAGGCTGTGCTGGAACCCACCGCCGAGGGGCGCGAGATTTCCACCACGCAAGCCTATGTGCGCTTCTTGACGCAGTTGCTGCGTGACCAGGCCCTGGGCCCACGCGTGGTGCCCATCCTGGTGGACGAGGCCCGCACCTTCGGTATGGAAGGTCTGTTCCGCCAGGTCGGCATCTACAACCCCGCAGGCCAGCAGTACACCCCGGTCGACAAGGACCAGGTCATGTACTACAAGGAAGACAAGGCCGGCCAGATCCTGCAGGAAGGCATCAACGAAGCCGGCGGCATGAGCAGCTGGATTGCGGCTGCCACCAGCTACAGCACCAGCAACCGCATCATGGTGCCGTTCTATGTGTATTACTCGATGTTCGGCTTCCAGCGCATTGGCGACCTGGCCTGGGCCGCGGGTGACATGCAGGCGCGCGGCTTCCTGCTGGGCGGTACGTCCGGGCGCACCACGCTGAATGGCGAAGGGCTGCAGCACGAAGACGGCCACAGCCACATCCTGGCGGGCACCATTCCCAACTGCATCAGTTACGACCCGACGTTTGCGCACGAGGTCGGCGTGATCCTGCACCATGGCCTCAAGCGCATGGTGGAAAAGCAGGAGAACGTGTATTTCTACATCACGCTGCTGAATGAAAACTACCCCATGCCCGGCCTCACGCCCGGCACTGACGAGCAGATCATCAAGGGCATGTATTTGTGCAAGCCGGGCGCCAAGGCGACCCCGCGTGTGCAGCTGCTGGGCAGCGGCACCATCCTGCGAGAAAGCCTGTTTGCCCAGGAACTGCTGGAAAAAGACTGGGGCGTGTCAGCGGACGTGTGGAGTTGCCCGAGCTTCAACGAACTGGGTCGCGACGGCCAGTCCGCCGATCGCTACAACCTGCTGCACCCCACCGACAAGCCGCAAGTGCCGTTCGTGGCGCAGCAGCTTGAAAAGCACACGGGCCCCGTGATCGCCGCCACCGACTACATGAAGTCGTATGCCGAGCAGATCCGCCCGTTCATCCCCAAGGGCCGTACCTTCCGCGTGCTGGGCACCGACGGCTTCGGTCGCAGTGACTTCCGCAGCAAGCTGCGTGAACACTTTGAAGTCAACCGCCACTACATCGTGGTCGCGGCGCTGAAGGCGCTGAGCGATGACGGCACAGTACCGGCAGCCAAGGTGGCCGAGGCGATCCAGAAGTACGGCATCAAGGCTGACAAGATCAACCCGCTGTACGCATAAGACGGAGACAACAACATGGCATTGGTTGAAGTACAGGTCCCGGACATCGGTGACTTTGACGAAGTGGCGGTCATCGAACTGCTGGTCAAGCCCGGCGACACGGTCAAGGCCGAGCAGAGCCTGATCACGGTGGAGTCGGACAAGGCGTCGATGGAAATTCCGTCGTCGTCCGCTGGCGTCGTCAAGGAAGTGCGCGTCAAGATCGGCGACAAGGTCAAGCAGGGTTCGGTCGTGCTGGTGCTGGAAGCTGCGGGTGCCATAGCGGCGCCTGCTACAGCGGCGGCCCCTGCGCCCGCTCCTGCGGCAGCTGCGCCTGCCGTCGCGCCTGCTGCGCCCGTCGCGTCGGCCCCGGCAGCCACAGGCCCGGTGGAAGTGCGCGTGCCCGACATCGGTGATTTCAAGGATGTGTCCGTCATTGAGGTGCTGGTCAAGCCGGGTGACGCTATCAAGGTCGAGCAGTCGCTGATCACCGTTGAATCGGACAAGGCCTCGATGGAAATTCCGTCGGCTGCCGCCGGTGTGCTGAAGGAACTCAAGGTCAAGGTGGGCGACAAGGTCAACATTGGTGACCTGGTGGCGGTGCTGGAAGGCTCGGCCTCCGCAAGCCCCGCGCCCCAGGCGGCCGCGGTCCCCGCACCTGCTGCAGCGTCTGCGCCAGCCGCCGCGCCTGCATCAGCATCGGCAGCGCCCGCGGTCGCTGCACCGCCGCACGAACCCGGCACGCCGTCGGGCTCGTTGCCGCACGCGTCGCCTTCGGTGCGCAAGTTCGCACGCGAGCTGGGCGTGCCGCTGGAAGAGCTCAAGGGCTCCGGCCCCAAAGGCCGCATCACGCAGGAAGACGTGCAAGCCTTCACCAAGGCCGTGATGTCCGGTGCCGCGCAGACCAAAGCCAGTGCCGCCAAGGCGCCGGCAGCCGGCAGCGGTGGCGACGGCGCGGCGCTGGGCCTGATCCCCTGGCCCAAGGTGGACTTCGCCAAGTTCGGACCGATCGAGCGCAAGGAGATGGGGCGCATCAAGAAGATCAGTGGCGCCAACCTGCTGCGCAACGCCGTCATGATCCCGGCCGTCACCAACCATGACGACGCCGACATCACTGACCTCGAAGCCTTCCGCGTCTCTACCAATAAAGAGAACGAGAAGTCGGGCATCAAGGTCACGATGCTGGCCTTCCTGATCAAGGCCTGTGTGGCGGCGCTGAAGAAATTCCCCGAATTCAACAGCTCCATCGATGGCGATGCGCTGATCTACAAGCAGTACTGGCACATCGGCTTTGCGGCGGACACGCCCAACGGCCTGATGGTGCCGGTGATCAAGGACGCCGACAAGAAAGGCGTGCTGCAGATCAGCCAGGAGATGGGTGAGCTGGCCAAGAAGGCCCGCGAAGGCAAGCTGAGCCCCGCGGAAATGAGCGGCGCTACGTTCACCATCTCCAGCCTGGGTGGAATTGGCGGGCGTTACTTCACGCCCATCATCAATGCGCCCGAGGTGGCCATCCTCGGCGTGTGCAAGAGCCAGATGGAGCCGGTGTGGGACGGCAAGGCTTTCCAGCCGCGCCTGATGCTGCCGCTGAGCCTGACCTGGGACCACCGCGTCATTGACGGCGCCGCCGCCGCGCGCTTCAACGCGTACCTGGGCCAGATTCTGGGTGACTTCCGCCGCGTCCTCCTATGACCACGGTAGTCGTCGTACGCAAGGCCGGGCAGGTGGCTATTGCCGCTGACACGCTGGTGACGTTTGGCGACACGCGGCTGGGCAACCGGTTTGAAGACAACAGCAAGATCTTCAAGCTGGACTCGGCCGCGGGGCCCACGTACATCGGCATGTCGGGCACGGTCGCGCACTTCCCGGTGCTGCGCAAGGCCATGCAGTCCATGCCCAAAGACATGCTGCTGCTGGGCAGCAAGGACGAGATCTTTGACACCTTCACCAAGCTGCACGGTTTCCTGAAGGAAAACTTCTTCCTGCAGACCAAGGAAGAAGACAACGACCCGTACGAGTCCAGCCAGTTCAGCGTGGTGATTGCCAATCAGACCGGCATTTACGGGCTGTACAGCTACCGTGAAGTCTTTGAGTTCAAGGAGTTCTGGGGCATAGGCTCGGGGCGCAGCTTTGCGCTTGGGGCCATGCATGCCCTGTACGCCAAGGCCAAAACCGCG
>CALRZF020000260.1:0-5698 GCA_943372585.1 Ramlibacter sp. 2FC | reverse complement strand
GAGCCGGCGCCGCCGGCACGGGGCGAGCGCTGCAATGGTGGCTGGGCCAGCTGGAGAGCCAGGCCACGCGAACAGCGCTGCTGGAACGCCACCGTGTAGAGTAAGCCACTGACCTGCATCTTTTACGCACAACAACACGAGACGCCTCATGCCATCCAAACCCGCTGCAGCCCGTCCCCAACATTTCGCCGTTATTGGCGCCGGCATGGCCGGCATTACCTGCGCGCGCACCCTGGCGCAAGCCGGCCATCAGGTCACGGTGTTCGAGAAAAGCCGTGGCTTTGGCGGGCGCATGTCCACGCGCAGCTCACCTTTCGGCACGTTTGACCACGGCGCGCAGTACTTCACCGTGCGCGACGCGCGCTTTGCCAAGGCCATTGCCACCACCCCTGCCGCCGTCAAGCCCTGGAGCGCCAACGCCGTTCGCGTGCTGGACCCGCATGGCCGCGTGGCTGAAGCCGCCCTGCCCTCGCCCGAAGCGCATTTCGTCGGCACGCCGGGCATGACCGCGCTGGTTCGTGCCTGGGCGCAGCCGCTGGTGCAGCAAGGGCGGGTAGAGCTGCAAACGCAGGTCACGCGCATTGAGCGCGATGCGCTGGATGCCAAACGCTGGCAGCTGCGCACCACGGGCGCCGGCGATTCAACCCATGTGTATTCGGGCTTTGACGGCGTGGTCCTGGCCGTGCCCAGCGCACAGGCGCACACATTGCTGCAGGTGTCGGCACAAGCCCCGGCGCTGGCCGCGCAAGTGGCTGACGTGCAGGTGGCGCCCTGCTGGACGCTGATGCTGGCCTACCCCAACGCCGTCCAACCCACATTGCCCCACCTGGGCCCGCAGTGGAACGCCGCGCTCAGCACCCACCACCGCATTGCCTGGCTCGCACGCGAATCGTCCAAGCCGGGGCGCGACGCCATTGAGCGCTGGACGGTGCAGGCCAGCGCTGCCTGGTCGCGCGAGCACCTGGAAGACGACGCCCCCCGCGTGCAGGCCAAGCTGCTCAAGGCGTTTGCCGAAGTCACCGGCATCCGCGCCGAACCGGCCCACGCCGAAGTGCACCGCTGGCGCTATGCCAAGACCGAAAAGCCGCTGGGCAAGAGTTTTCTGTGGGATGCCCGCGCGCGTATCGGCATCTGCGGCGACTGGTGCCTGGGGCATCGGGTGGAAAACGCGTTTGTCTCGGGCCTTGAGCTGGCATTGAAGGCCTGCTGACCTGCGTGCATGGGCTACATCGGCAGGTTCGCGCCATCGCCAACCGGCCCGCTGCACGCCGGGTCACTGGTCGCAGCCCTGGCCAGCTGGCTTGACGCACGCGCACATGGCGGCCGCTGGCTGGTACGCATGGAGGACGTGGACACGCCGCGCTGCGTGCCTGGCGCAGATCAATTCATCCTGCAGCAACTGGCCGCCTGCGGGCTCATTCCCGACGAAGCGCCGCAGTGGCAATCACAACGAAACACGCTGTACCAGGCAACGCTGGATCAACTGATTCATGCCGGCCAGGCGTATGCCTGCACCTGCTCGCGCAAGGACATTGAAGCAGTCCATGCAGCGCGTGGCCTCGCGCGCGGGCGGTTCACCGAGCTGGTGTACCCCGGCACTTGCCGCGATGGCCCCACGCAGCCCGGCCGCCCGCAAGCCTGGCGCCTGCGCGTGCCGCGCGGTACCGTGCACTGGCAAGACCGGCGCCTGGACACACAGCAACAGGACGTAGCCGCCGCTGTGGGCGACTTCGTTCTGCGCCGCGCCGACGGCCTGTGGGCCTACCAGCTGGCCGTGGTGGTGGACGACGCCGCGCAGGGCATCACCCACATCGTGCGCGGTGCCGACCTGGCCGACAACACCGCCCGCCAGATCGTGTTGCAGCGCGCGCTGGGCCTGCCCCTGCCGCTTTACCTGCATGTGCCGCTGGTGCTGGGCGCCAACGGCGAAAAGCTGTCCAAGCAAAACGGCGCCGCTGCGCTGGACCTCGCAGATCCGCTGGCCGCGCTGAATGGGGCGGCACTGGCATTGGGCCTGAACGCCGCCGCACGGGGTTCACCCACAGACGCACTGACCGGCTGGGTCGCGCAGTGGCGCGACTCCTACAATCCCGGTCGTGACTGACGCCGCACCCACTCCACCGCCCGCCCCGCCCTCCGGCGCGCCGGACCACATCACCCACCCCCGTACCGTACGCACCTTCGTGCGCCGGGCGGGCCGCACCACCATCGGCCAGGCCCGTGCTTTTGAAGAGCTGGGCCCCCGGTACCTGCTGCCCTACACAGGCGCGCCGCTGGACTTTGCCGCCGCCTTTGGCCGCAGCGCCCCTGTGGTGCTGGAAATCGGCTTTGGCATGGGTGAGGCCACCGCCCACATTGCAGGGTTGATGCCTGAGACCAACTTCCTGTGCTGCGAAGTGCACGAGCCCGGCGTGGGCGCCCTGCTCAAGCGCATTGGCGAGCAGGGGCTGACCAACATCCGCATCCTGGCGCATGACGCGGTGGAGGTCCTGGACAACATGCTGCCCCCCCAGAGCCTGGACGGCGTGCACATCTTTTTCCCCGACCCCTGGCACAAAAAGAAGCACAACAAGCGCCGCCTGATCCAGCCTGAGCTGGTGGCGCGCCTCGCCCAGCGCCTGCGACCAGGCGGCTACCTGCACTGTGCGACCGACTGGGAGCCCTACGCCCGCCAGATGATGGCGGTGATGGGTGGCGAGCCCCTGTTGCGCAACACGGCAGAGGCCTTTGCGCCGAAACCGGCCTACCGGCCGCTGACCAAATTTGAAAATCGGGGCCTGAAACTGGGCCACGGCGTCTGGGATCTGGTGTTCACACGCGTGTGAGGGGTGTTCAAACGCGTGTGATTGGCGCGACAGGTTGCTAGGTGATGCTGGCAAACCTCATTAAAATCAATGGCTTGTGCTCAAGAGTTCATCCAGCATCTCGAAAGCCGCAACACCTTGAAACCTGACTCTCCACCGCCGGCGGACACCAAGCTGTTCCGTGACGCAGTGCTCAAAGCGCGCAGCGCGCGCTCGCTTGGTCAGATCATCCTCACACCCCACGCCAAAACCACCTGGCTGGTGCTGGTCTCTGCCGTGCTGGGGGTGCTGGTGGTGCTGTTCCTCACCTACGGCACCTACACCCGCCGCGCCACCGTCACTGGCCAGCTGGTGCCGTCGGCCGGCGTGATCCGGGTGCACACGCCCCAGACCGGCGTGGTGGTGGAGCGCAAGGTCAATGAAGGCCAGATCGTCCAGAAAGGCGACGTGCTGTTTGTGCTCAACAGCGACCGCCTGGGCTCGGGCACCCGCGAAATCCAGGCCGACATCGGCCAGCAGGTGGACGAACGCCGCCGCTCGCTGGAGGCGGAGCTGGCCCGCAACAAGGGCGTAGAAGCTGCTGAAATCGGCCACCTGGAACGCCGTGCAGGCACGCTGCGCGCCGAGCAGCAGTCCATTGAGCGCCAGATGGACCAGCAGCGCATCCGCCTGAAACTGGCCGAAGACGCGCGCAAGCGCTACCAGGGCCTGGCCGACCAGGACTACATCGCACGCGACCAGCTGTTCCAGAAAGAAGCCGAGCTGAGCGAACAGCAGTCGCGCCTGCAGGCGCTGGAACGCGACACGCTGGTGGCGCAGCGCGAGCTGGCCACCACGATGCGCGAGATCGAAAACACCCGCGTGCGCTACGCCAACCAGAACGGCCTGCTGGAGCGCGGCGTGTCGTCGGCCCAGCAGGAGCTGACCGAGGTGGAGGCACGCCGGCGCGTCGTCATCACCGCGCCGGAATCAGGCCGCGCCACGCTGGTCAGCGGCGAGGCAGGCCAGTCGGTGGACACCACCCGCCCCCTGCTGAACCTGGTGCCCAGCGACGCCAAGCTGGAGGTGCGCCTGTACGCACCCAGCCGCACCATGGGCTTTATCCGCCCGGGCGACACCGTGCTGTTGCGCTACCAGTCGTTCCCGTACCAGAAGTTCGGCCAGCACGAGGGTGTGGTGGCGTCGGTGTCCAACAACGCCGTGACCAGCACAGAGCTGGCGGGCTTTCAGATCCCCGATGTGCCGCCGGGCGAGCCGGTGTACGCCATCGTCGTCACGCTCAAGCAGCAAAACGTCACGGCCTACGGCAAGCAGTGGCCGCTGTCGGCCGGCATGCGGCTGGACGCCGACATCCTGCAGGAAACGCGGCGCCTATGGGAATGGATGCTGGAGCCGCTGTACAGCATCACGGGGTCCATGTGACGAAGGGGCACACCACGCATGGCCTGGCTTGAATCGCTTTCCCTGGGGTTGCGCAGGCGCCTTCCGGTGATCCTGCAGACCGAGGCCGCCGAATGCGGCCTGGCTTGCCTGGCCATGGTCATGGGCTACCACGGCGTCATCACCGACCTGGCCACGCTGCGCGCGCGCCACGCCATCTCGCTCAAGGGCATGTCGCTGGCCTCGCTGGCCAAGCTGGCGCAGGACGAACGCCTGGGATTCCGCGCCGTGCGCCTGCAGCTCAAGGACATGGCCAACCTGAGCACGCCGGCCATCCTGCACTGGGACCTGAACCACTTTGTGGTGCTCAAGTCCGTCAGCGGCAACCACGTGACAGTGCACGACCCCGACGTGGGCGAGCGCCGCTACACCATGCAGGAGGTCAATGAGCACTTCACCGGCGTGGCGCTGGAGCTGTGGCCCGACCCCGGCTTTGAGCCCCGCAAGGAGGCCGTGCCGATTGCCCTGGGCCAGCTGATCGGCCAGGTCACGGGCTTCTGGCCGGCGCTGGCCAAGATCCTCACGCTGTCTTTGGTGCTGCAGATTTTTGTGCTGACGGGGCCGCTGTTCATGCAGTGGATCCTGGACCACGTGATCGTCTCGCGCGACACCAATCTGCTCACCACGCTGGCGCTGGGCTTTTTGCTGCTGCTGTTCATCCAGCAGGGCGTGGGCATCATGCGCACCTGGATGCTGCTGGCCATCAACACCTCCATCCGCGTGCAGTGGAAGGCCAACATCTTCACCCACCTGCTGCGCCTGCCGCTCGACTATTTCCAGAAGCGCCACCTGGGCGACATCGTCTCGCGCACCAACTCCATCGACGAAATCCAGCGCGTGCTGACCAGTGCGTTTGTGGAATCGCTGCTGGACGGGCTGATGATGGTCCTCACCCTGGTGATGATGTTCATCTACAACCCCACGCTGGGCTGGATCGCGCTGATGGCCGTGGGGCTGTACCTGGCGTTGCGACTGCTGTGGTTCAAGCCACTGTACCTGGCCACTGAAGAGCAGATCGTTCGCGGGGCCACGCTGTCCACGCATTACCTGGAAACCATCCGCGGCATGCGCACCATCAAGCTGTTTGCACGGCAGCTGGTGCGCCGCAGCGCCTGGCAGACGCTGCTGGTCAACGAAACCAACGCCACGCTGCGCATCCAGAAGCTGAAAATCCTCTATGGCCTGGCGCGCTCCATGCTCAGCGGCGTGTTCAACATCGTGCTGCTGTGGATGGGCGCCACACAGATCCTGTCGGGCCAGTTGAGCGTGGGCATGCTGATGGCCTTTCTGGCGTACCGCAGCCAGTTTGATGCGCGCGTCACCGGCCTGATCGACCAGTTCATCGACCTGAAGATGCTGCGCCTGTACGGCGAGCGCCTGGCCGACGTGGTGCTGACGCCGGGTGAAGAGGAAGTGCGCCGCACCTTGACTGACCATGTGCCTGACACGGCGCC
>CALRZF020000259.1:0-5714 GCA_943372585.1 Ramlibacter sp. 2FC | reverse complement strand
CCTGACCGTTTGCAGCTCGTCCCAGCTGCCGGCTTCGCCCACGATGCTCAGGCCGGCTTCGCCGTCCAGCATGTCGCGCATGCCGCGGCGGATCAGGGTGTGGTCATCCAGCAGGATCAGGCGGGTCATGCGGCAAGTACTTCATGTGTTGGATCGGCCAGCGGTACCCACAGCAGCAGCGTGGTGCGCCCGCGGGCCGATGAAATGTCCACGCGGCCATCGACCGCGCGGGCGCGTTCGCCCAGCCCGCGCAGGCCCAGCGAACCGGGTTTGCGCAAATCTGCGCCGGTGTAGCCGCAGCCGTTGTCGCTGACTTCCATCGACAGCAGGCCGGTGCCGTGGTGCACGTCCACGCTCACCTGGTTGACGCCGGTGGCGTGTTTTGTGATGTTGGTCAGCGCCTCCTGCAGCGTGCGGTACACCGCCATGGCCACGCGGGGGTCGGCCTGAACGGACGCCACGTTGCAGCTGAAGCGCACGCCGATCTCGGTGCGTTCGCGGAATTCGCGCACCTGCCATTCCAGCGCGGCGATCAGCCCCGCGTCCAGGATGGGCGGGTGCAGGTTGCGCATGATGCGTTGGGTGGCCTGGGCGGCCTGGGCCAGCGTTTGCAGGGCGCGCCGGGCGCGCTCGGCCTGCGGGCCGGGGGCCTGGCGTTCAATGATTTCCAGGTCCAGCTTCACGGCGGTCAGCGTGCCGCCCACGTCGTCGTGGATCTCGCGGGCAATGGCGGTGCGTTCTTCGTCAATCACCGTTTGCAGCCGCGCCGACAGGTTGCCCAGCTGTTGCTGGGATTCCAGCAGACGGGCTTCGGCCTGCGCCTTTTCGCGGCGCACCTGTGATGCGCGCAGCGCGTTGCGCACGGCCATGCCCAGGCGGGCCAGCCGGCTTTTGACCAGGTAGTCGTCCACGCCGCGGCGCATGGCTTCCACGGCGGTGTCTTCGCCGATCACGCCGGACACGATGATGAAGGGCGGCGCCTCGGGCAGGGCGCTGACGATCTCAAACGCCTCGCTGCTGGAAAAGCCGGGCAGGTGATGGTCTGACACCACCAGGTCCCAGGCCCTCAGCGCCAGCGCGTCGTGCAGTTCGGCGGCGGTCTCCACGCGCAGGCCCTCGGCCTGCACCCCCTGCAGGGCCAGGCGGGCCACGAGCATCTCGTAGTCCAGTTGCGAATCTTCGATCACCAGCAGTTGCAGGGGCATGGTCTTGGGGGCGGGTTGACGGGATCAAGCATAGGCACGCCCGGGCGCCGCTGTCGCGGGAAAAGGGGGCGGAAGTGCCCGCTTGTCGCCGGTTTGATTTGTTACAGCGCGCCCAACAATCCTCAGCACGATGCCCGCGAAGGGCCACCAACCAGGAGCTGCCCGTGTCTTCCATTCTTGCTGTCGACGATTCCGCCGCCATGCGCCAGATGCTGGCGTTCACCCTCAAATCGGCGGGCCACCAGGTGACCGAAGCCGTGGACGGCGTGGACGCGCTGGAAAAGCTGCAGGGCCGCAGCTTTGACGTGGTGCTGACCGACCACAACATGCCGCGCATGGACGGCCTGGCGCTCACGCGCTCGCTGCGCGCCCAGGAACGCTTTCGCACGGTGCCGGTACTGATCCTCACGACGGAGTCGGGTGACGACATCAAGCAGGCCGGGCGCGCCGCCGGCGCCACCGGCTGGCTGGTCAAGCCATTTGACCCGGCCCGCCTGATTGAAGTCATCCGCAAGGTGGCCGGCTGAGCCGGCCCTACAGGAGTTTCCCCCCATGAATGCAACCCCCGAATCAACCAGCGGCAACGGCAATGGTGCCGGCGGCTTTGACCTGACGCAGTTCTACCAGGTGTTTTTTGAAGAGGCCGGCGAAAACCTGGCCAGCATGGAGCAGCTGTTGCTGGGCCTGGATGTGGATGCGCCGGAGGATGAGACGCTGCACGCGATCTTTCGCTGCGCGCATTCCATCAAGGGCGGCGCCGCCACCTTTGGCTTTGAAGACCTGGCCGCGCTCACCCACACCATGGAGACGCTGCTGGACAAGCTGCGCCGCCACGAGATGGCCCCGGCCGCTGCGATGGTGGACACGCTGCTGCAGGCCGGTGACGCCCTGCAGGCCATGCTGCAGCGCCGCCAGGACGGCGACAAGACACCGCTGGACGTGAGCGGCATTGCCGCGCAGCTGGGCGGGTTTGTGAACGGTGCACCGGTGGCTGCGCCGGCAGCAACGCCGGCCGCAGTGCCAGTTGTCGCCGCCGCCGCGCCCGCGCCCGTGGCGCCGCCGGCGCCCCAGGCCGGCGGCCTGCGCGACCTGGAGATCCTGGCCGGCCCGTTGGGCCATCCGTCAGTGGCAGACGATTTGCTGACGCTGTTCTCGGAAGTGACCGGCGCGGGCAATCTGGTGCGTGCCGAAGCCCTGCCCGGTCAGGCCGAGGGTTGTGTGCGCTTTCGCCTGAGCACGCAAACGCCTGACGGCGACCTGTTGGACTTGTGCGGCTTTCATGTGCCGCGCGAACACATCCGCATTGCACCTTGGCCGGCAGACAACCCCGGCTATGGGCTGTATGACGAAACGCCCGTGGTGGTTGCCGCCGCAGCGGCAATCGCCGCTGCGGCTGCTGCGCCCACGCCGGCACCTGCACACTCAGCGCCCGCGGCCGCAGCCAAGCCACCCAAGCGCGCCGCCACCGGCGCCGACACCACCATCCGCGTGGCCGTGGACAAGGTGGACCAGCTCATCAACCTGATGGGCGAACTGGTCATCACCCAGGCCATGCTGGCCCAGCGCGCCAGCGGCCTGGACAGCCACGCCCACCAGCAGCTGGTGTCGGGCCTGGCCGACCTGGAGCGCACCACGCGTGACCTGCAGGACTCGGTGATGTCCATCCGCATGATTCCCATGGCCGATGTGTTCAACCGATTCCCGCGCATGCTGCGCGACCTGGCCCAGCGGCTGGAAAAGCAGGTGGAATTCCACACCGTGGGCGAAGCGACCGAGCTGGACAAAAGCATGATCGAAAAGATCACCGACCCGCTGACGCACCTGGTGCGCAATTCGGTGGACCACGGCATCGAGCTGCCGGCGCAGCGCCTGGCCGCCGGCAAGCCGGCCCACGGCACGCTGACGCTCAGCGCCCAGCATGCGGGCGGCTGCATCCTGATCCAGGTGCGCGATGACGGCCGCGGCCTGGACCGCGAACGCATCCTGGCCAAGGCCCGGGGCAACGGCATGGTGCTACCCGAAAACATCACCGACGCCGAAGTCTGGCAGCTGATTTTTGCACCGGGCTTTTCCACCGCCGAAATCGTGACCGAGGTGTCCGGGCGCGGCGTGGGCATGGACGTGGTCAAGCGCAACATCCTGGCGCTGGGCGGCACGGTCGACCTGGATTCGGCACCCGGCCTGGGCACCTGCGTGAGCGTGCGCCTGCCGCTGACGCTGGCCATCCTGGACGGCATGTCGGTGTCGGTCGAAGATGAGCTGTACGTATTGCCGCTGGCCGGCGTGATGGAGTCCTTCCAGGCGCCCGCGGCCAGCATCAAGACGCTGGCCGGTGGCGGGCGCGTGGTGAAGGTGCGTGAAGACTACCTGCCCATCGTGGCGCTGGACAAGACCTTCAGCGTGCAGCGCCTGAACGACCAGCCCGACCAGCTGATGCTGGTGATTGTCGAATCCGAAGGCCGCCAGGTCGCTCTGCAGGTGGACCGCCTGGTCGGCCAGCAGCAGGTGGTGGTCAAGAACCTGGAAGCCAACTACCGCCGCGTGCCCAACGTGTCGGGCGCCACGATCATGGGCGACGGCCGCGTGGCGCTGATCCTGGACATCGGCGCGCTGGTGCGCGGCGCCCGCTACTGAAAACCCCCTATCAAGTCCTGCGCCACGACGCCGAAACACCCGTCTGACAAACCTAACACTGCGAGATAAAACCATGAACTTCATCCGGAATTTCAGGATTGGCACCCGCCTGACCCTTGGCTTCGGCTTCCTGCTGGTGACGCTGGTGGGCATGAGCCTGCTCAGCCTGAACCGCATGTCCGAAATCCAGGGCCGCCTGGACGACATTGCCAACGTCAGCAACGAACAGGTCCGCCAGTCCAACGTGATGCTGGTGGCCATCAACCGTTCCACCGCTGCGGGCACCGAGCTGGTGCTGGCGGCCACGCCCTCCGAGCGCGACGCGGCGCTGGCCAAGCTCACGCACGAGCGCAAGCACTATGACGACGCGGAGGCCGTGTTGGTCAAGTCGCTGGCGCGCGGCAGCGCAAAAGAGCGCGACATCCTGGCGGCCATCCAGAAGCAGAAGGATGCGGCTCGCCCGCAGATGAATGAGCTTGTCAATGCGGTGAAATCCGGCAAGACCGCCGATGCACGCAAGCTGCTCGCCGAGCAGGTCACGCCCGCCCAGACGAAGTGGCTGGATCTGATCGACGGCATGGTCGATTACCAGGACAAGGACACGGCCACCGCCGCCAAGGACGCCGCCGCCAGCTATGTGATGACGCGAAACTTCATGATCGCCGCAGCCGTTGTGATCGTATTGCTGGGTGCGCTGTCCGCGCGGCTCATCACCACGAGCATCACGGTGCCGATCGCGCAGGCCGTCAAGGTGGCCGAGACTGTGGCCAAGGGCGACCTGACGATCAGCATCCGCAGCACAGGCAGTGATGAGCCCGCCCGTCTGCTGCATGAGCTGGAGCTGATGACGCAGTCGCTGGCCCGGGTGGTGTCCCAGGTGCGCGAGGGCAGCGAGTCCATCGCCGCGGGTACCAGCCAGATCGCCAACGGCAACGACGACCTGTCGCAACGCACCGAAGAGCAGGCGTCCAACCTGCAGCAGACGGCTGCGTCGATGGAACAGCTCAATGGAACAGTGCGCAACACCTCCGACACCGCCCGCCAGGCCAGCCAGCTGGCGGCCACCGCCAGCTCGGCCGCCGAGCAGGGCGGCCGCGTGGTGGATGAAGTGGTCACCACCATGGACGACATCCGCAACTCCAGCCGCAAGGTCAGCGACATCATCGGCGTGATTGACGGCATCGCCTTCCAGACCAACATCCTGGCGCTGAACGCGGCGGTGGAAGCCGCCCGCGCCGGCGAGCAGGGCCGCGGCTTTGCCGTGGTGGCCGCTGAAGTGCGCAGCCTGGCGGGCCGCTCGGCCGACGCCGCGCGCGAAATCAAGGCCCTGATTGGTGACAGCGTGGGCAAGGTCGAGACCGGCAGCAAGCTGGTGGGCGACGCCGGGCGCACCATGACCGACATCGTGTCGCAGGTGCGCCGCGTCAGCGACATGATCAACGAGATCAGCACCGCCGCGGCCGAGCAGACCCAGGGCATCAGCCAGGTCGGCGAAGCCGTCACCCAGCTGGACCAGGTGACGCAGCAAAACGCCGCGCTTGTGGAAGAGCTGGCCGCCGCCGCGGGCAGCCTGAAATCGCGCTCGGCCGAGCTGGTGGGCTCGGTGTCTTCGTTCCGCCTGGACCGCAACCAGATGAGCGCAGCACCGGCAGTTGCCATGCAGGCCGCACCTGTGGCCAAACAGACCGCAGCGCCGGCGGCCAAACCTGCCGCCCCCGCCCCCGCCGCCGCCGCGCACAAGCCCGCCCCCATTGTTTCGCCCGTGCGCCCCAAGGCGCCTGCCCCCGCCCCCGCCGCCACTGCTGCCACCGCCAATGCGGGCGGCGACGGCGAATGGACCCAATTCTGATACCGGAGCCCCACCATGGACATGAT
>CALRZF020000258.1:0-5729 GCA_943372585.1 Ramlibacter sp. 2FC | reverse complement strand
GCACCTGCTGCAGCAGGCCGGCGGCAGCCTGCGTGCGCCGCGCGGCCGGGTCAAAGTAGCGGTTCAGCGTGGCCGAGGCCGAGGCCAGATCGGCGCGCGCCGATTCGGTCTGGCGCGCCAGCAGGCCCAGGCGTGCATTGAGCAGCTTGAGCTTGAGGTTTTCGCGCAGAAAGAAGGTCTGCTCCGGCGAAAGCAGCGCGGCCTCAGGGTTGTCGATGCGGCTCACGCGCACCAGGGCACGGGCTTCTTCGCGCAACACGGCCAGGCTGCGCATCCACCACTGCGGCGGCGCCTCGCCGGCCACGGGCTTGCGCGCTGCAGTCGAAGCGGCCGGCGGGGCGTTGATCACCGGCAGATCGTCAGCCTGGCGCACCAGGTCGTCCAGGCGCGCCAGCAGCCCCGGCATGTCGGTCACATTGCTGGCCTTGATGCGGTCCATGTCGCGGTTGATGGCGGTACGCAGACGCGCCAGGCGAGGTTGCGCAGCGCGCGCAATGCGCTGGTCCGCGGTACGCAGGGCCGCCAGCAGCGGCTCCACACTGCCAGTCAGCTGCGTTTGCTGCTGGGCCAGCCGCACGGCAGACTCAATGTCAACGACCAGGTTCTCGTCACGTGAACGTGACAGGCTCTGCATCAGGTCTTCCAGCTGGGTGCGCTGCAGGGCCACCTCGCCCAGGCGTGTGTCGGTCACGGCCTGGCGCGCGGCCGTTTCACGGGCCAGGTCCTGGGCCTGTTTGGCCAGCGCCCGCGCCTCGATGGACTGTGCGCCGGCGTCTGCACTCTGGCGCGCCAGGTTTTCCTGGATGGTGGACAGCTTTTGCCAGAGAAACGCGCTTGACACCAGCGCCACGGCAGCCACAGCAGCCACTGCGAACAACATGGGCCGCGTGGCCGTGGCCGCCTCTCGCACCGGGTCTGCCATGCCCTCTTGCGAAGCGGGGGCAACGGGCGTGACAGCGGTGCTCGTTGAAAGGTTGTCGGGCTCGGTGGCGCTCATTCAAACGATTCTATCGACGCCACCACATCGGCGAGGGCCGGCCGTGACTCGCAAACAACAGCGAATCCGGCCTCACGCGCGGCTTGCGCAATGCGCGGGTGTGTGGCGACAGCGCGCGCCTGCTGCCAGGACTGGCCCGGCAACAAGGCAGCCAGATTGGCCACGGCCTCGGAGCTGCTGAACAGCCACACACTGCCATCGCCCGCTGCCTGCACCGCCACTGCCTGTTGCGCGGCGTCAAAGCGGGGCACCCGGCGCTCATAGACTGAAGCAAATTCCACCTGGCCGCCTGCCGCTTCGATCTGCCGGGCCAGCCAGTCGCGTCCAGCGTTGCGGCCCTGTGGGTCACGCCCGCGCACCACCAGCACGCGGTCGGCCGGACGGATCTGGGCGCTGACACGCTGCCACAGCGATTCGGAGTCAAACTGCGCCGCATCTGCAGCGGGGGCGTCGATCAGCGATGCATCCACGCCCGCGTCCAGCAAGGCGTCGCGTGTACCGGGGCCCGGCGCCCAGGCTCTTGAGGCGAACGGCACGCCGGTATCGTGCAGAAAGTGGCTGACCGCATTGCCACTGACGAACATCACGGCCCTGTAATCCGCCAGCCGCCGCACGGCAGGGGGGTCACCCACGGGTGCAATATCAATCAGCGGCAGCACCACGGCGTCCAGGCCCTGCGCAGCCAGCGTTTGTGCCCAGCGCTGCGCCTCGCGCAGGGGCCGGGTCACCAGCACGCGCATGGGCAACGCGCCCCTAGCGGGCGCCACCGGCGCGCAGGCGCTGCGCCACGTCGGCGCCCAGCGCCGCAGCCGCAGCCAGGTCCGCCACCGCGACAGCGCTGCGCGCGCGCACCAGCGGCGTGGCCGCCTCCGGGTCGCCCCAGGCCGCGTCAAGTTGCAGGTATTCACCCGAGAAGGTGGCAAACGCCGCCAGCGGCATGGAGCAACTGCCCCCCATGGCGCGGCTCACGGCCCGCTCGGCCGCGACGGCCAGCCAGGTGGATTGGTGCGACAGCGGCGACAGCGCCTCCATCAGGTCTGCACGGTCTGCCCGCACCTCAATGCCCAGGGCGCCCTGCCCGGCCGCTGGCAACATCTCGGTGGGCTCGAACGTGGCGCGAATGCGCTGGCCCAGGCCCAGGCGCTTCAGGCCCGCGGCCGCCAGCACAATGGCGTCGTACTGGCCTTCGTCCAGCTTGCGCAGGCGCGTGTCCAGGTTGCCGCGCAACGGTTCGATCTTCAGGTCGGGGCGCAGGCTGCGCAGCAGCACCACGCGGCGCAGGCTGGATGTCCCCACCACCGCGCCCTGCGGCAATTCCGCCAGCGACTCATAGCGGTTGGACACCAGCGCATCGCGCGGGTCTTCGCGTTCCATCACGCAGGCCAGGGCAAAGTTCTCGGGCAGGTCCATCGGCACGTCCTTGAGCGAGTGCACGGCGATGTCGGCACGGCCTTCTTCCAGGGCGACCTCCAGCTCCTTGACGAACAGGCCCTTGCCGCCCACCTTGCTCAGGGACCGGTCCAGGATCTGGTCGCCCTTGGTGGTCATGCCCAGCAGCGTCACCGCATGGCCGCGCTGCATCAGGAGTGCCTTGACGTGTTCCGCCTGCCACAGTGCCAGCCGGCTTTCGCGGGTGGCGATCACTATGTTGCTCAAAGTCGTAACCTGCTTGTAATGCTTATGAGGGAGTCGATGCTAGCATGCACGCTGCCAAAAATTTAAGCACACCGAGGAAGGGCTCCCCGTGGAAAAGACCAGCAAAGACACGCCTTCGCGGCGCGCCAGGGACAACGAACGGCCTCTGGTGGAAGACATCCGCCTGCTCGGGCGCATCCTGGGCGACGTGATCCGCGAACAAGAAGGCGTGGATGCGTTTGAGCTGGTCGAGCAGGTGCGCAAGCTGTCGGTGGCCTTTCGCCGCGATGCGGACCACGACGCCGACCGCGCGCTCAAGAAGCTGCTCAAGGGCCTGTCGGGCGACCAGACGGTGAGCGTGATCCGCGCCTTCACCTACTTCAGCCACCTGGCCAACCTGGCCGAGGACCGCCACCACATCCGCCGCCGTATCGTGCACGAGCGCGCGGGCGACACACAGGAAGGCAGCATTGAAGTGGCACTGGCCCGCCTGCGCTGGGCCGGCATTGCGCCCAAGGCGATCTCGCAGGTGCTGGCCGCGGCGTACGTATCGCCCGTGCTCACCGCCCACCCCACCGAAGTGCAGCGCAAGAGCATCCTGGACGCCGAGCGTGACATTGCCGTGCTGCTGAGCGCACGCGACGAGATCAAGGCCCGCGCCGTGCCGCGCGACGCACTGGCGCCGCGGGAGCTGGCCGCCAACGAAGCGCAGATGCGCTCGCGCGTGCTGCAGCTGTGGCAAACGCGCCTGCTGCGGTTCACCAAGCTGACCGTGGCCGACGAGATTGAAAACGCACTGAGCTATTACGAAGCCACCTTTCTGCGCGAGATTCCCAAGATCTACGCCGACCTGGAGCGCGAGCTGGGCAGCCACCCCGTGGCCAGTTTCCTGCGCATGGGCCAGTGGATCGGCGGCGACCGCGACGGCAACCCCAACGTCAGCGCCCAGACGCTGGAATACGCGCTGCGCCGCCAGAGCGAAGTGGCCCTGCGCCACTACCTGACCGAGGTGCACTGGCTGGGCAGCGAGCTGTCGCTGTCGGCCATGCTGGTGGGCTGCACACCCGCCATGCAGGCGCTGGCCGACAGCTCGCCCGACGGCAACGAACACCGCCAGGACGAGCCCTATCGCCGCGCGCTGACCGGCATGTATGCGCGCCTGGCCGCCACGCTGAAGAACCTGACCGGCGGAGACGCTGCGCGCCATGCCGTGGCACCGCAAAACGCCTACCTGCTGGCCGAAGAATTCCTGGCCGACCTGCGCACCATCCGCGATTCATTGCTGGCCCACCATGGCGCGGCGCTGGTCGCGCAGCGCCTGCACCCGTTGCTGCGCGCGGTGGAAGTGTTCGGCTTTCACCTGGCCACGGTGGACCTGCGCCAAAGCTCCGACCAGCACGAGCTGGTGGTGGCAGAGCTGCTGGCCACTGCACGCATCGAGCCCGCCTACGCCAGCCTGCACGAAAACGCCAAGCGTGCGCTGCTGATCAAGCAGCTCAACGATGCGCGGCCCCTGCGCGTGCCGGGCGCCACCTACGGCGAGCACACCCGCAAGGAAATCGCGATTTTTGAAGCGGCCCGCCAGATGCGTGAGCGCTTTGGCGTGCAGGCCATCCGCCACTACATCATCAGCCACACCGAAACAGTGAGCGACCTGCTGGAAGTGCTGCTGCTGCAAAAGGAAACCGGACTGATGCGCGGCACGCTGGATGACAGCGCCGTCAACGACCTGATCGTGGTGCCGCTGTTCGAGACCATTGAAGACCTGCGCAACGCCGCGCCCATCATGCGCGAGTACTACGCGCTGCCAGGCATTGCCAAGCTGGTGCAGCGCAGCGGCGCCGAGCAGGACATCATGCTGGGCTACAGCGACAGCAACAAGGACGGTGGCATCTTCACCAGCAACTGGGAGTTGTACCGTGCCGAGATCGCGCTGGTGGATCTGTTCGACCTGCTGGCGAATAGCCACAACATCCAGCTGCGCATGTTCCATGGCCGTGGCGGCACAGTGGGCCGCGGCGGCGGCCCCAGCTATCAGGCCATCCTGGCCCAGCCACCGGGCACGGTGCGCGGGCAGATCCGCCTGACCGAACAGGGCGAGGTCATCGGCTCCAAATACGCCAACCCCGAGATCGGCCGGCGCAACCTGGAAACCCTGGTGGCCGCCACGCTGGAAGCCACGATGCTGCAGCCCACCAAGCCGGCCACGCGCGCCTACCTGGAGGCGGCTGAAGCGCTGTCGGGCGCCAGCATGGCGGCCTACCGCGCGCTGGTGTACGAGACCCCGGGCTTTACCGACTATTTCTTCAGCGCCACGCCGATCCGCGAAATTGCCGAGCTGAACATCGGCTCGCGCCCCGCGTCGCGCAAACCGTCGCAGCGCATTGAAGACCTGCGCGCCATTCCCTGGGGGTTCAGTTGGGGCCAGTGCCGCCTGACGCTGCCGGGCTGGTATGGCTTTGGCACGGCGGTGCATGAGTTCCTGAACGCCACCCCGGGCCAGCCGCGCCGCGAGGGCCTGGCCCTGCTGCAGAAGATGTACCGCCAGTGGCCTTTCTTTCGCACGCTGCTGAGCAACATGGACATGGTGCTGGCCAAGAGCGACCTGGCGCTGGCCTCGCGCTACGCCGAGCTGGTGAACGACGCGCGGCTGCGCAAGAAGATCTTCACCGCCATCGAAGCCGAATGGCATCTGACGGCCGAAGCGCTGACCCTGATCACCGGCGAGAAAAACCGCCTGGCCCATAACGCAGCGCTCGCCCGCTCCATCCGCCACCGTTTCCCCTACATCGACCCTTTGCACCACCTGCAGGTCGAGCTGGTGCGCCGCTACCGCGAAGGCAAGGCCGACGACCGGGTGCAGCGCGGTATCCACATCTCGATCAACGGGATTGCTGCTGGGTTGCGTAATACGGGGTGAGCGTCCGTTTTTTTCCTCCTTCTGCACGCAAGGTTGTGGGTGGGGCTGCTGGCGCTTCACTGCGGCGCCCTTCGCTGCGCTACGGGTTCCCTGCGCTGCTCGCCCTACGGGGCGGGGTTCAGGTGCTTCGCAACGGCGCTGATACGCGCCGTTCCATAAATCACCCGAACCCCGGTC
>CALRZF020000257.1:0-5732 GCA_943372585.1 Ramlibacter sp. 2FC | reverse complement strand
GGCATTGCGCGTGAGGTTCAGCAGCACCTGCTCGACCATGGTGCGGTCGCACAGCACAGCGGGCAACCCGTCTTGCAGGCGCGTTTCAACCCGCACGTACAGCTTGCGCGCCTGCAGGCTCACCAACGGCATGATGGCGTCCAGCAGCGCGCGCGGGGGCACAGCCTCGCGCGCCTGGTCCCGCCGGCGCACGAAGTCATGCACGCTGCGGATCACCTTGCCTGCGCGCTCGGCCTGCTCGGCAATGCGGTGCATCGCCACTTCCAGGTCGGCCGCGGTGTGAGGTCCCTCGCGCAGCAGGTTCATGGAGCCGTTGGCGTAGCTCGCAATGGCGGCCAGCGGCTGGTTCAGTTCGTGACTGAGCAGCGACGCCATTTCGCCCACGGTGGCCAGCCGGGCCGTCGCCTGCAGCCGGTCCTGGCTGGCGCGCGACAGTTCCTCCACCCTGCGCTGCTCGCTCACATCCAGGAACGCGCTCATCCAGCCGGTCTGCACGCCGTGCGCGTTGATCAGCGGTGCCTCGATGATCAGCACCGGAAAGCGTGAGCCGTCCTTGCGCATGAAGACAGATTCAAAACCTTCGCGCGGCGGCGCGTGTTGGCCGGCCAGGCGGATGGCCTGGCGCTGGTTGTACTCATCAGCCAGCTCGGGCGGCCAGTAGGGCGCTGGAACGCCATGGCCCAGCAGCTCTTCGACTGAAAAGCCCACCATCTGGCAAAACGCCGGGTTCACATAGGTGATGCGCCCCTGCAGATCTCGGGCGCGCAGGCCGGTCACCAGAGAATCCTCCATGGCCTTGCGAAAGGCCAGCGCCTCGGCCAGGTCGCTTTCGGCGCGCAGGCGCCGGCGCGTGTCCTTGCCCAGCATGACCAGCACCGATACCAGTGCAATGGACATGGCCGTGACCAGCGCCGTCAGGACGTTGGGGAACAGGTCGGGTGCGCCGCGCCAGCTGTCGATGCGCAGCACCAGCGTGTTGCCTGGCAGGTCGATCAGCTGCTGCGCGGTAAAAATGCGGCTGCCGCGCCGGGCCGATCCGTGCAGCGCCAGGCGGGTGCCGTCGGCCTCGGTGAACGACACGTCCTGGCTGCGGGTCAAGGGCTTGGGGACCAGGTCGGTCAGTATTTCCTGCAGTGAATAGGTCGCCACCAGGTAACCGGTCACTTCACCCGCCACCACCTGGGGCATGCACAGGTCCATGACCTCCACGCCCAGGCCATCCATCTGGGGCACGAAGTAGCTGGCTGAATACGCGGGTGCGCTGATGCGGCGCGCGTTGCTGCAGGCCTGGGCCACGTCGGCGTTGGCGTTGTCACGCCCCAGCCGGGCAAATACCGGCTGGCGGTAGGGCGTGTCGGCAAACAGCAGGGTGCCCAGCCGCGCGTCGCGCCATTCAATGCGCATCCATTCGCGGTGACTGCGCAGCAGCTGGGCCGCCTCCACCGGCCAGGCCGGCGTGGCCGGGTTGGCCGCGTGCAGCGCCTGCAGTGTCTGGATATTGCGCGTGAGGCCATTGCGCACATCGGCCACGGCGTCGGAAGTGTCGCGCTCCAGCCGGCTTTGCACCTGGCTGGCTTCATAGCGCCCGGCCAACCACACCAGCGTGACCAGCAGCGCGCCCACCAGCACCACCATCAGGCTCCACAGCGACCACCGCAGCCGGGCGGACAGCCGGGGCCGGGGCAGGCGGGGCAGGGGCAGCGCGCTCATGTCGGGCTACAGCACGCGGTGTTCCAGCGCCGGCAGCTGCAGGCGCACCTGCGCCAGCCGCGCCCTGTCCAGCTCGGCCAGCACCACGCCCGCGCCTTCGTCGCGACCGGCCAGCACGCTGCCCCAAGGCTCCACCACCATGGAGTGGCCCCAGGTACGACGGCCGTTTTCGTGCACGCCGCCTTGGGCGGGTGCGGCCACATAGGCCAGGTTCTCGACCGCGCGGGCGCGCAGCAAGAGCTCCCAGTGGGCCTGGCCCGTGACCCAGGTAAACGCGCTGGGCACCAGCAGCAAGTCGGCGGCAAGGGCGCGGTACAGCTCGGGGAATCGCAGGTCGTAGCACACGCTCAGGCCCACACGCCAAGTGTGGCCGTCACGCGATGGCAGCGCAAACGCCACAGGTGCCTGCCCGCTTTCAATGACGCGCGACTCGTCGTACTGCTCGCGCCCATTGTCGAACTTGAACAGGTGGATCTTGTCGTATCGCGCCACGCAGGCGCCGTCGGGCGAATACACCAAATGCGTGTTGCGGACCCGCTGTGCATCAGCGGTGGCCAGGGGCAGCGTGCCGCCGGCCACCCAGAGGTTCAGCTCACGCGCGGCACCGGCCAGAAAACGCTGCACCACACCATCACCATAGGCTTCGCGCGCCACCAGCTTGTCGCTGTCCTTGTGGCCCATCAGGCAGAAATACTCGGGCAGAACGGCCAGCTCTGCGCCGCCGGCAGCAGCTTCGCGCAGCAGCGTATGGGCGATGTCAAGGTTTGCCTGCAGGTCAGTGCCTGACACCATCTGGAGGGCTGCGACTTTCATGGGCCTTGGCTCCCTGTGCGTTACTGGGTGGGGGTGGTGGCAGCGGGAGCGCTGGCAGCCGCCGCGGCGGCCCGGCGGTCCACCCGCGTGACGCGCGGGTCGGCCCACGTGCCGTCAATGTGGAATTCCTGCGTGGCGGCGCGGATCAGCGGGTTGCGCAGCACCAGCTGCGCCAGGAAGCTGCCGATGCCAATCACCGGGTTGATCACGGTGGCCACCAGCGACGCGGTGCCGGCGTTGATCTCGGGCACCACCACCACCTTGAGGTCCTGTGTCTCGCGCGCAATGTCGGCCTTGCCTTCCATCAGCACAGCGGCGTTCACGCCCTTCATCTGCAGGTTGTTGGTGGCGGCAATGCCCTGCACGATGGTGACGTCGCCGCGCACGAAGTCAAACGCAAAGCCTTCGCTGAACACGTCACGGAAATCCAGCGTCAGCCGCCGCGGCAGCGCCTGCAGGCTCAGCACGCCCAGCAGCTTGGCCAGGCCCGGGTCGGCCTTGAGGAACTGGCCCGACTCGATGTTGACGTTGAACGCGCCGTTCATGCTGGGGTAGTCCATGGTCAGTGGCGAGCCGACCCAGGCCACCTGGCCCTCCATGCGGCCCTTGCCGCGGCGGATCACATCCTTCATGCCGAATCGCGTCAGCAACTGGCCTGAATCAGCGATATCCAGACGGAAGTTCATGACAGTACGGCGCACCTCGGCCGCGTTGCGCGGCGGGCGCGCGCTGCCGGCAGGTGCCGGCTGGGCGCCCAGGGCGGCCCAGTTGCCTGTGGCGGTGAAGCTGGCCTCGGGCAGGGTCAGGTTGAGCTTGTTCAGGCGCCATTCGCGCACGCCGCCCTCGCGCGCCACGGCTGAGCCGCCCCGGTTGATGGCATCGACCTCCACGCGGCCCAGCCGGCGGCCCTTGAGCACCAGGTCATCGACCACGATATCCAGCGCGGGGATGGACGATGGTTGCTCGTTCAGCAGGTTCTCGACATCGCTCGCGGCACCGGCGGCAATGTTCAGGCGGGCCAGGCGGGCATACACGCGCCCGGCCCCGGCGCCCGAAGGCTGGCGGTACTCCACATAGCCGTTCAGCTCGTCGGCGTCGAGGTTGGCGCGCCACATCAAGCCTTCGCGCGAGCCGCCCACCACGATGTTGTGCAGGGTGCGGCCCTCCACCAGCAGCTCCCGGGCGCGCACGGCCATGGTGGTGGGCAGGTAATTTTGTGCCGCCGGCGCGGCACCCGCGCCACTGCCCGCCACCGGGGTTTCAGCCGTGGCTGGCGTCGCAGCCAGAGGGCTGCCCGAGGCGCCGGACAGCACCTTTTCCCAGGCGTCGATATCGACCGTGCCCAGGTTGATGTTGGCCATCACGCCCTGCTCGGGCAGGGGCGCGGATTCGCCAGGTGCAAGCCCCACGGCCAGGGCGCCACGCAGCACGCGCGGCTGGGCCACGGACAGGTCCCGCACATAAGCCACGGAGGCCACGCGGCCGATGTCCAGGCTGATCTGGTCCACCAGCCGCGCGCCCGGCGTGTGAGATTCGCGCAGCAAGGCGTTGTCATAGCGCAGGGGCAGTACGGCATCGGCTGCCTTGTTCAGCGGCGGCGGCAGGTTGAGCGCGAGGCCCTGCAGGTTGCTGTTGATGGACAACTCGGGCACGCCCCGGCGGAACGCCAGCGTGGCGTTGTAGGCCGCGGCGCCCTGCATCGATTGGCCCAGGCGCGAGAAAAAGCCCAGCTCGCGCGCCTGGCGCAGGCCTTCGGCCGTGACCGTGCCCTGGGCGCGAAACACGATGGGCGCTTCCGCCGCGCCCACCGGCAGGATGCGGCTGCCGCCGTCCAGGCGCACGTCGCCACCCAGCATGCGTGCTTGGGCGCCGGCCAATGTGAAGCCGGTTTCGCTGAACGCGACGACACCCCGGGCCCGCGCCAGCATCGGGCTGTCGGGCGTGATCTGCACGTCGTTGCCCGCCAGCGTCACGCTGCCCTGCACGCGGGAACGGTCGATGGTGTTGACCGGCAGTGTCAGGTTCAGGCGTATGTCGGCGTTGCCGGTGGCCGTGGCCTTGTCCAGCGCATGACCCATGAGCGCACCCAGCGGTGAGCCGTTGACCACGGCCAGCGAGTCGGCCAGCGGCCCGCGCACATCAGCGCTGACCAGGACCGTGGTGGAGCGCGCCAGATGCGGTATCTCGGCTTGCGCCCGCGTGACCTGCAGCCCCGGCGCGGTGGTGCCCGCGCCCACCAGACGGCCCGTTGCGCCATTGACCTGCATGCTGCTGCGTTCAAACACCAACTCACCCGCCAGCTGGGTGAGCGCCGGCCAGGGCAGCGCTGCGCGTGGCTGGATGGTGCGCGGCACAAAGGCGAAGGTCGCGTTCTTCACGTTGGCCGAGATGCGGAACTCGCCCAGCTTCGGGTCGTTGAACGGCATGTCATGCAGATCGCCCTTGACGCGAAACTTCACGCCCGATGCGCTGCCCTGCACCACGGCTTCACGCACATAGTCGCGCGCGTTCTTGCCAACGAACAGCGGCAGGTAGCGGTGCACGCGCGTGCCTTCGGCGCGGCTGATCGTGCCCTGCAGGTCCAGCACGCCCGGAAAGCGCGAGCGCGAGGCCGACCGCGCAGGGTCCGCCGTGCGCCAGGTGGCCTGCGCCTGCCCCTGGGCATCGGCGTTGGAAAACTTCAGGTTGTTCACTGAAGCAGACACCTGCGCGCCGTTGACCTGCCACTGCAGGTCGGCGGACAGCTCATCCAGCGGCACCACAGGGTCTTCAAACACGCCAGGAAGCTCCAGCGCGCCCTTTTGCACCGCCAGGCGCGCCTTGCCGCCGGCCTGGGTCAGGTCAAAGTCCAGCGTGGCGCCGCGCAGGCCCGGTATGCCCGCCGGCGCATGGGTGGCTGTGGAGCCGCGCGGCAGCGACGCGGGCCGCGCAGCCACGTGCAGCGCCGTGGCACGCCCCTTGGCCTGGTAGTTCAGCGGCGCGCTCAACGGGCCCTGCCAGCGGGCCTGCACGGCTTCCACGAGGCCCCTGGGATCGTAGGTGGCCAGCGCCGCATGCGTGGCCGTGCCCAGCGGCAAACGGCTGGCCACCTGGCTGAGCGCCGCCAGGTCCAGCTTGTCGGCCTTCAGCTCGCCCTGGGCCGGCATCTTGCCCTCAGCGCCCGTCCACGACAGCGCCACGTTGCCGCCGGGCCAGACCTGGCCTTCGCT
>CALRZF020000256.1:0-5734 GCA_943372585.1 Ramlibacter sp. 2FC | reverse complement strand
AAACATGGTTTCGCGCTGCGCAGCCGTCAGCGGCATGAACTTGATCTTGAAAGTGAAGCGACGCAGCGCCGCCTGGTCCAGCCGGTCCAGCAGGTTGGTGGTGCAGATGAAGATGCCGCTGAAACGCTCCATGCCCTGCAGCATCTCGTTGACTTCCGTCACCTCATAGGTGCGCTGGGCCCCGCGGCGGTCCTGCAAAAAGCTGTCGGCCTCGTCCAGAAGCAGCACGGCTTTTTCAGACTCGGCCTCACGGAACATGGCGGCCATGTTCTGCTCGGTCTCGCCCACAAATTTGCTCATCAGGTCGCTGGCCTGCTTGATGATCAGCGGGCGGTCCAGTGCCTTGGCCACATGCTCGGCCAGCGCTGTTTTGCCCGTGCCGGGCGCGCCATAAAAGCACAGCGTGCCGTGGCCGCGCGCCTGCAGCGCGGCCACGATGCGCGGGATCTCGAAGCGCGACTCCACGTTGAGCATGCTCAGGTCATAGGTGGTGACGCTGCGGCGCTCGCCCGCGCCCTGGGTCTTGTTGCCCAGCGCCTGGTCGGCGTTGCGCAGCTGCCGCTCGATCAATGCCTCGGTCGTGGCTTCACCCGCCTGGGCCAGCCCGGCAAAGCGCACTGCCGTGCGGATCTGCGCGGGCGTCAGGCCCTTGCGCGCCGTCAGCTTGGCCACAAATTCATCGGTGACGGCCACGCCTTCCAGCGTCTTGCGCACCAGGCCTTCGCGTGCGCCGGGCGGCGGCGACTTGAGCTCCAGGTGGTAGGCAAAGCGGCGGCGAAAGGCAGGGTCGATTTGCTCGATGCGGTTGGTGACCCAGATGGTGGGCACGGCGTTGGACTCCAGTATCTGGTTGACCCAAGCCTTGCCGCTGACCGAGCCGGTGGCGGGCGCGGCAACCTGCTCGGCGCGCGCCAGCAGTTGCGCGGCCTCGCTGGAGATGGGCGGAAAGACGTCTTCCACCTCGTCAAACAGCAGCGCCGCCTGGGCACTGCCTTTCAGGAACACTTGCGCGATCTGCAACGAGCGATAGCGGTCGCGCCCGGAAAGCGAATTGCCGTCGCGGTCGGCGTATTCCACCTCAAACAGCTCCAGCCCCGCGGCCTGCGCCACCACTTTGGCAAGCTCTGTCTTGCCGGTACCGGGTGGGCCGTACAGCAGCACATTCACACCCGGCTCCTTGCGGTCTACCGCATTGCGCAGCAACGCGCGCAGCACCTGGGCATCCTCTTCAACGAAGCTGAAATCATTGACGCCCAGCGTGCTCTTGGCGGATGGGCGGGTAAAGACCGCCATCAATTCGTTCTGGTCGCGGTACTCGCGCATCAGCACGGGCGGCAGCTTCTCGCTGACCTTCATCAGGTCGGCCAGGTCGGTGATGTTGTGTTCAGAGATCAGGTTTTCCACCAAGCCGATTCGTTCCAGGCGCGAACCGGCGCGCAGCGCCTCGCCAACCTCGGTGGCGTTCACGCCTGCGATCTCGGCAATGGCGGCATAGGCCTCGGGTGCGTTGTTGACCTTGAACTCCACCAGGATGCTGCGCAGGTCGCGCTGGTAGCGCGCCAGCGTGCCGTACAGCAGCAGCGCACGCTCGGCCTTGTTCAACTGCAGCAGGCCCGACAGCGCGTTGATGTTCTTTTCCACCAGCGTGCTTTGCTTCTTGAGCGCCTGGGTCAGCCAGTCGCCGGTGACGGCCAGCACGGCCAGCAGGTCCTTGGGTGCGTCCTTGGCGTATTCGTCCAGGTAAAAGAAAAGCGTGCCTTCTTCATACGGGCCGCGCCAGACGCCGTGGCGTTCCAGGAAATCGGGGGTGGACAGGTCCTCGTGGCCACGCCAGAACTCGTTGTCCTTGCAGCGGCGCGCCAAAAATTCACGCAGGCGCTGCAGCGACGGCGCAGGCCATACCAGATGGCGGCCGGCCAGGGACAGCAGGCCGTTCAGGTCGCGCCGCACATTGAACTTGCCGCCCTGCTTGGCAGCAAGCGTCAGCACAAAATGCGAGCACATCAGGTCCAGCACCGGGGCATCCTTGAGCCCAGGTGAGGGAAGTACCTGCAAATCCACCGAACGCTTGACCATCGAAAAGCCTCCAGCCGCGAAGCATGTGCGATTCCACAATAACGCAGTCTGAACCAACATGGAAGACACTGATGGTCTGAAATCCACTACTTTCTACGGGTATTTCCCCCCACAATCCGGCCCATGATTGACATCACCGACGTGCGGCAAGCCGCTGAGCGCCTGCGCGGGCAAGTGTTTGCCACCCCCTTCGTGGCATCGCGCACGCTGTCTGACATCGCGGGCGCGCAGATCTTCCTGAAGTTCGAGAACCTGCAATTCACCGCTTCGTTCAAGGAACGCGGGGCCTGCAACAAGCTCGTGCAGCTTGACGCCGAAGAACGCGCGCGTGGCGTGATTGCCATGAGCGCGGGCAACCATGCCCAGGGCGTCGCGTATCACGCGCAGCGCCTGGGCCTGCGCGCGGTGATCGTCATGCCACGCTTTACGCCGGGCGTGAAGGTGGAGCGCACGCGCGGCTTTGGCGCCGAGGTGGTGCTGCACGGCGACACGCTGGACGAGGCCCGCAGCCATGCGCTGGCACTGGCAGAGCAGCAAAAGCTGGTGTTTGTGCACCCCTACGACGACGAGGCGATCGTCGCAGGCCAGGGCACGGTGGGGCTGGAGATGCTGGAAGCCGAGCCTGATCTGGACGCCTTGGTCATTGCCGTGGGCGGCGGCGGATTGATCGCAGGCATTGCAACAGCGGCGCGCGCGCTCAAGCCCGACATCGACATCGTGGGCGTGCAGACCGTGCGCTTCCCCGGCATGTACAACGCCATCAAGCACACGCAGCACCCGCAAGGGCACAGCACCATTGCCGAGGGCATCGCAGTGGGCACGCCGGGGCGCATCACCCAGGAGATCATTGCAGCCAAGGTCGACGACCTGGTGCTGGTGGACGAGGGCGACATCGAGCACGCCATCGTGATGCTGCTTGAAATTGAAAAGACACTGGTCGAAGGCGCAGGCGCCGCCGGCCTGGCTGCGCTGTTGAAGCATGCGGACCGTTTTCGCGGGAAAAAGGTGGGTCTGGTGCTGTGCGGCGGCAACATTGACCCGCTGCTGCTGTCGGCCATCATCGAGCGCGGCATGGTGCGCGCCGGGCGGCTGGCACGCGTGCGCGTCAGCGCGCGCGACGTGCCGGGGTCATTGGCCCGCATCACCGCGATCGTGAGCGAAGCGGGCGCCAACATCGATGAAGTCCACCACCAGCGCGCCTTCACCACGCTGTCTGCCCAGAACGTGGAAATCGAGCTGGTCGTCCAGACCCGGGGGCGGGAGCACATCGCCGCCGTCCTGGCGGCCCTGCACAACGCCGGGTTTGAAGCCGAGGAGCAAAAGTAAGGTGAGCCAGAACGTGACGCCCGACACCCTTCAAGCCGCCCTGGCGGAATACTTCGCCCCCTGGGTCCAGGCGCTGAACCTGCGTGTGGACGGCACCGACGCCGACAGCGTGACGCTGCGCCTGCCGCAAAGCGATGAGCTGTCGCGCGTGGGCGGCATGCTGTGCGGCCAGGCCATGATGGCGGCGGCCGACACCGCCATGGTGCTGGCGCTGATCCGCCACTTTGGCGAATTTCGCCCCTGCACCACGGTGCAGCTGAACACCAGCTTCCTGAAGCCGCTGTCGGGGCAGGACGCACTGGTACAGGCCCGGGTCATTCGCGCCGGCAAGTCATTGGCCTTTGGCGAGATCGACATCCGCGGCGCCACGGACGGCAAAAGCGCCTGCCGCGCCACCACCACGTACGCCCTGCTTTGACCCCAGGCGAGAGGCCGGGGTTAAAATGCCGCAAGTCATTGAAATTTTTGAGGTTTCAGCCATGTCCAGCCACAACACCCAACCCACGCAACAACCCGCCGACGCGGTTGAGGCCATTGTTCACTCCATGCCCATCGTGCTGCCCGTGGTGGGCGGTGTGCTGATGTTCCTGCTGGCTTTTATTGCCATTTACATGGCCTGAGCCCTCCCGGTTCTCATTCCAGAGCGCCCGCGTGGTCACCACGCGGGCGCTTTTGCTTTGGGGTTTTGACACCTTTGCTGGCTCCATCAGCAATGCATAACCCCATGCATGGTTTGCATAACTATAGTCATGGTCGGCAGGCGGAAGGGGAGTCGTTTTCATAAAATTGACATCCCAGCCGACCACGCGGACCGTGAAACACCCTTCACAACCCCCAGCTGCCCACCCGGCAGCGCCGCCCGCCGACTGAGAAGCCAAAGCCGTTTTTTCAAAAGGCTGCTCTCAGCGAACATCGCGCCCCAGAGCTCTTTTTGAAAAGACGATTTTCAACTTAGGAGCTATCTGGATGAACTCTCCCGTGATGCAGGGCCTGAACCTCAACGCCCCCGCGTTCGTGAAGAACGCGAACCTCATCGCATGGGTGGCCGACATGGCCGCGCTGTGCAAGCCCGACAGCATTTACTGGTGCGACGGCAGCGAAGAGGAATATGCCCGCCTTTGCCAGCAGCTGGTGGACGCCGGCACCTTCAAGAAGCTGGACCCCATCAAGCGCCCCAACTCCTTCCTGGCCTGCTCTGACCCCACCGACGTGGCCCGCGTGGAAGACCGTACCTACATCTGCTCGGAAAAGAAGGAAGACGCCGGCCCCACCAACAACTGGATGGCACCGGCCGAGATGCGCGCCACCTTGCAACCCCTGTTTGACGGCTGCATGCGCGGGCGCACCATGTACGTGGTGCCGTTCAGCATGGGTCCGCTGGGCTCGCCGATTGCGCACATCGGCATCGAGCTGTCCGACAGCCCCTATGTGGCCGTCAACATGAAGATCATGACGCGCATGGGCAAAGCCGTGTACGACGTGCTGGGCGTGGACGGTGAATTTGTGCCCTGCGTGCACACCGTGGGCGCGCCGCTGGAAAAGGGCCAGGCCGACGTGAAGTGGCCCTGCAACAAGACCAAGTACATCGTCCACTACCCCGAAACGCGCGAGATCTGGTCGTACGGCTCCGGCTACGGCGGCAATGCGTTGCTGGGCAAGAAATGCTTTGCGCTGCGCATCGCATCCACCATGGGCCGTGACGAAGGCTGGCTGGCCGAGCACATGCTGATCCTGGGTGTGACCAACCCCGAGGGCAAGAAGTACCACGTGGCCGCTGCTTTCCCCAGCGCCTGCGGCAAGACCAACTTCGCCATGCTGATCCCGCCCGCCGGGTTTGACGGCTGGAAGGTCACCACCATCGGCGACGACATCGCCTGGATCAAGCCCCAGGCCGACGGCAGCCTGCGCGCCATCAACCCCGAAGCCGGCTACTTTGGCGTGGCCCCGGGCACCAACACGCTGACCAACCCCAACTGCATGGCCAGCCTGGACAAGAACGTGATCTTCACCAACGTGGCGCTCACCGATGACGGCGACGTGTGGTGGGAGGGCATGGGCGATGCGCCGGCCCACGCCATCGACTGGCAAGGCAACGAGTGGACACCGCAGATCGCCAAAGAGACCGGCGCCAAGGCAGCCCACCCCAATGCACGCTTCACCGTGTCGGCCGTCAACAACCCGGCGCTGGACAGCGCATGGGACGACCCCAAGGGCGTGAAGATCGATGCGTTCATCTTCGGCGGCCGCCGCTCCACCACCGTGCCGCTGGTGACCGAGGCCCGCAACTGGACCGAAGGTGTCTACATGGCCGCAACCATGGGCTCTGAGACGA
>CALRZF020000255.1:0-5751 GCA_943372585.1 Ramlibacter sp. 2FC | reverse complement strand
AGCGTGTCGGCGTCGCCCTTGATGGCGTGCACGCGGCGGCAGGCCTCGTTGATGGCTTTCAGGATGGCGGCTTCGCTGGTGGCCGACGAGGTGCTGCGCAGCAGGTCATTCACCTCCAGCAGGCCGGCTTCGGCCCGTGCCACAAACTGGCGCAGCATCGCCGGGTCCGCGTCAAACGCCCGCAGCAGCATCGAGAATTCTTTTTGCGAGCGCTGGCGCTCGTCCATCAGCTTGGTTTCCAGCTCCATGCGGGCCGTGATGTCCTGCACCGTGACCAGCAGGTGGCGCACCGTGCCGCCTTCCTGTACACGGTTGAAGTGGAACGACAGGTACCGCCGCTGGTCCTGGCCCAGCCGGTTCTTGACCGCAACCTCCACGTTCGATAGGGGGTTGATACCCTGCACCAGCGCCTCTTTCACGTGCGGGGCGAACAGCAGATCCACGTAGTCGCGTGCATCGGTCAGGGCCTTGTCGGACACCAGCGGCGCCAGCAGCGCAAAGAAGTCATCGCCGGGCGACAGGGTTGAGCCGAACAAGGAGTGCGCCGATCGGGAGACCTGAGAGCCCAGCTTGCTGTCAGGTGTGAGCAGGAACAGGCCCTCGCGCACACTGGTCAGGATTTCGCGGTTTTCCTCGTTGGCCGCTTCGATGGCGGCGTCGGATGTCTTGAGCCGGCCCAGGAACTTGAACAGGATGAACGCAAAGTTCAACAGTGCCAGCAGGATGCCGCCGGTCTGCACCATGCGCAGCGTGCTGGCGCGCGAGCCGCCGATGGCCTGCGTCTCGGTCACGAAGTCGTTGGCCGTGTTCAGCAACCGGATGTTGTTGGCCTGGCTGTAGGCCAGCGCACCCGCCAGTTGCTCGGGCGTGAAGCCGTCCACCATCAGCGGCTGCAGCCGCTCGTAATACGGCTTCCACAGCGCGGTGACCTGGCTGCCCAACGCCAGGCCGCGCTCGGAAGCCACGGCCTCCAGGTACACCGGTTTGCCGTCGCCACCCGGGATGGTGCCGCCTTCACGGAAAGCGGTGTTGGATATGTCGAAGATCTTTGTGCCGTTGCGCAGTTCCGCCAGCGTTTCGGGCTTGTAGCGCTGGCCGGCAGCACGCGCCGCGTCCAGCTCCAGCAGCGTGCGGGCGATGCGCTGCGATACATAGCGCTGGCGCCCCGCCAGGTTGATGGCCACCGTGTCCTGGTCGATCTTGAACGACGTGTAGAAGTTCAGCACCAGCACACCCAGGTCGAACAGCAGGAAGAACCCCACCGCGATGATGATTTCGCGGTATTTGCCGAACGAAAAGCCGCGCTGCCGTGGGGCCGCAGCCACCCGTGTGGCGGACGGCGTGTGCATTGGCGCCGCAGAGGCGGGCATTACGGCGGTCATGGGTTCTCCCGGGTGTTGTGGTGATTCAGGCGGCGACTTTTTCGACGTGGGCCTGGCGTGTGTAGAGGAAATCGATCACGGCCTTGCGGCACTGCAGGTAGCCACGGTCTTCGGCCAGGTCCACGCGGCTGCGCGGGCGCGGCAGGTTCACGTTCAGGATTTCACCGATGGTGGCGGCCGGGCCGTTGGTCATCATCACGATCCGGTCAGACAGCAGCACGGCCTCGTCCACGTCGTGCGTGACCATCACCACGGTAGCCTGCGTTTTGGCGACGATCTCCAGCAATTCGTCCTGCAACTTGGCGCGCGTCAGCGCATCCAGCGCGCCAAAGGGCTCGTCCATCAGCAGCACCTTGGGTTCCATGGACAGGGCACGCGCAATGCCCACACGCTGCTTCATCCCGCCAGAGATCTCGCCGGGACGCTTTTGCGCGGCGGGCGTCAGGCCCACCAGAGCCAGCGCGGCGTCAGTGCGGGCCTTGAGCTGGGGCTTTTTCTCGGTGGCGCCAAACACCCGCTCGACCGCCAGGTACACGTTTTCAAAGCAGGTGAGCCAGGGCAGCAGCGAATGGTTCTGGAACACCACGGCGCGCTCGGGGCCGGGGCCGGCGATTTCGCGGTTGGCGCACAGCAGCGTTCCCTGCGTGGGCACCGTCAGCCCGGCAATCAGGTTCAGCAGCGTGGACTTGCCGCAACCCGAGTGGCCGATCAGTGCCACGAATTCGCCCTTGGCCACGGTCAGGTTGATGTCACGCAGCGCGACGAACGGCCCCTTGGCGGTCTTGAACGTCTGCTCGACGCCCTGGACTTCAATGTATTTGCTGGTCAGGGAATCGCTCATGACTTCACCTCTTCAAACGTAAAGGCGGTCGCCAGCTTGATCAGCGCGAATTCCAGGATGAGCCCGACCATGCCGATGACGAAGATGGCGATGATGATGTTCTTGACGTTCAGGTTGTTCCACTCGTCCCACACCCAGAAGCCAATGCCCACGCCGCCGGTCAGCATTTCGGCGGCCACGATCACCAGCCACGCCGTACCCACCGCCAGGCGCACGCCGGTCAGCATGTAGGGCAACACGGCGGGAAACAGGATCTTGGTGACGATCTTCCATTCGCTCAGGTTCAGCACACGCGCGACGTTCATGTAGTCCTGCGGCACGCGTTGCACGCCCACCGCGGTGTTGATGACCATGGGCCAGATCGAGCAGATGAAAATGGTCCAGATCGCGGCGGGGTTCGCGCCTTTGAACACCAGCAGCCCGATGGGCAGCCAGGCCAGCGGCGACACCGGGCGCAGCAGGCTGATCAGCGGGTTGAACATGCGGCTGAGGAATGTGAAGCGCCCGATCATGAAACCCAGCGGAATGCCCACCAGCGCAGCCATGCCAAAGCCCACCGCCACGCGCTTGAGCGAGCTGTAGATGTTCCAGCCGATGCCCTGGTCGTTGGGGCCCTTGCTGTAGAACGGGTCGCTGAACACACCCACGGCCTGCTTGAAGGTTTCCATCGGCGACGGGAAGTTGGTTGTGCTGGTGGCCGACACCAGCTCCCACACCAGCACCAGCAGGCCCAGGCCCAGGATGGGCGGCACCACCTTGAGCCACAGGCCGCGCCAGTCGTAGGGAACGCGCGGTGTGGGCGCAACCGGCGGCACCACGGCCGCCGGTGCGGCGATGACGGGGGTTTTCATGGTGGGGGAGGCCTCTCGGGTGGGGGCTGCGTGGGGCACGGCGGCCTCCAGCGGGGAATGGAAAACGGCGCTGACCATGGTGGGCTCCTGGATCGACCGCTCAGGCCTTGACCTTGAACGAGTCGGCGTACTTCTTCGGGTCCTTGCCGTCCCAGACCGTGCCGTCGATCAGCTTGCTGGTGCGCATGAGCTCCTTGGGCACAGGGGCCTTGGCGGCAGCGGCGGCCTCCTTGTACAGGTCGATCTGGTTGATCTGCTTGGCAATGCCCAGGTAATCAGGGTGATCCTTGATCAGGCCCCAGCGCTTGTGCTGCGTCAGGAACCACATGCCGTCGGACAGGTAGGGCATGCTGACCGTGCCTTCGTTGTAGAACTTCATGTGATTGGGGTCGTCCCAGGTCTTGCCCATGCCGTTCTGGTAGCGGCCCAGGATGCGCTGGTTGATCGCGTCCACGCTGGTGTTCACGTAGCTCTTGTCGGCCACGGTCTCGGCCATCTTGTTCTTGTTCTGCAGGCCGGCGTCGATCCATTTGCCCGCTTCAATGATGGCGGCGGTGACGGCACGTGCGGTGTTGGGGTACTTCTTGACGAACTCAGCGGTGGTGCCCAGTGCCTTTTCAGGGTGGTCTTTCCAGATGTCCTGTGTCGTGACGGCCGTAACGCCAATGCCGTCAATGATGGCGCGGTGGCCCCAGGGCTCGCCCACGCAGTAGCCGTCCATGTTGCCCACACGCATGTTGGCCACCATCTGGGGCGGCGGCACGGTGATGACCTTGGCATCCTTCATCGGATTGATACCGTAGGTGGCCAGCCAGTAGTAGAGCCACATGGCGTGTGTGCCGGTGGGGAAGGTCTGCGCAAACGTGTATTCGCGCTTTTCCTTGTTCATCAGTGTGGACAGGGACGCGCCGTCCACCGCGCCCTTGTCCGCCAGCTTCTTGCTCAGTGTGATGGCCTGGCCGTTGTGGTTCAGGTTCATCAGGATGGCCATGTCCTTCTTGGGGCCGCTGGTGCCCATGTGCACGCCGTAGATCAGGCCCCACAGCACGTGGGCCATGTCCAGCTCGCCGTTGACCAGCTTGTCGCGCACACCAGCCCAGCTGGCTTCCTTGCTGGGGATGATCTTGACGCCGTATTTCTGGTCGATGCCCAGCACGGAGGCCATGACGACGGACGCGCAGTCGGTCAGCGGGATGAAGCCGATCTTCACTTCCTTCTTCTCGGGTGCGTCGGAGCCGGCCGCCCACACGCCGTGGTGGCCCAGTGTGGAGAACAAGGCTGTGGCGCCGGCCTTCTGGATGAAGTCGCGCCGGGCCGGGGCTGCGGGGCCTGTGCTCTGTGTGTGCTGCGTCATGTTCAACTCCTGGTCTGGATGAGGGAAAAACAAAAACGGCGCCCATCTTTCATCTGCAGTCAGCAGACGGAAAATGGACGCCGTTGTCCGGTGCAGGCTCTGGAAGGAACCCTGCTGCCAAGCCGCCATTGGCTCAGCAATGCCGGGATATCAGCACGAAGCGTGCCAGCGGTTTCAGGTGTTCCGGGCCGGATTTGCGGGGTTTTGAGTGCGATGGCTGACCCAAGCTGGTGCACCAAGCTGGGGTGGGCACGCAATTTGTGCGACGCAGCAACTTGGCGGGGTGGCTGACGCACTACAGGTAGTCGGCCATGGACAGCACGGTTTCGGCCACATCCACCAGGCGCCGGTTCTGGCTCATCGCGGTCTGGCGCAGCATCTTGTGGGCGTCTTCCTCGGACAGCTTGCGCGTGGCCATGAGCAGGCCCTTGGCACGCTCCACCAGCTTGCGCTCGTTCAGGGCAGCGCGCACCGTTTCCAGCTCGTCGCTCATGGCCTGCAGGCGCTGGGCCTGGTCCTGCACCATGCCCAGGATGGAGCGTTCCAGCTGCGGGCCGTAGCCCGCAGGTGCATCGGTGCCACTGTCACGGGCCAGGGTATCCATCACCACTTGCTGGTCGTGCAGCTCGATTCGGGCCTGTGCGATCTTGCGTTCGCATAAAGCGCGCAGACTCGCGGCCAACTGCTCTTCCACCGACTTCATCGCGTCCATGCGCAGCGTGCAGCTGTCAAACCAGGTGTGGCTCAGGTTGCGGTCCAGCGTGCCACCGTCCGGGCCGCAGCCGATGCGGCGCAGGCGCTCGATCTCTGCCAGCACCGGGCCCGGCTGGCCGGCCGCCCAGGCCTGCACCAGGGCAGGGTCGCTGTAGTCGCGAAACACCTGGAAGCAGCGCTCCTGCGACTCCACCAGGTGCAGCCACTGCTGGCGGGTGGACGACTCGGTGCGGCCCGAGGCAAAAGCGGCTGAGCCGAAAGCGCGTTCCTGGCCTGCAAACTCCTTGCCCTGCATGAAATTGAACATGGCCACCAGCGCTCGCGAAATCTCGGGGTCGCCCGCGCTGTCGGCTGCCTCAAACACCACAGCGAGCAAACCTGCGATCAGCCGCACGAAGGCGGTGGTGGCCTCCGCGGGGCTGAGCTGCAGGCTGCCCACCTGCTGGCGCACGCCGGGCAGGGCGTCCAGCGCATGCAGCACATAGGCAATGCGGCTGAACAGCCGGGCGCCGTGGCCGCCCTGGCGCGCATTGGTGTCCAGCTGGTCAAAGCGCTGGCGCACCTCGTCCTCCACCTGAAGGCATTCGGCCAGTTGCAGGCGGCGTGCAT
>CALRZF020000254.1:0-5822 GCA_943372585.1 Ramlibacter sp. 2FC | reverse complement strand
ACGCGCGCGCCCGACCATGTGCGGGCCCCCGAGGCCGTGCTGTCCATTGCCAATTGCCAGATCGAGCTGAAAGACACCCGCTCCGCGCGCAAGACGCTGGAAGACCTGATGAAGGCCTATCCGCAGTCTGAGGCAGCGGGTGCCGCACGCGAACGGCTGGCCCGCCTGCGCTGACGGCCTTTCGCGCCCGCCTAAAATCGGTGGATGCAAGCTTCTGACCTGACCGCCCTCAACACCCAGGTGTTGTGGGCTTCCTTCCTGCTGTCTGCGCTGTTTGGCGCCATCGCGCAGCGTACCCACTTCTGCACCATGGGTGCGATCAGCGACGTCATGAACATCGGTGACTGGACCCGCCTGCGCCAGTGGGTGCTGGCCATTGGCGTGGCCATGATGGGTTTTGCCGTGCTGGTCGCGCTGGGCCTGGTGGACCCGACCAAGACGCTGTATTCATCCAGCCGCTTCATCTGGCTGTCGGCTGCCGTCGGCGGGGCCTTGTTTGGCTTTGGCATGGTGCTGGCATCGGGCTGCGGCAGCAAGACGCTGGTGCGTATCGGCGGGGGCAGCCTGAAATCGCTGGTGGTGTTCCTGGTGATGGGCGTGGCGGCTTTTGCCACGCTCAAGGGCATCACTGCCGTCGCACGCGTGGGGACGGTAGACCGGGTCGCGGTTGACATCGCTTCTGGTACTGCGCTGCCGGCATGGCTGGCTGCCGCCACGGGCATGGCGCTCAAGCAGGCCTGGCTGGTGCTGGGCGGGCTGCTGGGCGGCGCGCTGGTGGTGTGGGCGCTGCTGGGGCGCGATTTCCGCAAATTTGACAACCTGCTGGCCGGCCTGGGCATTGGCGGCGTGGTGGTGGCCATGTGGTGGGTCAGCGGGCACCTCGGCTATATCGCCGAGCATCCCGAGACACTTCAGGAAGCATTCGTCGCCACCAATTCCGGCCGGGCCGAGGCGCTGAGCTTTGTGTCGCCCGTGGCGTACACCGTGGACTGGATCATGTTCTTCAGTGACAAGAGCAAGGTGCTGACGCTGGGCATCGTGTCGGTGTTTGGCGTGGTGCTGGGCTCCGCCGTTGCGGCCATCGCCGGCCGCAGCTTCCGCTGGGAAGGTTTTGGCAGCACCGAAGACGTGGGCAACCATCTGGCCGGTGGCGCGCTCATGGGTGTGGGCGGCGTCACCGCCATGGGCTGCACCGTGGGCCAGGGCCTGAGCGGCATCTCCACCCTGGGCATCACCAGCTTTGTGGCGGTGGCGTTCATCGTGGCGGGGGCGGTTGCCGCGTTCAAATACCAGATCTGGCGGCTGGAGCGCATGGTTTGACGGCCGCGCTGGCAGAACCTGACCTGCAGCGCCGCTTCAGCGGGCTGGAGCGCCTGTATGGCGTGGCGGGTGCCGCGCGCATCCGCGCCGCGCATGTGGCGGTCATCGGCATCGGCGGCGTGGGCTCCTGGGCGGCCGAGGCCTTGGCCCGCAGCGGGGTGGGGCGTCTGACCCTGGTGGACCTGGACCATGTGGCCGAATCCAACATCAACCGGCAGATCCATGCACTGGACAGCACCGTGGGGCAGGCCAAGGTGGTGGCCATGCGTGAACGCATCGCACAGATCAATCCGGCCTGCGTGGTCAATGGCATTGAGGAATTTGTGGAGCCCGCCAACTGGCCGCAGATACTGCCGGCGGGCGTTGACGCCGTGATAGATGCCTGCGACCAGATCAAGGCCAAGACGGCGATGGCAGCCTGGGCACGGCAGACCCGGGCCCTGTTCGTGAGCGCAGGAGCCGCCGGCGGCAAGCGGCTGGCCCACAAGGTGGACATTGACGACCTGGCCCACACCACGCACGACCCGCTGCTGGCGCAGGTGCGCTACCGCCTGCGCAAGGAGCACGGCGCCCCGCGTGAGGGCAAGACCATGGGCGTGGCCTGCGTCTTCAGCCGGGAGGCAGTGGCTGCGCCCGACCCGTCGTGCGCCATTGACGGTGCGGACGGCTCACTGAACTGCCATGGCTACGGTTCAGTGGTGAGTGTGACGGCAACATTTGGCCAATGCGCAGCGGGTTGGCTGCTGGAGAAGCTGGCCCTGTCGGGCACTGAAAAAACGACGCTATAATTTAAGGCTTTGCCGCGCTTGCAAAACCAATAAGCGGCAAATGTGTGCGGGACGTTAGCTCAGTTGGTAGAGCAGCGGACTTTTAATCCGTTGGTCACTGGTTCGACCCCAGTACGTCCTACCAAACATCCAGATCCTGTTGCCTCACGGCAGCAGGATTTTTTTTTGGCCCATGCGCCCGCGCCGCGCTGCATACTGCGCGTTGCAACCCCTGGAGCTTTCTGATGCACGTTCTGGCTGTAACTGCCGCCCGGTATGAGGCGGGCGCCCTGGTGGGCCTGTCGCTTGGCCATGCCGACGCCGCCACCCGTGACTGGATTGTTGAACCCAAAGAGGTGCCTGTGCTCGAGGTGGTGGACCACCTGGCCGACAGCGAGCAGGTGGTAACGCTGTTCCCCGCTGGTGACGGCCAGCTCATGCCCGGCCCCAACCTGCAGATCATCGTGCTGGACAACGGTGCTGAATCGGTGGAAACCGAGGGCGCACCTGAAGGCCGGCGCGTGGCCGATCTGCCGCGCTTGTCCTACAACCCGGGGCCGTCCAGCCACCCATAGTGAAGGTTTTCCCCAAAGGAACTTCACATGCAAAAGATCAAGGACGTGATGACGCACGATGTGCAGGTCATCAGCCCCGACGCCACCATTTCTGAGGCTGCCGGCCTCATGCGCGACGGCGATTTCGGCCTGCTGCCCGTGGGCGAGGACGACCGCATGATCGGCACCATTTCTGACCGCGACATCGTGCTGCGCGCGGTGGCTGAGGGCAAGGACGGCAACGCCACCGTGCGTGACGTGATGACCGGCGGTGGTGTGCACTGGGTCTATGAAGATGACAGCGTGGACAAGGCGGCCGCCCTGATGAGCGAGCACCAGGTGTGCCGCCTGCCGGTGGTGAATAACGACAAACGGCTGGTCGGTATCGTGTCGCTGGGGGATTTTGCGGTGGAAACCGCGGCTGCCAAACCGGCAGCCAAGGCGCTGACGGAAATCTCGCAGCCCGCCTGAGTTTTTCGTTTTGTGACATAAAAGCGCGGCGGGCTGCATCCACCCGCCGTGTCTTCGCGTAAAACAGTGCCATGGCACAACCCATTTACGACGACAGCTACAACCCTGCCGACCTCAAGGTGGCGATCTCCGAACTTCTGGTTGCGACCGCTGACGGCTCTGACGAACTGCTGGATGGTTCGGTCCCTGAAGTCCTCAAGCTTTTGCGCCAGCACATGAACATGGACGTTGTGTTCGTGTCTGAATTTACCGGTGGCGAGCGCGTATTCCGGCATGTCGACACCGCACCGGGTGCTGATGTCGTGGCCGCGGGCCAGTCCGACCCGCTGGAGCAGTCGTGGTGCCAGCGTGTGGTCGATGGCCGGCTGCCGCAGATGATCCAGGACGCCACCTTCTTGCCGGCAGACGCGGCGCCAAAGCCGGCATTCCCGATCGGCTCGCACCTGAGCACGCCCGTGGTGCTGAAGGACGGGAGCGTGTACGGCACCCTGTGCTGCTTCAGCTTCACCGCGCACCCGAGCCTTGCCGAGCAGGATTTGAAAAAGCTGCAATACACCGCCAAGCTGACCGCAGCCAAGATTGACCAGGCCGCCGCCAAAAAGGACGAAGACCCCACCAAGGATTGGACGCTCGCGCCCGCCAGGCAACAGGCCTGGCGCACAGGGCGAGCAGATCAGGACGCTTGAGCTCGCGGCGCGGGTCCGCCCTTGCTGTCGGGCTCATCGCCTTCAATGCCCAGGCTGTCGCTCTCTACCTGTTCCATCATCCGGTTCAACCTGGATTCAGCTGTGCGGCCTTGCTCCACAAACGTACTGCGTGATTCACCTGCGCCCAGCGCCAGTGATGTGAAATAGCGTACAGCGCCATGCGGGTCTTTACCGTCCGCAATGGCATCCTCCAGGCCGGTCATGGCTTCCACCGCAAAGCTGTTGACGACCAGTCGCATGCTGCAGTTGTCCCGAATGCTGTCCAGGGTGTCCTGGCGGCCCTTGTCGTCCAGCAGGTTGTGGCTGAAGGCTTGCATGCCTTTGCCGCCAACAGTGTCCAGCCGGCCACCCAGGCCCAGTGCGGCAATGGCCTTGGCGCCTTCCTGAATCAGGCCAAATCCGCCGCGCAGGGCGCCATAGACGATGACATCACCGGTCTCGTCGAACGGCGCAACAATGCCCTGCAGGCTGGGTGCCAGGCCTGAATTGCCACCCATGGCCAGGCCGCCATCCAGGGCGGTGGCCACAACCGTGCTCCAGGTCTGGTGCTTGTCCATCATGGCCTCGCTCATGGCGCCGCCTTGCGTGTCCACCAGCCGGCTTTCCGGCAGCACGCCCCTGAACGGTGCGGTCAGCGTGTCGCGCACCCCGCTGCACACCATGCTGGCCAGGCTGGCACCGATGCAGGCGGCGGCCACCACGGGGGAGCGAGTCACGCAGCCGGTGACGAACGCACGCCCCAGTGGAATCACCACAGGCGCCAGCCGCAAGGTGTAGTCGACGCACTTGCTCAGGCCGTTGCCGGTGCCGCTGCTGCTGGCATCGCTGCGGGCGCTCATCATTTCCGAAGCCCGTGCACCGGCCTTCCAGCCCCCGTAAGCGATTGCAGCGCCGCCCACCATGATGACTGGCACAGGGCCCAGTGAAGCGGCCACCATGCCAATGCCGGTCTTGACGACGCTGCCAACCAGGGCGCCCGCGGTGGCGGAAAACGTCTGTGTTGCGGCCTTGGACAAGCCTGTTTTCAGTGCAGTGCCCAGCGTGGAGTACCAGACCTGCGGTGTTGAACGGCGCTCTGGCAAGGGTGGGGAGCCCTCGCGTACGGTGATGGTCGTGTCAGCGCCGCTTGGGCTGTCGGGGCGTGACGGCGTCCGGCTGTCGTAGCAGGCTGGCGTGATGCCAATGGTCAGTGAGTTGTTCACTGCGGTCTCCTGTTCAAGCCAGTGTGAACGCCCGACGCCATTGCAAAGCGGCAGCAACGCCTGCCTGCAGGCCGGATAGCAACCCTTCGCCTGACGCCTGAGCGAGCGGGTAGGTGTGTTGCAGGATGACTTGCCCGTCCAGAGGGTTCAGGCTAAACGCCGGCGCACCCTCACCCAGCATCAGCAGGTTGGCGTGCAACAGCTCTTGCCAGGCGTGTGCTTGCTGAGCTTCAGGCACGGGGCCGAACATCACAAGCACGAAAGCGTGGTCGGGGTGGTTCAGCATGTCGTGGGAGACGCAAACCTCCACCTCGCCCAACCGGGCGGTGAAGGCGGCGATACCGTCGTGATTGGGCGCAAGCGGCGGCAGGGCAACCTGCGCTGCAACGCAGAACGCAGCTGCCAGTTCATGAAAAGCATGTACAGACATGAATGAGCTAGTAGGGATTGAAGCCCTCGATGCTCTCCACGCAGCATGACAAACGGGTTAAAAATCCCCGCTCAATCGTTCGCAGATACCAGCGTATAGGTGCGTCAGCCTGCGTCGGGTACCGGCAACAGCCCCACCGCCTTGGCCACCTGCACGCAGTCCTTCAGGTGTTCTTCACCCAGGTAGCGGATGGCTGCATAACCCATGAGCGCGGCCACGGCCTGCCCGGCGAGCGGCACGTATTTGGCGGCCTGCTTGGCCGTCAGGCGCACGCCGATGGTTTGCGCGGCCTTGATGACCAGGTCGCGCGTGATGAACTTGCCGATCAGGACCGAGCCGACCATGGCGGTGGCTTTCTGGACCCGTTCGCG
>CALRZF020000253.1:0-5852 GCA_943372585.1 Ramlibacter sp. 2FC | reverse complement strand
AAACACCACAGCTCGGTGTACAGTTTGGGAACGAGGGCGCAAGTATCAAGCTTGCGCAGCTGGGTAGTGCTTGGCAATTTCAATCTGTGCCATTGTAAGAACCCGCATAGTCAGGGTGACCCGAAGGGAATTGAGAATGTCGATGCTGTCGAATCTGGAGCTGATACGCCGCGTGCCTCTGTTTGCGCTCCTCACGGCGGGCCAGGCGGAGTCGGTCGCGGAAGCGGTGGTCAAGCGCCGCTTCAAGCGGGGCGAGGTCATTGTCGAGCAGGGCGAAAAGTCCAACACGCTGTTCATCATCCTGACCGGCCGGGTGCGGGTGGTGACGTCTGACAAGCGCGGGCGCGAAGTCATTCTGGCTACGTTGCAACCCGGTGACTACATCGGCGAGATGAGCCTGATCGACAACGAGCCGCATTCGGCCAACTGCCGCGCCGAAGTGCAGACCGACATGCTGGTACTGGGCCGCGCCGAGTTTGCCCGCTGCCTGCCCGAAAACAGCTCGATGGCCTACGCCATCATGAAAGGGCTGGTGCAGCGCCTGCGCCAGGCCGACCGCAAGATCGAATCGCTGGCCCTGATGGACGTGTACGGCCGCGTGGCCCGCGCGCTGCTTGAATTTGCCGTGCCCGACCGCGATGGCGAAATGACCATCCGCGACAAGATCTCGCGCCAGGACATTGCCAAGATGGTCGGTGCGTCACGCGAAATGGTCAGCCGCGTCATGAAAGACCTGGAAGACCGCGGTTTCATTGAAACCCGCTCTGACGGTTCCATGCTGATCAAAGACAGGCTCACCACGCTTGGATAAGCGGCTCGGGCGGACTGCAATAGGGGCGGTCGCTGCGTTAAGCTAGCGCGGCTGCCATGACTTATTCGCTCAACACCCTGAATACGCCGCGTGGCGAAGCCGCGTCGCCCCCTGCGGGCGTGGCCCGCTTCGCCCATGAAATTGCCCTGGTACTGGGGCTTGTCGCGTTGGTATTCTGGCTGCTGGCTCTTGTCAGCCATTCGGCGCAGGACGCCGCCTGGTCCACCACAGGCGCAGGTGGGGCCGCGCGCAACTGGGGCGGCCGCCTGGGGGCGTGGCTGGCCGATCTGAGCTATTTCACTTTGGGGTTTTCAGTCTGGTGGTGTTTTGCCGCTGGTGTGCGGGCCTGGATGGCGACGCTGGCGCGCTGGATGCGCGGCAACGCACCCGCTCCCGTGGCGGAGCCGGTGCGGTTCAGCCGCACCCGCACCGCTTTCTGGATCGGGCTGGCCGTGCTGCTGTGCGCCAGCACGGCGCTTGAATGGTCGCGCCTGTACCGCCTGGAGCCGCGCTTGCCCGGCCATGCGGGCGGGGCCTTGGGGTATTTGATGGGCCCCACAGGCGTGCAGTGGCTGGGCTTTACCGGCTCGGGCCTGGTTTTCATCGCGCTGACGGTGCTGGGCGCCGCGCTGGTGTTCCGCTTCTCGTGGAGCCACACAGCCGAGCGGCTGGGCGCGTGGATCGACGGTTTCATTGAGTCGCGCCGCGAAAAGCGTGAAGTGGCTGAAGACCTGGCCGTGGGCCAGCGCGCCGCGCGCGAACGCGAAGAGATCGTTCTGGAAGAGCGCATCGAGATCGAGGAACACCACCCCACGCCGCTGATGATCGAGCCCGTGCTGGTGGATCTGCCCAAGAGCGAACGCGTGGCCAAGGAGCGGCAAAAGCCGCTGTTCACCGAACTGCCCGACAGCAAGCTGCCGCAGGTGGACCTGCTGGACGGTCCGCAGGGCCGACAGGAAACCGTGTCACCCGAGACGCTGGAGATGACCAGCCGGATGATCGAGAAAAAGCTCAAGGACTTTGGAGTGGAGGTGCGCGTGGTGCTGGCCCAGCCCGGCCCGGTGATCACCCGCTACGAGATCGAGCCGGCCACCGGCGTCAAGGGCTCGCAGATCGTCGGTCTGGCCAAAGACCTGGCGCGTTCGCTCAGCCTGGTGTCCATCCGTGTGGTGGAAACCATCCCCGGCAAGAACTACATGGCGCTGGAGTTGCCCAACGCCAAGCGCCAGAGCATCCGCCTGAGCGAAATCCTGGGCTCGCAGATCTACAACGAAGGCAAATCCCTGCTGACCATGGGCCTGGGCAAGGACATCATCGGCAACCCGGTGGTGGCCGACCTGGCCAAGATGCCGCACGTGCTGGTGGCCGGTACCACGGGCTCGGGCAAATCAGTGGGCATCAACGCGATGATCCTGAGCCTGCTGTACAAGGCCGAGGCACGTGACGTGCGCCTGCTCATGATCGACCCGAAGATGCTGGAAATGTCGGTGTACGAGGGCATCCCGCACCTGCTGGCACCGGTGGTGACCGACATGCGCCAGGCCGCGCACGGGCTGAACTGGTGCGTGGCCGAGATGGAGCGGCGCTACAAACTCATGAGCAAGCTGGGCGTGCGCAACCTGGGTGGGTACAACAACAAGATTGACGAAGCCAAGGCCCGCGAAGAATTCATCTACAACCCGTTCAGCCTCACGCCCGACAGCCCCGAGCCGCTGGAGCGCCTGCCGCACATCGTGGTGGTGATCGACGAGCTGGCCGACCTGATGATGGTCGTCGGCAAAAAGATCGAAGAGCTCATCGCCCGCCTGGCCCAAAAGGCGCGCGCCGCCGGCATCCACCTGATATTGGCCACGCAGCGGCCCAGCGTGGACGTGATCACCGGCCTGATCAAGGCCAACATCCCCACGCGCATCGCCTTTCAGGTGTCCAGCAAGATCGACAGCCGCACCATCCTGGACCAGATGGGCGCCGAAGCCCTGCTGGGCATGGGCGACATGCTTTACATGGCCAGCGGCACAGGGCTGCCGGTGCGCGTGCACGGTGCGTTTGTGAGCGACGAAGAAGTCCACCGCGTGGTGGCCTACTTGAAAGAGCAGGGGGGCGAACCCAACTACATCGAAGGCGTGCTCGAAGGCGGCACCGTGGACGGTGAAGACGGCGACCTGCTGGGCGACGGTGGGGCCGGTGAGAAAGACCCCATGTACGACCAGGCGGTGGAAGTGGTGCTGAAAAACCGCAAGGCCAGCATCTCGCTGGTGCAGCGCCACCTCAAGATTGGTTACAACCGCGCGGCGCGCCTTGTGGAAGATATGGAAAAAGCGGGGCTGGTCAGTGCCATGAGCGGCAGCGGCCAGCGCGAGATCCTGGTGCCTAACCGCGCCGAATGAACAAGGCAGACCAATGAAAAAACAATGGGCAATTGCAATGCTGGCGGCGTGGGCTGCCGTAGCGGGCGCGGCCGGCCTGGACAGCCTGGAAGCGTTTGTCAAGGGCGCCAAAAGCGGCAAGGCCGAATTCACGCAGGTGGTGACGTCCCCCGCCAAGGACGGACAGGCCGCCCGGACCAAGACCTCCAGCGGCACGTTTGAATTCTCGCGCCCCAACCGCTTTCGCTTCCATTACAAAAAACCGTTTGAGCAGACCATCGTGGCCGACGGCCAGACGCTGTGGCTGCATGACGTTGATTTGAACCAGGTCACCGCGCGCAAGCAGGCCGCCATTCTGGGCACCACGCCGGCAGCACTGATTGCTGCAGCGCCCGACCTGAGCGCCCTGCAAAAAGACTTTACCCTGCAGCCCGCCGCCGACAAGGACGGCCTGCAGTGGGTGCAGGCCACGCCCAAAGCCAAGGACGGCCAGCTGCAAAACGTGCGCGTGGGCTTCAAGGGGGCCGACCTGGCGGCGCTGGAGATCCTGGACAGCTTTGGCCAGCGTTCATTGCTGACCTTTGCCAACCTGCAGACCAACGTGGCACTTTCGCAGGATGCTTTCCAGTTCAAGCCGCCGGCCGGTGCCGACGTGATCCGCCAGTAAACATTTGAGCGCGCCGCCGTCGCCCCACAAGCCGCTGGCCGAGCGCCTGCGCCCCCGTACGCTGGGCGAGGTCATCGGCCAGCAGCACCTGCTGGGCGAAGGCATGCCGCTGCGCATCGCGTTTGAATCGGGCCAGCCCCACAGCTGCATCCTCTGGGGGCCCCCGGGTGTGGGCAAGACCACCATTGCGCGGCTGATGGCGGATTCGTTTGACGCGCAGTTCATCACCATCAGCGCGGTGCTGGGCGGCGTGAAAGACATCCGCGAAGCGGTGGAAGCCGCCGAGCGCGTGCGCGACGGGCTGGAGCAGCGGCGCACCATTGTTTTTGTGGACGAAGTGCACCGCTTCAACAAAAGCCAGCAGGATGCTTTTTTGCCGCATGTGGAAAGCGGCCTCTTCACCTTCATCGGCGCCACGACCGAAAACCCCTCGTTTGAAGTCAATTCGGCACTGCTGTCGCGCGCGGCAGTCTACGTGCTGCAGTCGCTGACCGCGGACGACCTGGCCCGTATCGTTGCCACGGCGCAGGCCATTGACGCCGTGCCCCCCGTGGAACAGGCTGCGCTGGACCGGCTGGTGGCGTATGCCGACGGTGACGCCCGACGCCTGCTGAACACACTGGAAACACTGGCGGTTTCGGCCCGCGCCGAAAAACTGGCCGAAGTCACCGACGCCTGGCTGCTCAAGGTGCTGGGCGAGCGCATGCGCCGCTACGACAAAGGCGGCGAGCAGTTCTACGACACCATCAGCGCTTTGCACAAATCCGTGCGCGGCTCGGACCCCGACGCCGCGCTTTACTGGCTGGTGCGCATGCTGGACGGCGGGGCCGAGCCGCGCTACATGGCGCGCCGGCTGATCCGCATGGCCAGTGAAGACATCGGCCTGGCCGACCCGCGCGCGCTGCAGCTGGCGCTGGACGCGGCCGACACGTATGAACGCCTGGGCACGCCCGAAGGCGAGCTTGCCTTGGCCCAGTGCGTGGTCTACCTGGCCGTGGCGCCGAAGTCCAACGCCGTCTACAAGGCATTCAACGAAGCCAAGGCGCTGGTCAAGAAAGACGGCACGCGCCCCGTGCCCATGCACCTGCGCAACGCGCCCACCCAGCTCATGAAAGACCTGGACTACGGCAAAAACTACCGCTATGCGCATGACGAAGACGGTGGCTTTGCGGCCGGTGAGCGTTATTTGCCCGATGGCATGGCGCCACCCAACTTCTACCGGCCCGTGGAACGGGGTCTTGAGATCCGCATTGCAGATAAGCTTCGCGAACTCAAGCGCCTCAATGATCAGAAAAACTAATCAAGAAAAAATCGCCCTGATGGGTTGATTCGTCAAGGGTAAACCCCCGTCAAACCCCCGTTTTTGTCAGCAGTCCCCTTAGCTACAATCCCGTACACAAACCCGCCCATGGAGCTGCTTGGCGGGTTTTTTGCTAGATGACGGTTGGTGCCCACAAGGCGCAACTTTCACTCAACAAAGAGGCCTGGCCAGGTAAACCTGGCTCAACCTGGCCATCCGGCCGGTACAAAAACGGAGAATTTCTATGGAAATATTGCTGCAGCAGATCATCAACGGTCTGGTTCTCGGCAGCATGTACGCCTTGGTAGCGTTGGGCTACACCATGGTGTACGGCATCATCAACCTCATCAACTTTGCCCACGGTGAAGTGCTGATGGTTGGTGCATTGACCAGCTGGACCATCATCGGGCTCATGCAAGCGTCCATGCCCGGCGCGCCCGGCTGGGTGGTATTGATCATCTCCATGGTGATCGCCTGCGTGGTGGCGGCCACGCTTAATTTTGTGATTGAAAAGGTGGCCTACCGGCCGCTGCGCAACAGCCCCAAGCTGGCCCCCCTGATCACCGCCATCGGCATGTCCATCCTGCTGCAGACGCTGGCCATGATCATCTGGAAGCCCAACTACAAGCCCTATCCCACTCTGTTGCCCGCTACCCCGTTCGAGGTGGGCGGCGCGGTGATCACCCCCACGCAGATCATGATTCTGGG
>CALRZF020000252.1:0-5869 GCA_943372585.1 Ramlibacter sp. 2FC | reverse complement strand
ACCTACCGCGTGCTGACCGCGGTCGATTCAGCCCTGATGGTGATCGACGCCGCCAACGGTGTGGAGGCGCAGACCCGCCGCCTGATCGAAGTGTGCCGCCAGCGCGACACGCCCATCATCACCTTCGTCAACAAGATGGACCGCGAGGTGCGCGAGCCGCTGGACATCCTGGACGAGGTGGAGCGCGAGCTGGGCATGCCCTGCGTGCCCATGACCTGGCCGGTGGGCCAGGGCAAGAACTTCGGCGGCATCATGAACCTGCGCACACAGGTCATGACGGTGTTTGAATCGGGCAGCGAACGGCGCCCGCAGGACTTTGACGCCATGCCGCTGACCGGGCGCGACGCGCTCATCGCGCGCTTCGGCAGTGAATTTGAAAGCGCCGAAGAGAGCATGCAGCTGGCCACGGGTGCATCGCCCGCCTGGGACCGCGAGGCCTTTCTGGCCGGCAAGCAGACGCCCGTGTTCTTTGGCTCCGGCGTCAACAACTTTGGCGTGATGGAAGTGCTGGACGCCCTGGTGGACCTGGCGCCGCCGCCCCAGCCGCGCACCAGCACCACGGTGGTGAACCGCCAGCCGGTGGTGAAAGAAATCCAGCCCGAAGACCCCGACTTTGCCGGTGTGGTGTTCAAGGTGCAGGCCAACATGGATGCCAACCACCGCGACCGCATTGCCTTTGTGCGCATGGCCTCAGGCAAGTTCACGCCCGGCATGAAGCTCAAGGTGCAACGCACGGCCAAGGAGCTACGGCCCACCTCGGTGGTGACCTTCATGAGCCAGCGCCGCGAGGCGGTGGAAGAGGCCTATGCCGGCGACATCATCGGCTTTACCACGCACGGCGGCGTGCAGCTGGGCGACACGATCACCGATGGCGCCAACCTGCAGTTCACCGGGCTGCCGTTCTTTGCGCCGGAACTGTTCATGACGGTTATTTTGAAGAACCCGTTGCGCACCAAACAGCTGCAGCAGGGGCTGGCCCAGCTGGGCGAAGAAGGCGCCATCCAGGTCTTCAAGCCCGACGCCGGCGGCGCCATGTTGCTGGGCGCCGTGGGGCAGCTGCAGTTTGAAGTGGTACAGCACCGTCTGAAGGCCGAATACGACGCCGACGTGCGGCTGGAAGGCTGCCAGTACACCGGCGCGCGCTGGATCACCGCCGACACACCGGCCGAGCTGCGCGCTTTTACCGACGCGTACCCCTTGCGCATGGCGCACGATGCGGCCGAGGCGCTGGCGTTCCTGTGCACATCACCGTATGACGTACGGCTGGCGCAGGAGCGTTTTCCCAAGATCCATTTCCACCCGCTGCGCGAGCACGCCGGCCTGGCGCTGGGCAACGCAGGCTGACGCTGCGCTCAGCGCGAGCGCAGGGCCGTCAGCAGTACCTTGCTGATGGCCGGGTCCGCCAGCGCACCCACATTGAAACGTGACCACGGCGACACTGCGTCAGAGTCCACACTGAACAGGCGGCCTGGCGCGAGCAGGATTTTGCGTTCCAGCAGTTCGCGGGCCAGCTCCTTGGAATCGGCCACGCCCGGCAGCGTGGCCCACAGGTACAGCGACTGTTCGGGCCGCGCGAACACCGTGGCGCCCACCTGGTCCAGCAACTGCAGCGCCTGCTGCGTGGCGCCGCCCAGCCGGGCGCGCAGCCGCACCAGGTGTTTCTGGTAGCGGCCTTCACTCAAAATCACGTCCAGCATGCGTTCGCAGTACTCCGACGTGTTGGCATAAATCAACGCCTTCAGGTCGGCCAGGTCGCTGGCCAGCCCCGCGTTGCAGGCAATGAAGCCCACACGCAGCGAAGCCGAGAACGATTTGGAAAAGCTGCCGATGTAGATCGTGCGCTCCAGCTGGTCCAGCGCCGACAGGCGCGCCGCCGCCATGGGCTTGAAGTCGGCCAGCGGGTCGTTCTCCACCAGCAGCAGGTCGTGCTCCTGCGCGAGCTGCAGCACGCGGTAGGCCTTGCCCGGCGTGATGTCCGAGCCCGTGGGGTTGTGCGCGACGGACTGTGTGAAGAACAGGCGCGGCTTGTGCACGGCCAACAGCTGCTCCAGCGCCACCAGGTCCGGTCCGTCGGGCAGGCGCGGCACGCCGATGATGCGTGCGCCCGCGAGCTTGAGCTTGCCGTACAACAGGTAGTAGCCGGGGTCGTCCACCAGCACCGTGGCGCCCGGCGGCACAAAGTAGCGGATGACCAGGTCCATCGCGTCATTGGCGCCGTGCGTCAGCAAAATCTGCCGCGGCTCGGCGCCGATGCCGAAGTCCGCCAGGCGGCGCACCAGGTGGCCGCGCAGCGGCGTGTAGCCAAAGCGGTTGCCATAGCGAAAGGCCGAGCCCAGCCCGCTGCGCACCACCTTGTGGTGGTATTTGTCCAGCCGCACATCGGCCAGCCACTCCACAGGCGGAAAGCCGTCACCCACGGGCAGCGCGTCGGGCACCGACTTGAACTGCTCGCGCATCATCCAGACGATGTTCATCGCGCGGTTCAGCGACGCGGCCTCTTCATCGGGGGCACGCACCGCGCGGCGCGCCGCCACAAAATAGCCCGAGCCGCGCCGCGGCTCCACCACGCCGCGCCCGACCAGCAGCTCAAATGCGGCCACCACGGTGTTCTTGGCATAGCCGTGCAGTTCGGCCAGCGCGCGCAGCGAGGGCAGCTTGTCGCCGGGCTTGAAAGCGCCTTCGTCGATCTGGCGTTCGATCGACTGGGCCAGCGTGGCGGCAATGGTGGCAGGACGGTTGTTGGGCATCGGGTGGGCTCATCCGCAGGGTGGTGCAGTGTTGCGTTGCACTATGACATTGACCGGCCATGTCACAGGACACCTGTACCACTGTCCCGGCAAACTGTACCTTCATGCGCCGGTACACAGCACGTACATTCAAACCCGCTTCAACGTCCTACAACAAGGAGACATCTGCATGATCACCACCTGGATTCAACGGAAAGTTCGCACCGCCCTGGCGGCCGCGGTGCTGGGGGCGCTGGGCGTCAGCAGCGCGCAGGCCCAGGACATCCGCTTTGGCTACAACGCCGACCAGTCCGGCACCGCCGTGGCCGAGCTGGGCCTGGCCGGGCGCCACGGCTTTGAGCTGGCCATCGAAGACCTGAACAAAGCCGGCGGCATCCTGGGCCGTAAGGTCGTGGGCATCGTGCGCGACGACATGGGCGCGCCGCCCAAGTCGATCCAGAACATGACCGAGCTGATCGACAACGAGAAGGTGTCTGTAGTGATCGGCCCGGCGAATTCGGGCAACGCATTGGCCTGGCTGCACATTCCGCAGCAAAAGAAAGTGCCCGTGATCGTGCCCATCGGCACCGCCACCGAAATCACCCGCCGCTATGCCAACGAGGCGCAGAACTACATCTTCCGCATCTCCATGGTGGACCGCGAACAAGTGGCGCTGCTGCTGGCCTATGCGGTCAAGTCCAGCAAGGGCAAGAAGATCGGCTTCATTGCGGACTCCACCGGCTTCGGCACGCAAGGCGTCAAGGACGCTACCGAAGTGTTGGCACTGCACGGCCTCACGCCCGTGGCGGTCGAGAAGTTCGGCCCCAAGGACACGGACATGACGGCCCAGCTGGCCAAAATCCGCGACGCCGGCGCCGACACCGTGCTGATCTACGGCCTGGCCGACGGCAACGCCCACACGCTGCGCAGCATGGAAAAGATCAACTACCTGCCCACCGCCATCGGCACCTGGGGCAACATGAGCACGGTGCTGCTGAACGTCGCGGGCAAGAAGCTGGCCGAGCACCTGGTGTTCGCCACCTCTACGGCAGAAGACAGCAACCCGCGCGCCGCTGCGCTGGCCGCGCGTGTGCGTGAACGCTACCCGCAGCTCGTGACCTTTGTGACCGCGGCGCAGGCGTACGACTCCGTCATGCTGGCAGCCGCCGCCATGAAGCAGGCCGGCGGCACCGACGGCGCCAAGGTTGCGGCCATCCTGGACAACGGCCTGCCCGACACGCAAGGCATCATCAAGCTGTACAAGAAGCCGTTCAGCAAGGCCGACCACGAAGGCCTGGGGGTGGAAGACTTCAACCTGGCCAAGTGGAAGGACGGCAAGGTCGTGAAGTTCAGCGACGCCGTCAGCACGACGATCACCCCCGCGGACCTCAAGCGCTGATGAGCAACCTGCTGCAGGCGCTGTTGAGCGGCCTGGCGCTCGGGGGCATTTATGCCCTCGTGGCCCTGGGCTTCAGCATCACCCACACCACCACGCGCACGCTGAATTTCGGCCAGGGCGAATTCCTGATCGGCGGCTCCTTCATCGGCCTGGCGGCCCTGCTCCTCATGGCGGGCAAGGCGCAGACCGGCGTGCTGGCCGCCGCCGACGTGACGCTGTGGCGCTATGGCCTGGCGCTGGTGGCATCGGTCGTGGTGCTGGGCCTGCTGGGCGTGGTGTTGTACTTTGCCGCCGTGCGACCGTTCTTCGGCTCCGGCGGCATGGCCTGGGTCATGAGCACCATCGGCTTCGGCATCATTTTGCAGAACACGGCGCTGGCCGTCTGGGGTGCCGGCTCGGTGGCCATGCCGTCGCCGCTGGGCGATCAGGTACTTCGCATCGCCGGCGCGGGCGTGCGCCCGCAAGAGATATTGGTGATCGCCGTGACGGCTGTCGTGATGCTGGCGCTGGACCATGTGCTGCGCCGTACCAAGGTCGGCAAGGCCGTGCGCGCGGTGGCGGCCAACCCGGCGGCGGCGTCGCTCATGGGTATCAACGTGGGCGCCATCGTGGTGCTGGCCTTTGTGCTGTCGTCAGGCCTGACCGGGCTGGCGGGGCTGCTGATCGCGCCCATCACGACAGCGTCTGTTTTCATGGGCCTGGCGATTTCGCTCAAGGCGTTTTCGGCCGCCATCGTTGGCGGCCTGACCAACCCGCGCGGCTGCATTGCAGGCGGTTTTTTGCTGGGCTGTGTGGAGGCGACCGTGGGTCTGTGGCGCGCCGAGATGCGCGAGATCACGATCTTCGCGCTCATCATCCTCGTGCTGGTCATCAAGCCCGAGGGGCTGTTCGGCCAGAAGCCGTTCGAGAAAGTCTGAGCCGCATGCGCACCACTCACATCGGTTCAGGTCACTCAGGTTGGGGGCACATCGGGTTTGGCGTGGCGTTGCTGGCGGCCATCGTGGCCCCGGCGCTGATCACCAACGAGTTCTACCTCAAGATCATTTTCACCACCGGCATGTACTACGTGGCCGCCGCCGGCCTGAACGTGCTGGTGGGCTGGAGCGGGCAAAAGTCGCTCGGCCACGCGGGGCTGTTTGCCGCGGGCGCGTACACCGCCGCGCTGCTGACGGCCAAGGCGGGCTGGAACCCGTGGCTGGCCCTGGCCGCCGCGGGCGTGGTGGCAGCTGCATTTGGCGTGCTGATCGCGCTGCCGTCGCTGCGCGTCAAGGGGCCGTCGCTGGCCATGGTGACCATCGGCTTTGGCATCGTGGTGGAAAAAGTCGTGACCGAATGACAGGAGCCGTTTGGCGGACAGGCGGGCATCTATGGCGTAGTGCCGCCGTCGATTGGCGGGCACATGCTGGGCATACGCGAATGGGCCTGGCTGGTGCTGGCGTTTGCCTTTGCCACGCACCTGATGCTGCGCACGCTGCTGGCGGGCAAGTACGGGCGCGCGTTCCAGGCTGTGCAGGTGGCGGAGATCGCCGCCGAGAGCGTGGGCATCAACGTGTACCGGGCCAAGGTGTTGGCATTTGTGATCAGCGCTGTCACCTGCGGCATTGCAGGTGCGCTGATGGCGCAGCAAAACCAGTACATCAACTCTGACTTCATCTCGTTCAACCTGTCCATCTTCCTGCTGCTGGTGGTGCTGTTCGGCGGGCCGTCGGTGCTAGGGCCGGCCCTGGGCGCCATCGTGCTGACG
>CALRZF020000251.1:0-5912 GCA_943372585.1 Ramlibacter sp. 2FC | reverse complement strand
ACATCAGCGCCACGCACGACTCCAAACAATGAGCAAAGCCGGTCTAGTCTTGCTGCGAGGACGTGGTAGCTAAACATTCGCCCGCATCACTTCCGGCTTGGCAACATCTAGCGACTCTGTACGACCAAGGCCGGGTAAAGCTACCGCTTCGACAATTACATTTCCAGCGCTGACGATCTTTTCCCAGTTCTCTTTCACAAGAGCAACTCCCTCCGGATTGCCCCGGCCATTGTCAACATATGAACGGTGTGACCACGCAGCCTGATAAGCATCTGCAAAAGCTTGGCGTGCTTTCGGTTCGAGATACAGGCAGTTTGACGCCCACCAGTCCTGGCACTCCAAAACCAGCTTCGAGATTGCGGGATCGTGTGTGGCACTATAAAGCTTGCGCCATAGGACAAATGCCTCTTGGTGAACGGCAAGGCGTTTATCGACTGCCGCTAGCCGGAGCTGCTGCGTACTTTTGAGGTGTTCGAGGAGTACTGCATTTGAGTGCCGAATAGATTCCGCGATTGCTGTGAGCGCACCGATGTCCTCCTTGTCGGCTGCGTTCGCACCTTTCTTACTCGAATAACTGGATAGGAACGGCTTCACCACCAAGGTGATGAGCACGCCGAGTGCAAAAGCGGTCAACGGGTTCATGAAAGTCTCCATGAGTCACTATAGCTGCGGTGCATCGGCGCCAGACATTCTGTATTTGCATACAAAATCATTCTCTGCCGCATTGGAAAACCGCATTACACACCTACGCCGTCGAACTGCAAGATGTGTCGGGCCTCGCTCAGCTGGTCGAATCGCCGCTGAACCCCGTTGCGCCATAGGCATCGAGAGGGCGCTGGGCACCGCCGTAGACGTTGCAAGCGTCCGGGCGCGTGGGCAGCCGCCGCCGGACACGAGGTTTGATCGCTTGACAAAAACACCCCCCAGCTAGGCAGCACGCTGGCTCAGGGCATATGAGGCGGCGGCACAGACCGCGCTCCGCAACCTCGGCGAATTTCCCAGTGCGCACTGGGAGTTTCGCCTTGCCCGCACGACCGCCTGAATCCCGTGCAATGGCCAGACGCTGGTGATTTGCGGCGTGGTGACAGCCGTAAACAAGCGGCTGCACCAGCGTTGACAATGTACGCGCTCATAGACGGCAACAGTTCCTACGTTTGTTGCGGGCGGGTTGTCGACCGTCATTCAGAAACCGCCCGTTCATCGTGTTGAACAACGACGATGACTGCGCCATTGCGCGAAGCAACGACGCGAAGGCTTTGGACATCCTAGGCGTAAGGCTCGTCAACCTCCCTTTTTCTCCCTCTTTTCCGCTGTTCGTACAGGGTGCCAAAATCGCGCCGCCGGAGTACGATGGATTCGCAACCTTGGAGGTGCGTGTCATGAAAAACGGCGTCGTGTCCCTGAAGCAGAAATCCGTGTCGCGGGCGCATCCCCTGCGAAACGCTTTGTGCCTGCTGTTGCCGCTGGTCTGCACCGGCGCTCTCGCGCAAACTTCTGCACCCGCACACCAGCGATGGCAGTTCCAGATTTCCCCCTCGGCCATGCCGCGCTACGAGCCGACGCTCGCTGCACCCACCCAGCGCACATCCATCACCGGCTGGGCTTTCAACTCCCCGCGCTCGGCCCTGGGCCTGAGCTTTGACGTGTCCAGCCCCACGGGCACCGGGCTGATGCCGTCGCTGCGCGCGCCGGTGGTGACCAGTGTGGACCTGGGCCTGCGCTGGCAGACGGCGCTCAGCGGCACGTCGCGGCTGGACCTGGCGGCCTGGCGGCGCAGCGCCACGGGGCCTGACCCGCTGGGCCTGGCCAGCGACCCGGTCTATGGCACCAATGTGGAAATGCAGTTTGACGCGCTCAGCACCTTTGGCTTCAAACCCAAGCAGAGCGCCATCGGCCTGCAGGTCAACAGCGGTGGCACCTCGCTCAAGGGCAACCAGTCCACCCTGTATTACCGCGCGCGGTTCTGAACAAATTCGATGGACGGATGCACTTCGGGGGTTCGCGCCGTCGACAGCAGGGCGTCGCGCAAGGCCCTGGCGGGCGCAGACAAGGGCCGGTCGCGCCGGTGGACCAGAAAGACCTCGCGCTTGATCGATGGTTTGAGCGGCGCAAACTTCAGCCCGCGCGCCTGTGGGTGTGACGCCCCCAGCGCCGACACCACCGCCACACCAGCACCCGCCTGCGCCAGGGCCAGTTGCATCGACAGGCTGGACACCTCGATCCCACCCTCCATGCGGGCCACCAGGCCAGACCCCTTGATGCGCAGCATTTGCATGATGCTGGTGTCGTCGCCCTCTTTCAGCAGCGGGTAGTCCGACAGGTCCTTCTCGCGGGCCTGGCTTTTCAGCGGGAAAAAGTCCGGGTTGGCCAGCAGGCCCAGGGGTGCCGTCAGCAGCTTCTGGCAGACCAGCGCCCCCGTGTCGCCGGACAGGGATGCAATGCCCAGATCGGCCTCTGCGTGCAGCACGCGCTGCACGATGCCGCCGCTGTTGGCGTCCACCAGCCGCAGCCGGATGCCGGGGTGTTTGGCCCTGACAGCGGCCAGCACGCCGGGCAGGCACAGCGTGCCAAAGGCGGTGCCCACCGCCAGCGTCACGCTGCCCTGCGCCAGGCTGGCCTGGGTGTTCAGCCGCTCGGCGGCTTCATTCAGGTCGGTGAGCAGGCGCTGGGCGGTGGGCAGAAACTTGTCCCCCTCCGGCGTCAGCGTCAGGCGCCGCGTGGTTCGCTCAAACAGCACGGTGCTGATCTGCGCCTCGAATTCCTTCAGCGCCCGGGTCAGGGCCGGCTGGGTGATGTGCAGGCTTTCGCTGGCGCGCGAGATGTTGCCGTGCGCCGCGGTCGTGACAAACATGCGCAGCTGGCGTTGGGTGATATTCATAACCAATGTTTATAAATCAATCCATAGATGCATTGGACGACAAATGGCCGCGCGCCTAGAGTGCCCCCAACAGGAGCCCACCCCATGAAATTCGCACTCTTCATTTCGTCTCTGGTTTTTTCGGCCGCCAGCTGGGCCCAGGCGCCCGCGGGCGAGGTCAAGGGGACGGAAACCACCCACACCGCCGCTTCGGCGCGCGATGTGATCCAGGGCGCACAAATCGCCCTGCCCGCCGCCATCACCGGGGGCCAGGTGTATGTCGGCCCCTTGCGCAACGCACCGGCCACGCAGGGCAAGGCGCCGGTCGTGGTGTTCATGCACGGGTCGTCCGGGCTGGGGTTAAAAGCCATTGGCGAATGGCAGCAATGGCTGGCAACCCTGGGCATTGCCAGCCTGGCGCCCGATTCGTTTGCGCTGCCCAACCGGCTGACCTACAAGTCGCCGGTCGACAAGCCGGTTTATGAGCGCATTCACGCGCTGCGGGTGTCTGAAATTGCGCTGGCGGCGCAAGCCGTCCAGACGCTGGCCTGGGCTGACCCTTCGCGCGTGGTGCTCGCCGGAACCAGCGAGGGCGCGACGGCCGTGGCGCGCTACACCGGCCCGGAGTTTGCCGGCCGCATCGTCTTCAGCTGGAGCTGTGAAGACAACTACTTTGTGGAATCACCCAAAACAGCGCTGCCGCAAGACAAACCGGTGCTGAACGTCATGAGCTCGACCGACCCCTTCTTTTCACCCAGCAACAGCTGGCTGGGCAACCCGTCTGCCACCGGGCACTGCGGCGCGGCGCTCAAGGCCAACAAGTTGGCCAGCGTCGTGCTGATTCCGGGCGCACCGCACACCTTGATGAACCTGCCGGCTGCCAGGCACCCGGTCGAAGGTTTTCTGCGTGACGCGCTGAAAGTCGGGGCCCCGCTCAGGTGAATGCGCCGAGCCAGCGGACGGCGCCCTGCCCCGCCACCCGGCCGCTGGCAAAGCAGGCCGTCAGCAGGTAGCCGCCCGTGGGCGCCTCCCAGTCCAGCATCTCGCCGGCGCAGAACACGCCGGGCGCGTCTTTCAGCATCAGGCCTTCGTCCATCGCCTCAAACGGCACGCCGCCTGCGGTGCTGATGGCTTCGTCAATCGGGCGCGCTGCCGCCAGCGTCACGGGCACGGCCTTGATCGTGGCGGCCAGTTGGGCCGGGTCGTTGTAGGCGTCTTTGCTCAGCACCTCGTGCAGCACGGCGGCCTTGATGCCGTCCAGGCCCAGGCGGCTTTTCAGGTGGCTGGACAGCGAGCGCGAGCCGCGCGGGTGTTTCACCTCGGCCAGCACCTGCTCGGCCGTGCGGGCGGGCAGCAGGTCGATGGTCAATGTGGCCTGGCCGGTGGCGGCGATCTGGTCGCGCAGCAGGGCTGATGCGGCATAGACCAGGCTGCCCTCCAGCCCCGTGGCGGTAGCCACAAATTCGCCTTTGCGCTCGAACGTGTTCCCCTGTGCATCGGTGCAGCGGATGGCCACGCTTTTGAAGGGCTGGCCGGCATAGCGGCTGGCAAAGAATTCGGTCCAGCCGCCTGCTTTGTCAAAGCCGCAGTTGGCGGGCACCAGCGGCGCAACCGGCACGCCGCGTTGGGCCAGCAGCGGCACCCAGGCGCCGTCCGAGCCCAGCCGCGCCCAACTGGCGCCGCCCAGGGCCAGCACCACGGCGGCGGCGGTGCGAGTGACTTCGCCTTGGGGGGTCGCAAAGCGCAGCGCGCCAGCATCGTCCCACCCGAGCCAGCGTTCGCGCATGTGGAATCGCACGCCCGATTCACGCAGGCGGTGCAGCCAGGCGCGCAGCAGCGGCGCAGCCTTCATGTCGGTGGGGAACACGCGGCCCGAGCTGCCCACAAAGGTGCTGATGCCCAAACCCTGCGCCCAGGCGCGCAGTGCGTCGGGGCCAAAGCCTTCCAGCAGCCGTGCCAGCTGCGGCTGGCGCGCGCCGTAGCGTTGCTCAAACAGCGGCTGCGGTTCTGAATGCGTCAGGTTCAGCCCGCCTTTGCCCGCCAGCAAAAATTTGCGCCCCACCGAGGGCATGGCGTCCACCACGTCTACCTGCACACCGGCCTGCGCCAGCACTTCGGCGGCCATCAGGCCGGCCGGGCCTGCGCCCACCACGATCACATTGTTCATTTACACGTTCACCAGTTTGCCCTGCGCCGTGAGGTACGCGGCGCGCACCACGGCCTGCGGGTACGCCGCCTGCACCGCGGCGCGGTAGTTGTTCATCTTGTCTTGCAGCCCGGGTTTCAGTTCGGGCCGCCATTCGGATTTGTGGTCCAGCACCCACCATTCGCCGGTGTCGCGCCGGTGCACCAGCCTGTCCAGGCGCAGCGTCTCATCTGCATGGTGGATCACCACTTCGTTGCCCTGCCAGTCCACCACCGTGCGGTCCCAGGCCCAAGCGCCGTCGCCCGTGAGTATGCGCTGTGCCATGGCGGCGGCTTCGTTGATCTGCTCTGGCGCCAGCGCAAATTCGCGCTGGACCGACAGGCGCTGCTGCGCCGACCAGCCCGCGCCGTTAGGCACCCACCACTCCAGCAGGCGGTGCATGGCCTGGCCCAGGCGGGCTGTGGGGGTGTCGTCATCTTCTTCTGCCTGCACGGGCATGGCAGCGGTCTGCACCGGCGCGGGCGGCAACTGTTGCATCACAAAGGTGGCGGGCTGCGCGTCAGGCGTTGCCGTGGCCCCGATTTGCGCCGGTGCGTCAATCGGCTCGGCCAGCGCCAGCAGCCGCTGCCACCAGCTGGCCGGTGCGGCCCGGTGCGGCTGGGTGGACGACAGCACCAGCCGGCTGCGCGCGCGGGTCATGGCCACGTACAGGGCGTTGAGTTCTTCGCGCTGGCGGGCCGTGTGTTCGGCGGCCAGGGCGTCCACGGTGCAGGCGGGCGGGCGGCTTTCGCTGGCCAGGAAAGTGAAGCGTTGGGGCGCTTCGTCTTCGCCGGGCCATTCCACCAGCACGCCCATGGTTTCGGCCTTGGGCGCTTCGGCGTCGGTGTCCAGCATCAGCACCAGCGGTGC
>CALRZF020000250.1:0-5929 GCA_943372585.1 Ramlibacter sp. 2FC | reverse complement strand
CCGGCGGACCTGGACTACCGCGACCGCAAGGTGGTGGTGATCGGCAGCGGCGCCACCGCAGTGACGCTGGTGCCCGACATGGCGGCCACGGCAGCCCACGTGACCATGCTGCAGCGTTCGCCCAGCTACATCGTCGCCCTGCCGTCGCGCGACGGCATCGGTGCGCTGCTGCGGCGCTGGCTGCCCAGCCGGCTCTCGCACCCCCTGATCCGCTGGAAAAACATTGCGCTGGCCAGCGCGTTCTACCAGTTCTCGCGGCGCCAGCCGGCCACCGTCAGGCGCCTGATCCTGCGGCAGGCCGCGCGCCTGCTGGGCCCCGGCTTCGACGTTCAGCGCCACCTGGCACCCCGCTACAACCCGTGGGACCAGCGCCTGTGCATCGCGCCCGACGCGGACATCTTCCGCGCCGTCCGCGAGGGCAAGGCCGACATCGTGACCGGGCAGATCGAATGCTTCACGCCGACAGGCCTGCGCCTGAGCTCGGGCGAGGAAATTGCGGCAGACGTGATCGTCACCGCCACCGGCCTGGAACTCAAGGTGCTGGGCGGCGCCGCACTCACCGTGGACGGCGCGGCGGTGGACATGTCGAAAGCCATTGTTTACCGGGGCGCGATGTTCAGCGGTGTGCCCAATCTGGCGGTGGCCTTCGGCTACACCAATGCCTCGTGGACGCTCAAGTGCGAGCTGGTGGCGCGTTATGTCTGCCGGCTGCTCAACGAGATGGAGACGCGCCAGCTGGACGTCTGCGTGCCGGTCAATGACGATGCCCAGTTGCCGACACAACCCTTCCTCGACCTGAGTTCGGGTTATGTGCAGCGCTCGGCCCACCTGCTGGCGCGCCAGGGCCTGCGCCGGCCGTGGCGCATGTACCAGAACTACCTGCTGGACCTGCTGGCGCTGAAGTTCTCGCCGCTGCGCGACGGCGTGTTGCGCTTTTCGGCCAAGCCGGCGCCGCGCGATCCGCGGGATTAGCCCGCCAAGCCTTTGTTCGGGTTGAGCAGGTACTTGGTGCCGGTGGCGCGCTGGCCGTACACCGCAATTTCTGCCGGTTGCAGCGCCTCGGTCAGCGAGATCTCTTTCGAATAACTGCTGGCAAAGGTGGTTTTCAGCTCGTCGGCCACCCGCTGACGCAGCGCCTGCGCGGCCGCCGTGCCGATACGCTGCAGAAAGGGGAACAACAACCAGCCGCCCATGCCCCAGGCCATGCCGAAGTTGCGGTTGAACTCGGTGGGGCCGGTGTCCAGGCCGCCGTAGATGTAAACCTGCTTGTGGGTGGTGGAGCCGTAACGGCTGTACTCCTTGGCCGTGCGGTTCAGCGCGGCCTCCATGCAGCCGAGAATCTGCCCCGCCAGCTTGCCGCCGCCGGTGGCGTCAAAAGCCAGCGTGGCGCCAGTGGCCACCAGGGCCTGCGTCAGGTCTTCAAGAAAGGTGGGCGCCGAGGCGTCGCACACAAACACGGCCCCCTGCGACTTCAGCAGCGCCGCCTGTTCCGGTTTGCGCACGATGTTGACCAGGGCTATGCCGTCCTTCAGGCAGATGCGGTTGAGCATCTGCCCGAGGTTGGACGCCGCAGCGGTGTGCACCAGGGCCGTGTGGCCCTCGCGCCGCATGGTCTCGACCATGCCCAGCGCGGTCAGCGGGTTCACAAAACAGGAAGCCCCCTCGGCCGGCGTGGTGCCCTCGGGCAGCAGCAAGCATTGCTCGGCCTTGACGCAGCGGTATTGCGCATACATGGCGCCGCCCAGCGTGGCCACCGTTTTGCCCAGCAGCGCCTGCGCGGCGGGTGCACTGCCGGCCGCCACCACCACGCCCGCGCCTTCGTTGCCGACGGGCAGCGCCTGGCCCAGGCGGCCGGCCATGGCTTTCATGGCCGCCGGGGGAATCTGCATCGTGACCACCAGATGGGTGGCCGTTCCCGACAGTTTCGCGGTACGGATGTCACCCGCGCCGAACAGCAGGCCAATGTCGGACGGGTTGATGGGGGTGGCCTCAATGCGCACCACCACTTCATCGTCGGCGGGAGTGGGCGTGGGCACGCTGACCAGCGAAATTTTCAGCTCGCCCTCTGGCGTGACCAGGGACTGCAGTTGCAGGCCGGTGGGGGTGGGGGGTGTCGTTGTCGTCGTCATGCTTGTCTCCGTTGATTAATCTGTATCTGTATCTGTATCTGTATCTGTATCTGTCAGTTGCCGGCAAACACGTCCTGGTAAAGCGCCCGCAGATCGCGCTTCAGCAGCTTGCCGCTGGGGTTTTTCGGCAGCGCGTCGGTGAACACAATCGCTTTCGGCGCCTTGAAGTTGGCAATGTGCTCGCTGCAGTGCGCCAGCACCTGCTGCTCGGTCAGCGTCTGGCCGGCCTTGACCACCACCACGGCGACCACGGCCTCCACCCACTTGGGGTGCGGCACGCCGACCACCGCCACTTCCGACACGGCACCCAGGCGGTAAATCATTTCTTCCACCTCGCGGCTGGCCACGTTTTCGCCGCCGGTCTTGATCATGTCCTTCTTGCGGTCCACCACGGTGATGAAGCCTTCGTCGTCGATGGTGGCCAGGTCACCCGAATGGAACCAGCCGCCCTGGAAGGCGGCCCTGGTTTTCTCCTCGTCGCGGAAGTAGCCCAGCATCAGGTGCGGCGAGCGGTGCACGATCTCGCCGACCTCACCCACTGCCACGTCGTTCATGGCGTCGTCCACCACGCGGGTTTCCACATTGAGCACGGCGCGCCCGCAGGAGCCGGGCTTGCGCAGCTGGTCGTCGGGGCCGAGCATGGTGGCCAGCGGCGCAATCTCGGTCTGGCCGTAGAGGTTCCAGAAGCCCACATCGGGCAGGCGCCGCGCCAGCTCGCGCAGCACCTCCACCGGCATGATGGACGCGCCGTAATAACCCTTGCGCAGGCTGGACAGGTCGGTGCCGTCGAACAAGGGTGAGCGCAGCAGCGCGATCCACACCGTGGGCGGTGCAAAAAAGGAGGTGATGCGGTGCTGCGCCATCAGCGGCAGCAGGTTGTCCGGGGTCGGCTTGGCGGTGATGATGCTGGTGGCTCCCACATAAATGGCCGGGCCGAAAAACACGTCGAGCTGCGCGCAGTGGTACAGCGGCAGCGCGTGCAGCATCACGTCGCCATGGGCAATGCTGGCGTCCACCGCGCAGCTGGCGTACTGCGAGATCACCGCGTCGTGCGTCAGCATGGCGCCCTTGGGCATGGATTCGGTGCCGCTGGTGTAGACGATCTGCGCCAGGTCGGTGCTGCCCAGCGCCACTTCGGGCGGCGTGCCCCGGGTGGCGGCCAGGTCGTCGAACGAGACCATGCCCGCCACCGGGGGTGTGGCCTCTTCCGAAGGCAGCCAGACAAACTGCGTCACTTTCGTGTCCAGCGCCGCGGCGCTACGGGCCAGATCCGCCAGGCCCGAGTCGGTGGCCAGCATCTGCGCCTCGGCATGGCGCAGGATAAAGGCCACCTCTTCGGCCTTGAGCATGAAGTTGATGGGCACCAGCACCGCGCCCAGCCGCGCCAGCGCAAACCGCATGGCCGCAAAGCCGTGCGAGTTGCGCGCCAGCACGGCCACCCGGCTCGCGTGGCCCACACCCAGGCCAGCCAGCCCGGCCGCCACGCGGTCCACCACCGCATCAAACTCGGCAAAGGTCCAGCGCGTGTCGCCGCAGATCAGCCCGGTCTTGCCCGGGTAACGCTTGGCGGTGCGGTGCAGCAGGTCGGCAATCGTCTGCCGGCGGATGGCGGGGTTCATGGTGTCTCCTTTTTTTATGGGTTCCAGACCCAAGTATCCGCTCAGCCGCCCTTCCCTGCAGCAGCCCGGGCTTGCGCAGAAAAGGGCATGACGGCGCGCGCCAAGTCCACTAGACTCGCCAGACACAAAAACCCAAGGAGACACCGTGCGCCACCTATCGATCAAACCTCTGTTCTCAGTAGCCCTCGGCCTGGCCGTGTTTTTCGGCGCCGCCACCGGTGCACTGGCCCAGACCAAACCGAAAGTGACGGACGGCGGCGACAAGCCCGCCTCGGCCATCTACATCGGCAACAGCTTCTTCTATTACAACAACAGCCTGCACAACCATGTGGGGCAACTGATCCGCGAAGGCCAGCCGGGCTTCCGGCACCGCGCCAGCTCGGCCACCATCAGCGGCTCGGGCATGAACTGGCACGACGTGGAAAGTTACTTCCGCCCCAACGCCGTCGGCTCGTATTCGTTTGGCGCCAACAACACCGTCAGCTTCAACAAGCTCGACCGTTTGTTCGACGTCGCCATCATGATGGACTGCAGCCAGTGCCCGCTGCACCCGCAGCTCAAGCCCCTGTTCCATGAATACGCCAAGAAACACGCCGACACCGTGCGCAAACATGGCGCCAAGCCGGTGTTCTTCATGTCGTGGGCTTACAAGGACGTGCCGTCCATGACGGCAGAACTGGCCGAGGCCTACACCCAGGCCGGCAACGACAACAATGCGCTGGTCATTCCCGCGGGCCTGGCCTTCGGCAAGTCGATTGCGAAAATGCCCGAGCTGAATCTGTACGTCGCCGACCTGCGCCACCCCAGCGTGGCCGGCAGCTACCTGGCCGCGTGCACCACGTATGCCACGCTGTTCAAGACTTCACCGGTGGACCTGAAATACACGGCCGGCCTGGACCCGGCGATTGCGAAACATCTGCAGACGGTGGCTTGGGAGACGGTGCAGGAGTATTTCAGGCCTTGAGCTCCAGCACTAGCTGACAATAAGTCATGCAAACGTCAAACGCTTCCAGTTCATCGCCGGTCAATGCGCCCGCGATAGCTGCCTCAGCTGCCCTTCGTATGGATGCGGCAGTCCCTAGTAATGTGTCGCAGCAGCCAATAGCTGTCCCGACGCCGACCACCTTGAGCATCACATTAGCCCAACCTACGCCAGCAAATATCCCGCTTTATGAAAACGTTTCCGTCTGGGTTGGCATAGCAACATTTCTTGGCGTTTGTATCTCCTTGTGGGCAGCTGCCAAGCGCAGTCAGAAGGAGCTGGATGCATCCGAGAGGCGAATGCGAATTGAGCTGGATCAGGCTGCAACACAAGCGTCTTTAGAACGTGAACAAACACGTGAACAGGCCGCGCTTGACCGGCGTCATGACGCTGAAGAGGCGCATAACGAAAGGATCGCAACCGCGCGTCGCCTGGTCTATCTCGATGCAATTGGCGAATTAGTAAAGGCGCAGATCTTCCTTGGGGGCCTTGCAAAACAGGACTTAACCAAATTGGATGTGGGCGCAGGATTGGGAGGCCTACTTACCGCCACGGCCAGAATGAGCATTCTTGGAGATATTGCAACTGTGGCAAAGAGCCGCGCACTCATTAGTCTTATAAATCAAATCCTATTTAAGGGTTTGGGAAATGTCATGCCGTTGACTAAGTTCAAAAGTTCAATTGAACTTCATGGGAAACGGTACGCAGCGACTCAGTTCGAAATCGAGCGGATTCTCTCTGCGATGACAAACCACAACGAAACATTGAAGGATGACCGTCAAGGATTTGACGCTCTGCAGCGTTCCTTCGAATTTCACCAAGAAACAGCAAAAAAACACACATCCAAAATCACAGAGGCTCAGTTAGCTTTGGCGGAGGGAGAAAAAAAGTACGCTTTTACATTGATGGAAGACATGAAGGTCGCTGCAAATCGGCTAGACGAATTAGCCTGTGCTATTCGAGAAGAGCTCGGCCTTGAAGCAAGCTTAGAAGATTTTCAAACCATGACGACTACGATGCAGAAAGATATGGCTGCGGCGACGGAACACCTGCTGGCCCAGATCAATGCAATGAATGCAGAAGCGGCCGCTGTGAAGTGACACCGCTTGAGCGCAACCTAAACATCCCCCTAACAGCATGGATCCCGGATCAGGTCCGGGATGACATGCTGAAGGCTGACGGGTGCCGCAACTCAAAGA
>CALRZF020000249.1:0-5968 GCA_943372585.1 Ramlibacter sp. 2FC | reverse complement strand
CATCGGCTTTGCGCTGGCCGTTCTGCTGGGCATGGCCTGGCTCATCAGCAAGACGCGCCTGGGCCTGTTTGTGCGCGGCGTCACGCAGAACCGTCCGATTGCCTCGTGCATGGGCGTGAACACGGCGCGTATCGACACCTATGCGTTTGCGCTGGGCTCGGGTATCGCAGGCCTGGCCGGCTGCGCGTTGAGCCAGGTGGGCAACGTGGGGCCGGACCTGGGCCAAGGCTACATCGTGGACTCGTTCATGGTGGTGGTGCTGGGCGGCGTGGGCCAGCTGGCCGGTACCGTGTACGCGGCGCTGGGCCTGGGTGTGCTCAATAAATTTCTTGAAGGATGGGCCGGTGCGGTGCTGGCCAAGATCGCTGTGCTTGTGTTCATCATCATCTTCATCCAGAAACGTCCGCAGGGCATTTTTGCGATGAAGGGCAGATCGGCTGAAGCATGATGAATTCCCTGGCTCTCCCTTCAAAACCCGTGGTGCTCACCCGCACCGGCTGGACGGCGTTCGTCATCGCGCTGCTGGTGGTGTGCGCGCTGGCGCCGCTGCTGAACCTGGTGGTGCCCGAGAGCAGTGTGTTCCACATGAGCGACTACGCAGTGGCGCTGGTAGGCAAGATCATGTGCTACGCCATCGCGGCGCTGGCCATGGACCTGATCTGGGGCTACACCGGCATCCTGTCGCTGGGCCACGGCCTGTTCTTCGCGCTGGGCGGCTATGCCATGGGCATGTACCTCATGCGCCAGATCGGCCGCGACGGCAACTACAAGAGCGACCTGCCCGACTTCATGGTTTTCCTGGACTGGAAGGAACTGCCCTGGCATTGGGCCTTCAGCGACAGCTTCGTTGCCACGCTGTTCCTGATCGTGGCGGTGCCGGGCCTGGTGGCATTTGTGTTTGGCTACTTTGCCTTCCGCTCGCGCATCAAGGGTGTTTACTTCTCCATCATCACGCAGGCCATGACGTTCGCTGCCATGCTGCTGTTCTTCCGCAACGAAACCGGCTTTGGCGGCAACAACGGCTTCACCGATTTCAAGCGCATTTTGGGCATTGCGGTGGCCACGCCGTCCATGCGCATGACGCTGTTTGTCATCACCGGCCTGACGCTGCTGGGTTTCTTCCTGTTTGCACGCTGGCTCGTGGCCAGCAAGTTTGGCCGCGTGCTGCAGGCCATCCGCGACGCGGAAACGCGCGTGATGTTCAGTGGCTACAACCCCATTGGCTACAAGCTCACCATCTGGGTCATCTCGGCCATCATGTGCGGCGTGGCGGGCGCACTGTACGTGCCGCAGGTGGGCATCATCAACCCCAGCGAAATGAGCCCGGCCAATTCCATCGAGATCGCCATCTGGACGGCCGTGGGCGGCCGCGCATCGCTGATCGGCCCTATCGTGGGGGCGTTCATCGTCAATGGCGCCAAGAGCTGGCTGACCGTGACGGCGCCTGAATACTGGTTGTACTTCCTGGGGGCGCTGTTCATTCTGGTGACGCTGTTCCTGCCCAATGGCGTTGTTGGTTTGATCAAGAAATTGCGCGGAAAAGGGGATAAGGCATGACCCCCGATCTGCTGGAAGAAGGCGCGCGCCGCATTCAGGCGCATGCGGGCAAGGCCGAGCAGGGCAAGACTGAATCGGGCGGCCGGGCTGCGGGCTTTTCGCGCATTGCCGCGGCCCCCGGCGTGGTGGATACCACCCATGGCCGCATCCTGTACCTGGAAGATGTGAGCGTGAGTTTTGACGGCTTCAAGGCCATCAACAAGCTGAGCCTGGACATCGCGCCCGGTGAGCTGCGCTGCATCATCGGCCCCAACGGCGCAGGCAAGACCACGATGATGGACATCATCACTGGCAAGACCCGGCCCGACGAGGGCACGGTGTTCTTTGGCTCCACCATCGACCTGTTGCGCTACAAGGAAGCCGAGATTGCGCAGATGGGTATCGGGCGCAAGTTTCAGAAGCCGACCGTGTTCGAGCAGCTCACGGTGTTTGAAAACCTGGAGCTGGCGCTCAAGACCAACAAGGGTGTGGCCGCGTCCATGTTCTTCCGCCTGGACAGCGCGCAGAGCGACCGCCTGGCCGAGATCCTGCACACCATCCACCTGGCCGACAGCGTGACGCGCATGGCCGGCAATCTGAGCCACGGCCAGAAGCAATGGCTGGAGATCGGCATGCTGCTGATGCAGGACCCCAAGCTGCTGCTGCTGGACGAACCCGTGGCGGGCATGACGGACGAAGAGACGGCACGCACGGCGGAGCTGTTCCTGACGCTCAAGGGCAAGCATTCGTTGATGGTGGTGGAGCACGACATGAGCTTCATCCGCACGATTTCGGAGATCGTTACGGTGTTGTGCGATGGATCGGTGCTGGCTCAGGGAACGCTGGACCAAGTGCAATCTGACGAGCGTGTGATTGAGGTGTACCTTGGCAGATAAAGCCCCAAACTTTTTCTCGACGCGGTCTCATTTCAGTGCCGCCGCGGAACCGGCTTTGCCGGGCCGCTGGGGGCGCCCCCTTGAGGGGGAGGCGCCGCAGGCGCTTCGGGGGTGGGCATGTTAACCGTCAAAAATATCAACCAGTACTACGGCGGCTCCCACATCCTGCGCGACGTGAGCCTGGAGGCCAACCTGGGCAAGGTCACCGTACTGCTGGGCAGGAACGGCGTGGGCAAGACCACGCTGCTCAAGAGCCTGATGGGCCTGGTGGCCATCAAGACCGGCAGCATTGAATTTGATGGCAAGCAAATCCAGAACGCCACACCCTACGAACGCGCCCGCGCCGGAATCGGCTTCGTGCCGCAGGGCCGTGAGATTTTTGCGCGGCTGACGGTGGAAGAAAACCTGCGCATGGGCCTGGCGTACAAGAGCGCGTCAACGCCGATCCCCGCAGAGCTGTACGAACTGTTCCCCGTGCTCAAGCAGATGCTCAACCGCCGGGGCGGCGACCTGTCGGGTGGGCAGCAGCAGCAACTGGCCATTGCACGTGCACTGGCCGCCAAGCCCAAGCTGCTGATCCTGGACGAGCCTACCGAGGGCATCCAGCCCAGCATCATCAAGGACATCGGCCGCGTCATCCGCATGCTCGCCGACCGCGGCGACATGGCCATCCTGCTGGTCGAGCAGTACTACGACTTTGCCCAGGAACTGGCCGACGACTACCTGGTCATGGAGCGCGGAGAGTTCATTGCGCGCGGTCCCGGCAGCGAAATGGAAGCCAAAGGTATTCGTCAGCTCGTGGCCATCTGATTGCAGTGCCAGTGGACCTGCGGGCACAATCAGGGCACTCGCAAAATCACCAGAGAGGAGATGCCATGAAGAATCTGTTTGCCATCTGTGCAGGCCTGATGTTGCTGCCCGGCGCATCGTTTGCAGCCGAGTCGTGCGATGACATGAAGGCCCGGATAGAAGCCAAGCTCAAGGGCAAGGGCGTCAAGGCCTATTCACTGGAGATCGTGGGCAAGGACACCAAGGCCGAAGGCAAGGTGGTGGCCACCTGCGGCGCCGGCAGCAAGCAGATCGTCTACGCCCGCAAGTAGGCATCAACCTACCCGCTTGGACGAATCTGTCGCTCAATCCAGGCGGGCGGCCTTGGTTATCTTTGGAATCACCAACTTTCTTAAAGGAGATTCCAAATGCCCATCATCCTCTGGCTTCTCGGCGTACCCCTCAGCGTTGTCCTGCTGCTGATGCTTTTCGGCGTGTTCTGACCTAACAGCCCAGCACATCGGCCAGCTGGCTGATGCTGACGCAATGCAGTTCATTGCCCTGGCGCGGTGCCACATCCTTGATGTGGCCCGCGCCAAATTCCGTGGGGCGTTCGATATAGGCCGTGCGCAAGCCACAGGCCCTCGCACCCGCCAGGTCATCGTGGTGCGCAGCCACCAGCATCACCTGGGCAGGCGGCAGGTCAAACACCCGCGCGACCCCCAGATAGGTTTCAGGCGCGGGCTTGTAGGCCCGAAATACCTCTGCGCTCAGCACGCAATCCCATGGCAGCCCGGCGCGCTTGGCCATGTTGGTCAACAAACCGATGTTCCCGTTGGACAGCGAACAGATGGTGTACTTGCGCTTGAGCCGGGTCAGGCCCTCAACACTGTCAGGCCAGGCGTCCAGCCGGTGCCACACACGGTTCAGGTCGCGCCGCTCCTCGTCACCCAGATGACCCAGGCCGAAGTCCGGCAGGATCTGGTCCAGGATCATGCGGTGCAGGTCGTCGATCAGCGTCCAGCCCAGCTCACCGCTCATGACGCGCGCCATGGCGGGTTTGTAGCCGGCGCGCCAGGCCCTTGCGAACGCGTCGCCGTCCACGCCCGGGTAGCGCGCCTGCACTTCACGCTGGATGCTGCCGTGCCAGTCCACCACCGTGCCGAAGATGTCAAACGCCAGCACTTGGACGGTGCCGGCAACGGGGTGGGGCGCGGTCATTCGACCTTGACGTTGGCAGCCCTGACCACGCGGCCCCACTTGGGAACCTCGGTCTCGATCAGCGCGCGGAACTGCTCGGGCGACGAGCCCGCCACGATGAAGCCCTGGCTGCCGAAGAACTCCTTGATGTCCGCGCTGTCCAGCGCCTTGACCACCTCGGCATTCAGCTTTGCCATGACGTCGCGCGGCGTGGCGGCGGGTGCAAACAGGCCTTGCCACGAGCTGGCTTCAAACCCGTTGAGCGCCGCAATGCCCGATTCAGCGATGGTGGGTACGTCGGGCAGCAGCGGATGACGCCGCGCCGACGTGACGGCAATGGCGCGGACCTTGCCCGCCTTGATCTGCGGCAAAAGCACCAGGAAGTCACCGAACATGGAGGCGAGCGAGCCGCCCAGCAGGTCGTTCATGGCGGGCGCGCTGCCGCGGTACGGCACGTGCGTGAGCTTGACGCCCGTGGCCAGGTCAAACATCTCACCGGTCAGGTGCATGGACGTGCCATTGCCTGGCGATCCGTACGTCATGGGTTGCGCCCGGGCCGCGGCGATGTATTCGGCCACCGTCTTGATGGGGCTGGTGGTATTGACGGCCAGCACCAGGGGGGCCGACACCACCTGGCTGACCGGCGCGAAGTCCTTGATGGGGTCGTAGGGCAGCTTGGGGTACAGGCTTGCGGCAATCGCGTTGCTGCCTGTCACGCCCATCAGCAGCGTGTAGCCGTCGGCGGGCGACTTGGCCACACCATCGGCCCCCGTGGTGCCGCCTGCGCCGGGCTTGTTCTCGACCACCACGGGCTGGCCCCAGGCCGCCGCGAGCTTTTCGCCCAGGCGGCGCGCCAGCAGGTCGGTGCTGCCACCAGGCGGGAAGGGCACGACGATCTTGATGGGTTTGGCCGGCCACGCCTGTGCATGGGCCAGGGGCGTGGCGGCGGCCATCAGGCTGGCGGCCAGCAGGCCGAATTCGCGCCGGGTGGGCAGGTGCTTGTGCGTCATGGGTTTCTCGCTTCGCTTCGGGGTTTGAGGTTTCAAGTCTTACGCAAATTCCGCACCGGCAGACGCGGGCTTACCCCAGCCGCCCGCGCCCGCGGTTTCTATCACCAGCAGGTCGCCCGCATGCCATTGCGCCCGCGCCTTGGCCGCCAGTACATGCGTCGTGCCGTCGGCACGCTCGATGCGCGCCGTGCCGCACAGGCCGCTCAGGCCGCCGGCCGCACCCCGCGGCACCGTCGTGTGGCGCTCGCCGCGGTACGAGATGAGCCCGCTGCCGTCCAGCAGCCGGTAAGCGCGCACCACGCCGCAGCCGCCCGCATGCAGGCCCGCGCCGCCCGAGCCGCGCCGCAGCGCGATGCACTCCACCCGCAACGGCGCCTGCGACTCGATCACCTCCGCCGGTGTATTGCGCGCATTGCCGACGTCTGTGGACACGCCCGAGCCGCCCGGCCCCCAGGGCGCGCCGCCGGCGGCCGACGCGATGATTTCGGTGAACACCCAGCGCCTGCCCGCCGTATCGCCACTGAGCGACAGCACCACGGCCACGCCCGCGTTGGGCGC
>CALRZF020000248.1:0-6040 GCA_943372585.1 Ramlibacter sp. 2FC | reverse complement strand
GACACGCTGGAGGTGCTGCCCCAGCTGCTGCGCGAGCCCGGCAGCATCGAGCTGCGCGGGCGCATGGCGCTGGCGGCGTTGAAGGCTGGCATGGCTTTTTCCAACACCAAGACGGCACTGGCGCATTCCATCTCGTACGAAATGACGCTGCGCTATGGCTTGCCGCACGGAATTGCCTGCTCGTTCCCGCTGCCGCTGGTGCTAGCGCGCGCCATCGGCCGCCGCGCCGACCGGGACGCCATGCTGGCCCAGGCGCTGGGCCACCCGCTGGCGGATGCGCCCGCGCGGCTGGCATCTTTCATTGAAAGCCTGGGCGTCAAGACACGCTTTGCCGATTACGGCGTGAGCGACGAGGAAGCCGAACAGATGGTGCTGCACGCCCAGGGTGGCGCGCGCGGCAAGAACTTCATTGGAACCGCCGAGGAGACCCTGGCATGAATGCACGTATCCCCCTGCGCGACAGCGCCCATTTCCGCGCCGAGGCGCTGCGCATCGGCGGCGAGCGCGTCACGCGTGAACGCACGCTGGACGTGATGAACCCGTTCAACGGTGAACGCGTGGGCACGGTGCCGCTGGCCACGCTGGACGATGTGCGCAGGGCTTACGACATTGCCCACGCTTTCCGGCCCACGCTGTCGCGCTACGAGCGCTCCAGCATCCTGAACCGCGCGTCGGCCCTGCTGCGCGCGCGCACCGAGGAAGCCTCCACGCTGATCACGCTCGAATCGGGCCTGTGCAAGAAGGACTCCATGTACGAAATCGGCCGCGTGGCCGACGTGCTGGTGTTCGGCGCCAACGAGGCGCTGCGCGACGACGGGCAGGTGTTTTCGTGCGACCTGACACCGCATGGCAAGAAGCGCAAGGTCATCACCACGCGCGAGCCGCTGCTGGGTGTGATCACCGCCATCACGCCATTCAACCACCCCATGAACCAGGTGGCGCACAAGGTGGTGCCCAGCATTGCCACCAACAACCGCATGGTGCTCAAGCCGTCCGAGAAGGTGCCGCTGTCGGCCCTGTTCCTGGCCGACATCCTGTACGAGGCGGGCCTGCCGCCCGAGATGTTCCAGGTCGTCACCGGTGACCCGCGCGAGATCGCCGACGAGATGCTGACGAATGCGCATGTGGACCTGATCACCTTCACCGGTGGCGTGTCGATTGGCAAGTACATCGCCACCAAGGCCGGCTACCGCCGCATCGTGCTGGAGCTGGGTGGCAACGACCCGCTGATCGTCATGGACGACGCTGACCTGGACAAGGCCAGCGACCTGGCCGTGCAGGGCAGCTACAAGAATTCAGGCCAGCGCTGCACCGCCGTCAAACGCATGCTGGTGCACCAGGCAGTGGCCGCGGACTTTACCGAGCTGGTGGTGCAAAAGACAAAGCGCTGGCGCCATGGCGACCCGATGGACTCAGGCAACGACATGGGCACGGTGATTGACGAGGAAGCCGCCCGCCTGTTTGAGGCGCGCGTGAATGAAGCCGTGGCCCAGGGTGCGCGCCTGCTCACCGGCAACCACCGCGACGGCGCGCTGTACGCCCCCACGGTGCTGGACAACGTGCGCCCCGGGATGACGCTGGTGCGCGAGGAAACCTTTGGCCCCGTGTCGCCCATCATCACCTTTGCCAACATCGACGAAGCCATTGCCATTTCCAACGGCACGGCGTTCGGGCTGTCCTCAGGCATCTGCACCAACCGCATGGACGACGCCATGCGTTTTGCCACCGAGCTGAAGGTCGGCACGGTGAACATGTGGGAAGTACCGGGCTACCGGATTGAGCTGACGCCATTTGGCGGCATCAAGGATTCGGGCCTGGGCTACAAGGAAGGCGTGCAGGAGGCGATGAAGTCGTTTTGCAACGGCAAGACCTTCACGATGCCCTGGCCCTGAAGGCCACCTGCTTTCAATCGGCCTTCAGTTGGCCTTGCTGGTGAGGCTGCCCGTATCCAGCGACGCCACCCGTGCGCAGCGCTGCGCCAGGGTGGCGTCGTGCGTGACCATCACAAACGCCGTGCCATGGTCGCGCGCCAGCCTGAGCATCAGGTCAAACACGCCGTCGGCGGTGCTGCGGTCCAGGTTGCCGGTGGGCTCGTCGGCCAGCACGCAGGCGGGGCGCGTGACCAGCGCGCGTGCAATCGCTACGCGCTGGCGTTCGCCGCCCGACAGCTCGGCCGGGCGGTGGTGCACGCGGCCGGCCAGGCCCACTTCGGCCAGAATGCCTTGCGCCTGTTGCGCAGCCTGGTCGCGCGGCATGCGGCGTATCCACAGCGGCATGGCCACGTTGTCCAGGGCGCTGAATTCCGGCAGCAGGTGGTGGAACTGGTAAACAAAACCCAGGTGTTCGTTGCGCAACTTGCCCTGCGCCGCCGCATCCAGCTGGGCCAGTGGCTGGCCCATGAGCTGCACCGTACCGCTGGTGGGTGCGTCCAGCCCGCCCAGCAGGTGCAGCAGCGTGCTCTTGCCCGAGCCTGAGGCGCCAACAATGGCCAGCGTGTCGCCGGCATGCACGTCCAGGTCCACGCCCTTGAGTACGGTGACGTCGATCAGGCCTTCGTGAAAGCGCTTGGTCAGTCCACGGGCGGACAGCACTGTTTTGTTATTGAGATCACTCATAGCGCAGCGCCTCTGCGGGGTTCACGCGGCTGGCGCGCCAGCTGGGGTAAATGGTGGCCAGGAAGGCCAGCACCAGCGAAATAATCGCCACGGGCAGGATGTCGCCGCGTTGCGGGTCGCTGGGCATGCGGCTGATGAGGTAGATGTCCTTGGGCAAAAAGCTGGCCTGGAACACCCGCTCCAGCGCGGGCACGATCACGTCGATGTTGAAAGCCACGCCCAGGCCCAGCAGCAGCCCGGCAACGGTGCCGATCACACCCACCATCGCGCCCTGCACCATGAACACGCCCATGATGCTGGACGGGCTGGCACCCAGCGTGCGCAGGATGGCGATATCGGCGCGCTTGTCGGTCACCGTCATCACCAGCGTGCTGACGAGGTTGAACGCCGCCACCGCCACGATCAGCGTGAGGATGATGAACATCATGCGTTTTTCAAGCTGCACGGCCGCGAACCAGGTGCGGTTCTGGCGCGTCCAGTCGCGCAGCAACACGCGCCCGGTGATCATGGGGCTCAGCTCGTCCACCACGGTGCGGGCTTCGTGCAGGTCCTTGAGCTTGAGCCGGATGCCTGTGGGGCCTTCCAGGCGGAAGATCAGCGCCGCGTCGTCAATGTGCAGCATGGCCAGCGCCGAGTCATATTCGTAGTGGCCGGAATCAAACAGGCCCACCACCGTCATCTGCTTCAGGCGCGGCACCACACCGGCCGGCGTGACCTGGCCGCTGGGCGCGATCAGCGTCACCACGTCGCCTTCGCGCACGCCCAGCGAGCGCGCCAGCTCGCCGCCCAGCACGATGCCGAAGCTGCCGGGCTGCAGGCGCGACAACACTGTGTCTTTCAGCACGCCGGCCAGGTCGGTCACCTCGGGTTCGCGCGCGGGGTCGATGCCACGGATCAGCACGCCCTTCATGTCTTCACCGCGCGCCAGCAGCGCCTGCGCCGACACGAACGGCGCCACACCCACGACCTGTGGGTGGCCGCGCACCTCGGTCATGGTGCGGTTCACATCAGGCAGCGCGCCGTTGCCGGGCTCGAAAATCTCGATGTGCGACACCACGCTGAGCATGCGGTCGCGCACTTCTTTCTGGAAGCCGTTCATCACCGACAGCACAATGATCAGCGCCGCCACACCCAGCGCGATGCCCAGCATGGACACACCGGAGATGAAGGAAATGAAGCCGTTGCGCCGGGTGGCGCGGCCGGCGCGCGTGTAGCGCCAGCCCAGGGCGAGTTCGTAGGGAATCTGCATCAGGGGTTATAGGAATCAGGCCGGATTGTTACATCCCGGACAATAGCCCCCATGTCGGACAGCACCCACTTGTTGATTCCCTTTGCTGCCAGCAATGCCGATGGCTGCCGCGAGGCGCTGCGCACGCTGGCCCTGCCCCACCTGGAAAAGCTGCTGGCCCGCCTGACGGCCACCCAGACCGATACCGGCACCGAAGATGCCTTGAGCCCCCCGCACGAGCGGGCGCTGGCGCGTGCCTATGGCCTGTCCGCGCCCGACGGTGGCTTGCCCTGGGCCGCCTGGCAGGCGCGCGAATCGGGCCGCGAAAGCGCCGGCAGTACCGACGGCGAGGCCTGGGCCTGGATCACCCCCTGCCACTGGCGCATGGGGCGCGACCACATCCTCATGCTGCACCCCCAGGCATTGCAGCTGGACGCGCAGGACGCACAAACGCTGCTGGCCGCCATGCAGCCCTACTTTGCCCAGGACGGCATCACGCTGGAATACGACGCGCCCACGCTGTGGCTGGCGCGCGGTGAACTGTTCCGCGGCCTGGCCAGCGCGTCGCTGGACCGGGTGATCGGCCGCGATGTCAACGCCTGGATGCCGCGGGGCGATGCCGCGCGCACACTGCGCCGCCTGCAGTCCGAGATGCAGATGCTGCTGTACACCCACCCGGTGAACGAGGAGCGTGAGCGCGGCGGCCTGCTGCCGGTCAATTCGTTCTGGGCCAGTGGCACGGGCGCCCTGCCGCAGGGTACGGGTGCATTGCCGGCCGGCCTGCGTGTGCCGCACTACCTGCGCGACGCCGCGCTGCGCGCCGACTGGGCCGCCTGGGCCGACGCCTGGCGGCTGCTCGATGCCGGTGAATGCGCCCGGCTGCTTGGTGAGCTGGACGGCGGCCAGAAGGTCACCCTCACGCTGTGCGGCGAGCGCAGCGCCCAGACGTTTCAATCCCTGCCCAGAAGCCTTTTCCGTCAGGTGGCCAGCCGCTTGGCGCGCACCCCCCTTTCCACCTGGCTGGACCCGTTATGAAAATTTTTGCCAGAGATGTTCCGCCCCGCGCGGCCTGGGCGCTGGAGCAGGCCGGGGTCCACCCGCTGCTGGCGCGCTTGTATGCCGCCCGCGGCGTGTCCACCCGCGACGAGCTGGACGACGGCCTGGCCCGGCTGCTGCCGCCCACGGCGCTCATGGGCGCGCAAGCGGCCGCCGTGCTGCTGGCCGACGCCATCCGCGACGGCCAGCGCATGTGCGTGGTGGCCGATTACGACTGCGACGGCGCCACCGCCTGCGCCGTGGCCGTGCGCGGCCTGCGCCTGCTGGGCGCGCAGCACGTCGATTACCTGGTGCCCGACCGTGTGGTGGACGGCTACGGCCTCACATCCCCCATCGCCCAGCGCGTGAAAGACAGCGGCGCGCAGCTGCTGATCACCGTGGACAACGGCATTGCCAGCGTGGACGGCGTGGCCACGGCCAACGCTTTGGGCCTGCAGGTGCTGGTGACCGACCACCACCTGCCCGGCGCGCAACTGCCGGCGGCAAGCGTCATCGTCAACCCCAACCAGCCCGGCTGCACGTTTGACAGCAAGTCCATGGCCGGTGTGGGCGTGATGTTCTATGTGCTGCTCGCGCTGCGCTCCGAGCTGCGCACGCGGGGTGTGTTTGATCAAGCCACACAGCCCAAGCTGGACGCCCTGCTGCCCTTGGTCGCGCTTGGCACCGTGGCTGACGTGGTGCGGCTGGACGCCAACAACCGCCGCCTGGTGGCGCAGGGCCTGCGGCGCATCCGCGCCGGAGCCATGCCGGTGGGCGTTGCGGCGCTGTTAAAGGCCGCGGCGCGTGATGCGCGCGTGGCCACCACGTTTGACTTCGGCTTTGCTTTAGGCCCGCGCATCAACGCCGCGGGCCGCCTGGACGACATGACGCTGGGCATCGAATGCCTGCTGACCGACGACCCCGTGCGCGCCGCCGAGCTGGCGCAGCGGCTGGACGGCATCAACCGCGAGCGCCGCGAGATTGAAGGGGGCATGCGCGAGCAGGCCATGCTGATCGCCGAATCGCTGTTTGACGAAGACGCCGAGGGCGAACAGCAGCCGCCGCCCGCCATCGTGGTGTTCGACCCAGACTTCCACGAGGGCGTGGTGGGCATCGTGGCCGGCCGTATCAAGGACAAGCTGCACCGTCCCACGTTTGTGTT
>CALRZF020000247.1:0-6057 GCA_943372585.1 Ramlibacter sp. 2FC | reverse complement strand
ATACTGACAGACCGTCCCTGCATTTCAGTGATGCGAGGAGAAAGCATGAAGTACCCTGTATTGATCCCGTTGCTTGCTATGTTTCTGGTAGCAAACAGCTTTGCCCAGACCCGCATCTTCCGCTGCGGCAACGAATACACCAACAACGCATCCGAGGCGCAGGCCCGTGGCTGCAAGGTGGTTGAAGGCGGCAACGTCACCGTGGTGGAGGGCACACGTGTGGCCACCCCGGCTGCCGCGCCCGTGCGTGTGGCCAATGCGCCCCAGGCCAGCCAGCGGGTGGACAACACCGAGCAGCGGGCCCGTGACAACGACGCCCGCGCCATCCTGGAGTCTGAGCTGAAGAAGGCCGAAGCCCGCCGCGCTGACCTGCTCAAGGAATACAACAATGGCGAGCCCGAAAAGCAGGGCGCTGAATCCCGTAACTACCAGAAGTACCTGGACCGCGTGGCCGAGATCAAGGCCAACATCGCCCGCAACGACAGCGACATCGCAGGCATCCGCCGCGAATTGGGCCGCGCCGGTAACGCGACTGGTCCAAAATAGGCGGCTTGAAACCCGCCACCCGCCCCCCCATCATCCAGCGCTTCCAGTCGTTTGACCTGCTTGCCACCCTTGTGGCCGTGGTCAAAAGTGACGGCGCCGTCCTGTTTGCCAACTCTGCCCTGGAAGACGCGCTCGGTACATCGCGCCGCACCATCGAGGGCTCGCAACTGCCGGACTGCTTCACCGAGCCGCACATCCTGCAAAACGCGCTGGAAGGCGCGGGCAGCAACGAATTTGCCGCGCTGCGCTACGACGCCTGGCTCAAGCGCCTGAACCACGACCCGCTTCCCGTCCACGTGATCGTGGCGCAGACCGAGCGGCCGGGTGAAATCATTGTGGAGTTGCTGCCGCTGGAGCAGCAGGCCAAGCAGGACCGTGAAGAACGCCTGATCGACCAGGCCCAGGCCAACAAGGAACTCATCCGAAACCTGGCGCATGAGATCAAGAACCCGCTGGGCGGCATCCGCGGTGCCGCCCAGCTGCTGCAACTTGAAATCGATGCCAGCCTGACTGAGTACACCCAGGTCATCATCCACGAAGCGGACCGGCTGCAGACGCTGGTGGACCGCCTGCTGGCGCCGCACCGACGCCCGCATGTGGTGGGTGACGTGAACATCCACGAAGTCTGTGAGCGTGTGCGTTCGCTGATCCTGGCGGAGTTTCCGCGGGGGCTGAAGGTTTCGCGTGAATACGACATCTCGATCCCCGAGTTCCGGGGTGACCGCGAGCAATTGATCCAGGCCGTGCTGAACATCGCCCATAACGCCTGCCAGGCGCTGCATGACCGCATTGCAGCAGGGGACGCGCAGCTGGTGTTTCGCACACGCATCGCGCGGCAAGTGACATTCGGTAAGCAGCGCTACCGACTGGCATTGGAATTGCATGTCATCGACAACGGGCCCGGTGTACCGGACTCGATCAAAGACCGTATCTTCTATCCGCTGGTGTCAGGGCGCGAAGGCGGTTCAGGGTTGGGGCTGACGTTGGCGCAAACCTTCGTGCAGCAACACCATGGCCTGATCGAGTGCGACAGCGTGCCGGGAAGAACGGATTTCAAGTTGTTGATTCCGTTGCCATGAAGCAAACAAAGCGAAGTCTGACCTGAGGTGACGAAAAAAATATGAAGCCGATCTGGATAGTTGACGATGACCAGTCCATCCGGTTCGTGCTGGAAAAGGCACTGTTGCGTGAAGACCTGCCCACGCGCAGCTTCACCAACCCCCGTGAAGTGCTGCTGGCGCTGGAAGATGGCAACGACGAGCAGGGCCCGCAAATCCTGGTGAGCGACATCCGCATGCCCGGTGGCTCAGGGCTGGACCTGCTGTCCAAGGTCAAGGAAAAACACCCCGGCCTGCCTGTCATCATCATGACGGCGTTCTCGGACCTGGACAGCGCCGTATCGGCCTTCCAGGGGGGGGCATTTGAGTATCTGCCCAAGCCGTTCGATTTGCCCAAGGCGGTGGAGCTGATCCGCCGCGCGGTCGAGGAAAGCCAGCGCGAAGAAGTGGCCGAAGAACGCATGGCCGCAGCCCCCGAAATGCTGGGCCAGGCGCCCGCCATGCAGGACGTGTTCCGCGCCATTGGCCGGTTGAGCCAGAGCAACGTCACGGTCATGATCACCGGTGAATCGGGCTCGGGCAAGGAACTCGTCGCACGCGCACTGCACAAGCACTCCCCGCGAGCCAACGGCCCGTTTGTGGCGATCAACACCGCTGCAATCCCCAAGGACCTGCTGGAGTCCGAACTGTTCGGCCATGAGCGCGGCGCCTTCACCGGTGCGCAGACCATGCGCCGCGGCCGCTTCGAGCAGGCCGAGGGCGGCACGCTGTTCCTGGACGAAATCGGCGACATGCCGTTTGACCTGCAGACGCGATTGCTGCGCGTGCTGAGCGACGGCCATTTCTACCGTGTGGGCGGCCACAACGCCGTGAAGGCCAACGTGCGCGTGATTGCCGCAACCCACCAGGACCTGGAGCAGCGCGTGAAGGAAGGTGTCTTCCGTGAAGACCTGTTCCACCGCCTGAACGTCATCCGCCTGCGTCTGCCGGCCCTGCGCGAGCGCCGCGAAGACGTGCCCATGCTGACCCGTCATTTCCTGCAGCAAAGCGCCAAGCAGCTGGGCGTGGAACCCAAACGCATCTCTGACCAGGCGCTGGCGCAACTGGGCGGCTTCAGCTTCCCGGGCAACGTGCGCCAGCTGGAGAACATCTGCCACTGGCTTACCGTCATGGCACCGGCCCAGGTGATCGAGCCCAAGGACCTGCCCCCCGAGGTGGCCGGCATGGTGGCCGTGGCACCGGCGGAAGCCTCGATGCGCGCGCCTGCGGCAGACGACGGCGCCGTGGCTGAAGCGCGTGCCGTGTCAGCCGCCGTGCCGGGGGTTGAGGGCGCCGTGATCTTCACCGGCGCGGGCTGGGAAACCGGCCTGGAAGCCGAAGCGCTGGAGCTGCTGGCCACCGGCCGTCACGACGTGTGGGACGAGCTGACCAAACGGTTTGAATCCAAGCTCATCCTGACCGCGCTGGCCAACACGCGCGGGCGCCGCATCGAGGCCGCGCAAAAGCTCGGCATCGGGCGCAACACCATCACCCGCAAGATCCAGGAGTTGGGACTGGAATAGGACGCCCCCCTAAGCGGCCTACGGCCGCCTCCCCCACTGGGGGGCGACGCAGCGGCCCGGCAAAGCCGGTTCCGCGCGTCCCCGCGAAGACACGGCTTCTCTTATCCAATCTCCAGCACAACTGGTGCGTGGTCGCTGGGCTTTTCCCATTTGCGGGGCACGCGGTCGATCCTGCAGGACTTGACCGCAGGCTTGAGCGGCTCGCTGACCAGGATGTGGTCAATGCGCAGGCCGCGGTTCTTCTGATAGCCCAGCATGCGGTAGTCCCACCAGCTGTAGCTTTTCTCGGGCTGGTCGAACATGCGAAAGCTGTCGGTCAGGCCCAGGCCGATCAGGCGGTTGAAATGATCGCGCTCCTGCACCGTGTGGTGGATCGTGTCCTTCAGGCCCACAGGATCGAATGAATCGCGGTCCTCGGGCGCGACGTTGAAGTCGCCCAGCAGCACCAGGCGGGGGTGGCGCGTGAGCTCATCGGCGATGTACCGGTGCAGGCCACCCAGCCAGTTCATCTTGTAGGTGAACTTGTCGCTGTCGGGCGCCTGCCCGTTGACGAAGTAACCGTTCACCACGCGCAGTTCACCGCCCGGCCCGTCCACCGTGGCGGCGATCACGCGTGAGTGCTCGTCCTCAAAGCCGGTGATGTTCTTCACCACGTCGCGCACAGGCTGGCGCGACAGGATGGCGACGCCGTTGTAGGTTTTCTGGCCGAACGCCACCGCCTGGTAGCCGGCGGCCTGCAGCGCTTCAAACGGGAATTTGTCGTCCGTCATCTTCAGCTCCTGCAGGCACAGCACGTCCACCGGGTTGGCGGCCAGCCAGTCAAGCACGTGCTGCAGCCGGGCGGTGAGGGAGTTGACGTTCCAGGTGGCAATTTGCATGGGTCTGCGCAATAGAGGTGTTTTGGTGAGCTTAATCCAGGTTTGCCGCCGGGGCTGATTAAGGTGTTCTTAATCCACGCCGCCCACCATCTGCTCCATGAACCGCCCACGACCTGTGAGCGGATGCCTGAAAGGAGCACGAATGCTGATGGCCACCACCTTGCAGCAAACCGGCGGGTCCTGCCCGCCGCGCGAACCCGCGCGCACGCCGCCGCTGGCGGTGCATCGCCCCGGTGACACCACGCGCGCGGGTGTTGAAGAATTTATCCACGCCGTCTATGCCCGGCGGTTTGGCGCCCATGTCACTGCCTTTGCCCCGGTGCTGGTCAGCCTGCATGACCCCGTGGACGGCAGCATTGTTGCGGCCGCGGGTTACCGCCAGGCTGGCGGATCCACCCTGTTCCTGGAGCGCTACCTGGACGCGCCGGTGGAGCAGGTGCTGGCCCGCCAGGGCGGCGATGTCCCGGCGCGCGCCGGGATCTTTGAAGTCGGCCACCTGGCAGCGCAGCGCGCGGGCGAGGGGCGCCGGCTGATTTTCCTGCTGGGCGACCATCTGGCGGGCGAGGGCGCCCAGTGGGTGGTCAGCACGCTGACCGAAGAGCTGCGCCACCTGTTCGTGCGCCTGGGCATCACGCCACTGGCCCTGGGCCGCGCTGATCCCGGCGTGCTGGGGGGCACGGCCAGCCAGTGGGGCACCTATTACGACCATCATCCGGTTGTGCTGGCCGGCCAGGTGCAGCAGGCCTTGCGCCTGCTGGCCCGTGGGCAGCGCCACCGGCAGGAGCGCCCATGAGCGACGACCTGAACGCAGCGGCCCTGAGCGACGGGCAGCAAAGCATCAGCCACCTGCAACTGCGCGATGAAGTGGGTGCCTTTGCCGGCGTCCTGCGCCAACGCGGCACGCGCGTGCTTGCCACCTTGCTGGACAACTCGCCCGCCTGGGTTGTGGCGGATCTTGCGGCCGAACAAGCGCAGGTGGTGCACGTGCCGTTGCCCGTGTTCTTCACGCCCGCGCAGATCGGCCATGCGTTGCAGGCCGCAGGCGTGGATACCGTGCTGGCATCGTCTGCGGCTTTGGCGGCCTGGCCCGCCCTCACGCCGTCAGCATGCCGCCTGGCGGGCGAAGATCTGTTTTTGCTGGCGCTGCCGGCTCTGCCTGTGCCCATGCCGCCCGGCACGGCCAAGATCACTTTCACATCCGGAACCACCGGTACCCCCAAGGGCGTGTGCCTGAGCCGCCAGGCCATGCAGCAGGTGGCCGCAGGCATCGGCCAGGCATTGCAGCCGCTGGGCATCGAGCGGCATCTGTGCGTGCTGCCGCTGGCCGTGCTGCTGGAGAACATTGCCGGTGTCATGGCGCCGCTGACCCACGGTGCGCAGTGCGTGATCCCGCCGCTGGCCGACGTGGGCCTCACGGGTTCATCCGGCTTTGATCCCGCGCGTTTTGACGCGGCCGTCGGGCACCACCAGCCGCACAGCCTGATCGTGTTGCCCCAGATGCTGGCCGCCTGGGCTGCCTGGCTGGCCCACACCGGCCGGCGCGCCCCCGCCAGCCTGCGCATGGTGGCTGTGGGCGGCGCCGCGGTGGGCGCCCGGCTGATCGCGGCGGCGCGGGCTGTCGGCATACCGGCCTATGAGGGCTACGGCCTGTCGGAGGGGGCATCGGTGCAAACCATGAACCTGCCCGGCGCCGACTGCCCTGGCTCGGCCGGCAAGCCGCTGCCCCACGCGCGTGTGCGTGTCAGCGGCACGGGCGAAATCGAGGTCGCGGGCAGCCTGTTGGCCGGCTACTTGGGCGACACAGCTGCGCCGCCGGCCTGGTGGCCCACGGGCGACCTGGGCCGGATCGACGCAGACGGCTACCTGCATGTGCAGGGCCGCAGCCGCAACGTGCTGATCACCGCCTTTGCGCGCAACGTCAGCCCTGAGTGGGTGGAGTCCGCGCTGCGCGACGAGCCCGGCGTTGTCCAGGCTGTGGTGCTGGGTGACGCGCAGCCCGCGCTCAGCGCCGTG
>CALRZF020000246.1:0-6065 GCA_943372585.1 Ramlibacter sp. 2FC | reverse complement strand
CCCGCCGCGGCGAAGAGCTCAACATCCTGGGCGCTACTAGCGGTGACACCGGCAGCGCGGCCGAGTACGCCATGCGTGGCAAAAAGGGCGTGCGCGTGTTCATGACGTCGCCGCACGGGCGCATGAGCCCGTTCCAGCAGGCGCAGATGTTCAGCCTGCAGGACGCCAACATCCATAACCTGGCCGTACAGGGTGTGTTTGACGATTGCCAGGACATTGTCAAGGCCGTGTCCAACGACCTGACCTTCAAGCGCCAGTACAAGATCGGCACGGTCAACTCCATCAACTGGGCGCGCCTGGTGGCGCAGGTGGTGTATTACTTTGCAGGCTACCTGCAGGCCACCACGTCGAATGACCAGCAGGTCAGCTTTACCGTGCCCAGCGGCAATTTCGGCAACGTCTGCGCGGGCCATGTGGCACGCAGCATGGGCCTGCCCATTGCACAGCTGGTCGTGGCCACCAACGAAAACGACGTGCTGGACGAGTTCTTTCGCACCGGCGTGTACCGTGTGCGCGGCGCGTCTGACACGCACGAAACGTCCAGCCCTTCAATGGACATTTCCAAGGCCAGCAATTTCGAGCGCTTTGTGTTTGACCTGCTGGGCCGCGACGGTGCGCGGGTCAAGGACTTGTTCGGCGCACAGCTTTCAGCCAAAGGGCAGTTTGACCTGAGTGCCGACCCGTTGTTTGCAAACGCCGCAGGCAAGTACGGCTTCGTCAGCGGACGCAGCACGCATGCCGACCGCCTGGCGACCATTCGCAGCACCTGGGAGCAGCACAGCGTGATGATCGACACCCACACCGCCGATGGCGTCAAGGTGGCGCGCGAGCATGTGCTGCCTGGTGTGCCGATGATCGTTCTGGAAACAGCCTTGCCCATCAAGTTCGCCGCCACCATCGTCGAAGCATTGGGTCGTGAACCCGACCGCCCGGCGAAATTCGAGGGCATTGAAGACCTGCCCAAGCGCGTGACCGTGCTGGATGCTGACGTGAAAGCCGTGCAGGCCTACATCGCAGCGCACGCAGGCTGACATGAAAGTCGCGGGTTTTGCAGGTTACTCGGGCGCCGGCAAGACCACGCTGGTAGAGCGGCTGATCCCCGCGCTGAAAGCTCGCGGCCTGCGTGTGTCGGTCGTCAAGCACGCACACCACCGCTTTGACATCGACCACCCCGGCAAGGACACCTTCCGCCACCGTCAGGCTGGCGCGTTCGAGGTGGTGGTGGCGTCCGACAGGCGTCTGGCGCTCATGCGTGAATTCGAGCAACCTGCCCAGCTCACCGTGCATCACCTGCTGGCCGAGCTGTATGAGGGCGTTGACTGGGTGCTGGTGGAGGGGTTTCGTGAAAGCAACCTGCACAAGCTGGAGGTCTGGCGGGCAGAGGCGGGGCACCCTGCACGCTACCCTGACGACGATTTCATCGTGGCCATCGCCACTGATTCACCCGACCGCCTGCCGGAAACAACCCTGCGTCCTGTGCTGGACTTGAACGATACCGAAGCCGTCGCGGGCTGGCTGGTCGACAATGGCGACCGGTTTGACTACGTGGCAGAGATGTACTCATGAGCGTTCCGTCTTCTTCGGCTCCCGCACCCGCTCGCGCGCCGCTGCGCTCGCTCGACGAGGTTCTTGCCGACCTGCTCAGCCGGTCCGGTGCACTGCAGGGTACGGACAATGTGTCCACCTTTGACGCCGATGGCCGCGTGCTGGCGCAAGACCTGGTGTCGCCGCTGCAGGTGCCACCGCAGGACAACAGCGCGATGGACGGTTACGCGGTGCGTGCCGCCGATCTGGCAGCGGGCGGGCCGCTCATTGTCAGCCAGCGCATCGCGGCCGGCGCTGCCGGTGTAGAGCTGGCGCCAGGCACCGTTGCCCGCATCTTCACCGGCGCACCCGTGCCGCCTGGCGCGGACGCCGTGGTCATGCAGGAGGACGCGGAAGTCGCGAGCGACGGCACGGTCCGGTTCAAGATTGAGCCTGCTGCCGGTCAGCACATCCGCCGCTCGGGCGAGGATGTGACCCGTGGCAGCGTGGTGCTGGCCAGGGGCCAGCGGCTTGATGCCGCTGCGCTGGGCATGGCCGCCAGCATCGGCCTGGCCGTGCTGCCGGTGGCCCGCCGCCCGCGCGTGGCGCTGTTTTCCACCGGCGATGAGCTGGTATTGCCCGGCGATGTACCGCCGGACCAGATGAAGCCCGGGGCCATCTACAACTCCAACCGCTTCTTCCTGCGCACGCTGCTGCTGCGCCTGGGCTGTGAGGTGACGGATCTGGGGGTGGTGCCCGACCGGCTGGACGCCACCGTGGATGCGCTGCGGGGTGCCGCCCAGGGCCATGACCTGATCGTCACCAGCGGCGGCGTGTCGGTGGGCGAAGAAGACCACGTCAAGCCCGCCGTGCAGGCCCTGGGCACGCTGGAGCTGTGGCAGCTGGCCATCAAGCCTGGCAAGCCGTTTGCGTACGGCCGGGTGGCCAGCGCGCATTTCATCGGGCTGCCCGGTAACCCGGTGTCCAGCTTTGTCACGTTTTTGCTGCTGGTGCGCCCGTTCATCCTCAAGCTGCAGGGCGCCACCGACCTTGCTGTCAAGCCCATGGCGGTGCGCGCCGACTTTACCTGGGGCAAGGCCGACAAGCGCCGCGAGTTCCTGCGCGCACGGCGCAACGCCACCGGCGGGCTGGACCTGTTTGCCAACCAGAGCTCGGGTGTCCTCACATCCATGGTCTGGGGCGACGGCTTGGTGGATACCGCGCCGGGTCGCGTCATTGCCCCGGGCGACATGGTGCCGTTCATTTCGCTGGCCGAGTTGCTTGCATGAGGGGGCTCGCATGAAAGTCCAGGTGCGTTACTTCGCGTCCATTCGTGAGGCGATCGGCCAAGGCAGCGAACCTGTGCAGACGCAGGCCATGACTGTCGGCGCGCTGCGCGACGAGCTGATCTCACGCGGCGGCGCCCATGCCGAAAGCCTGGCGCGTGGCAAGGCCGTGCGCGCTGCGCTCAACCAGACCCTGTGCGACGACACCGCCGCGTTATCAGAGGGCTGCGAAGTGGCCTTCTTCCCCCCCGTCACGGGCGGCTGAACCGGCCCACGGCTATGGCGCGCGTTTCCATCCAGCAGCACGACTTCAACGTCGCTGACGAAATTGCCGCCCTGCGCGCGGGCGATGCGCGCGTGGGCGCCGTGTGCAGCTTCATCGGCACCGTGCGCGACCGCAGCGACGGTACCTCAGTCAGCGCCATGGAGCTGGAGCATTACCCTGGCATGACCGAGCAGGCCATCGAAGCCATGATGGACGACGCCCACAAGCGTTTTGACATTCACGCCGCCCGTGTAATCCACAGGGTAGGCCTGTTGCAGCCGATGGACCAGATTGTGTTGGTGGCCGTCACCTCGGCGCATCGCGGCGAGAGCTTTCGCGCCTGCGAATTCCTGATGGACTACCTCAAGACCCAGGCGCCGTTCTGGAAGAAAGAGCAGACGCCGGAGGGTGCCCGCTGGGTTGATGCACGGGTGTCGGACGACGCCGCGCTGGCCCGCTGGGGCATCACGGCGCGCAACGGCTGAGGTGCGAAGCTCAGGCCTCCGGTGGCACAAACGGTGCCCGGGCTTCGTGTTCCAGACCCCCGGTCAATTGCTGCAACAGTTCCACCAGGCTGGCCTGCTGCTGGACTGACAGCGGCGCCAGCAGTCGCCTGTAGGCTTTTTCTGCGGGTTTTTGGGCCTTGTCCAGCAGAGCCAGTCCTTCAGCCGACAGCGAAACCGCCAGGTTGCGTTTGCTGGCGGGTGCGGGCATTCGCTGCACCAAGCCACGGGCCTCCAGGCCCCGCAGCACCCGCAGCACGGTCACTTTGTCAAAGCCCAGCGCGCGCGCCAGACTGGACTGGTCCATGCCGGGGCCGGCGCGCAGCACGGTCAGAACGCCAAACTGCGCAGGTGTGAGGCCCACCGCACGGCATTCGTCTTCAAACACGGCGGCGGAAATCTGGTGTGCGCGGCGCAGCAGAAAGCCGGGGCGGGCGTACAGGCGCGACAGGTCGGGGGTGTTGGTGATGTTTTCAGGCACTGATGGCGCACGCAGACTCAGGGAATCCATGGATTGTGCCTTGCGTTTTTCTTGTCCAAAATGGTTAGCATGCAAACATAAGGAGACGATTCATGCAACTCAACCTGAATCCCCTGGCCTACCTGCTGCGCCGTGCTGCGCCGGTGTTGCTGCTGGCCGCCAGCCTGAGTGCGGCGGCCCAGCCCGCGGCACAGGCGCCGCTGCGGCTGATCGTCCCTTTTACGCCGGGCACCGGCATTGACCTGATTGCACGTACCGTGGGCCCCAAGCTGGCCGAACGGCTGGGCCGGCCCGTGGTGGTGGACAACCGGGCCGGCGCGTCCGGCAACATTGGCACCGAAGCCGTGGTGCGCGCCGCGCCCAACGGCCAGACGCTGCTGGTCAGCGTGAACACGCTGGTCATGAACCGCAGCCTGTACCCCAAGCTGCCGTTTGACCCGGTCAAGGACCTGACGCCGGTGTCACTGACGAGCTGGGGCCAGTTGCTGCTGGTGGCCCATCCCGGCACCGGCTACCGCACGGCGGGCGAACTGGTGGCGGCCGCCAAGGCCCGGCCGGGCCGCATCAATTACGCGTCGCCTGGTGTGGGCACGCCTCACCACCTGTCCATGGAGCTGTTCAAGTCGACGGCCGGTGTGTTCATCACCCACATTCCCTATCGCGGGACCGGCCCGGCGCTGACCGACCTGCTGGGCGGGCAGGTAGATGCCATGTTCCTGCCGATTCACGTGGCGCTGCCCCATGTGCGAAGCGGCCGGCTGGTGGCGCTGGGGCTGGGCAGCGACAAGCGCCACGCGCTGCTGCCGCAGGTGCCCACGCTGGCCGAGGCCAAGGCAGGCAATGTGAACGTGGACATGTGGTACGGCATCTTTGCGCCGCCCGGCACACCAGCGGACTTTGTGGCGAGGCTGAACCGCGAGCTGAAAGACATCCTGGCGCTGCCCGATGTGCGCGCTGCTTTCGAAACCCAGGGCATGGACCCGGCCAGCAGCACGCCCGACGACTTCCGCCGCCTGGTTGAGCAGGACGCCAACCGTTGGGCGCAGCTGATCAAGACGCAGAACATCACCGCTGAATAGACATGACCCCCACGCTTGTCACTTCGTGTAATGCGCTGCCCCCCGAGGGGGCCCAGGCCGTCCTAGGGGCGGCCCGTCGGCGGCCTGAGGTCTACCTATGCGCGTAGCCATTGTGGGCGGCGGCATTGGCGGCCTGGGCCTGGCGCTGGCGCTGCATGCGCGCGGCCTGCCGTGCGATGTGTACGAGGCCGTGCCCGAGGTGCGCGAGATCGGTGTCGGCATCACGCTGCTGCCCCACGCCATGCGCGAGCTGGCGGCGCTGGGCCTGCAGCCTGCGCTGGAGGCGGCGGGCATCGAGAACCTGGAGAGTGTCTTCTTCAATCGCTTCGGCCAGTTCATCTACCGCGAGCCGCGAGGGCGGCATGCGGGCTATGCACTGCCCGAGGTCGGCATCCACCGCGGCAAGCTGCACCGGGTGATGTACGACGCGGTGCTGGCACGCCTGGGGCCGCAGCACGTGCACACCGACCACCGCTGCCTGCGGGTGGAGCAGGGCGAAGCCGGCGCCACGGTGCATTTCAGCCGGCAGTCAGACGGCCAGCCGCTGCCGCCAGTGCACGCCGATGTGGTGGTGGCTTGCGACGGCGTGAATTCCGCGGTGCGAAGACAGTTCTATCCGGGCGAGCAGGTGGCCTTCGCGGGCATCAACACCTGGCGCGGCGTCACGCGGCACCGACCCATCCTGTCGGGCAAGTCGTACCTGCGCATCGGCTCCATCGACACCGGCAAGATGGTGATCTATCCCATCGTGGACAGTGTGGATGCAGACGGCCTGCAGCTCATCAACTGGGTGGCCGAAATCCAGCGGCCCGACGCCAGCATGAACGACTGGAACCAGGGCGGCCGGGTGGACGACTTCATCGATATTTTTGCCAGCTGGCGCTTTGACTGGCTGGACGTGCCCGCGCTGATCCGCGGTGCGGCGCA
>CALRZF020000245.1:0-6088 GCA_943372585.1 Ramlibacter sp. 2FC | reverse complement strand
ACAGTTTGAACAGCTCATCGCGCAGGTGCGCCGCTTCATCCGCGACGAATGCATCCCGCTGGAAGAAGCCATTGACCAGAGCGACGAAATACCCGAGGCGCTGGTAGACCGCATGCGCGAGCTGGGCCTGTTCGGCCACAGCATCCCCGAGGCCTATGGCGGCGCGGGCCTGACGACCGAGGAGCTGGCGCGGGTGAACATCGAGGTGTCGCAGGGCGCCACCACCTTTCGCGCGCGCTTTGGCGGCAACACCGGCATTGCGTCGGAATCATTGGTGGTGGACGGCACGCCTGAACAGCGCCAGCGCTGGCTGCCCCTGCTGGCCAGCGGCGAGCTGACCGGCTGCTTTGCGCTGACCGAGCCCGAGGCGGGGTCTGACGCCACGGCGCTCACGACCACGGCCGTGCGCGACGGCGACTTCTACCGCATCACCGGGCGCAAGTGCTTCATCACCAACGCGCCCATTGCGGGGCTGTTCACCGTGTTTGCGCGCACCGACCCGCAGGGCAAAGGCGCGGCGGGTATCACAGCCTTTCTGGTGGAGCGCGGCACACCCGGCCTGTCCACCCCACCTGAGTACCGCAAGCTGGGCCAGCATGGCTCGCCCGTGGGCGAGGTGGTACTGGAAGACTGCCGCGTGCCGGCCGGCGCCATTGTGGGTGGCGAGACCAACCTGGGCCATGGCTTTCGCACCGCCATGCGCGCGCTGAACAAGCAGCGCATCAACCTGGCCGGCCTGTGCGTGGGCCCGGCCATCCGGCTGGTGGAAGAGATGGTGCGCCGCGCCACCGCGCGCCGGCAGTTCGGCCAGCCGGTGGCCGACTTCCAGCTCGTGCAGCAGATGATTGCGCAGAGCAACACCGACGTGCACGCCGCCCGCGCCCTGGTGCTGGAGACCGCGCGCAAGCGCGACGACGGGCAGGACGTGACCATGGAAGCGTCCATGTGCAAGCTGTTTGCGTCCGAAATGTGCGGCCGCGTGGCCGACAGCGCAGTGCAGGTGTTTGGCGGCGGGGGCTACATCGCCGATAACGTGGCCGAGCGCTTTTACCGCGACGTGCGCCTGTTTCGCCTGTACGAGGGCACCAGCCAGATCCACCTGGTCAACATCGCCAAGCGCACAGTGGCCCAAGTGCAGGCGCAAATCACGGCGGACGGCGCATGAAACCCTACGCCGGGCTGCGTGTTGTTGAGTTTGCCACCGTAGGCGGCGTGCCGTTTTGCGCCTGGTGGCTGGCCCAGCAGGGTGCCGAGGTGCTGCGCATCCAGAACCCGCAGGCGCAGCCGCTGGGCGTGCCCGTGGCGGCCGGGGCCGACATCGGCACCTGGCAGCGCGACACGCTTACGCTGGACCTGAAGACAGCTGATGGCCGCGTCGCTGCGCTGGACGCCATCGCCAGGGCCGACGTGCTGCTGGAGGGCTTTCGCCCCGGCGTCATGGAACGCCTGGGCCTGGGGCCCGCAGACTGCCACGCATGCGCACCGGGCCTGGTCTACGCGCGCATCGTGGGCTGGGACCGCGAAGGCCCCTGGGCGCCACGCGCGGGGCATGACATCAACTACATCGCCATGGCCGGGGCCCTGCATGCCTGCGGCACCGACGCCGTACCGCTGAACCTGGTGGGCGACCTGGCCGCTGGCGCGCTGTATGCCGCCGCGGGCATTGGCGCCGCGTTGCATGCGCGCGCGGCCAGCGGCGCAGGCTGCGTAGTGGACACCGCCATGACCGCCGGCAGCCTGCACCTGCTGACCGCCGTATTTGCCCGCCTGGGCGCGGGCGCCTGGAACGACGCCCCCGCGTCGAATGTGATCGACGGCGGCGTGCCCTGGTACCGCTGCTACATGACCGCCGACGGCCGCCACATGGCGGTGGGCGCGATTGAAGAACGCTTTTACCTGCAGCTGTTGCAGGGTTTGGGCCTGGACCCCGCCACCGTACCGCCGCGCGGCGACGCCAGCCGCTGGGCCGAGCTGGCAGGGTGCATGCAGCGCTGCTTTATCGCGCAGGACCAGGCGCACTGGGCCGAACACTTTGCGTCACTGGACGCCTGCGTCACACCCGTCCTGAGCCTGGCGCAAAGCCGCGCGCACCCGCTGCACCAGTCGGCGTGGGCCGATGGTCGGCCCGCGCCCGTTCCCCGATTTCACACCCCCAGCGTTCCCATCCAACAACCAGGAGACACACCATGAACACATTGCACCGCCGCACCTTCGGCGCCCTCGCTCTGGCAGCCGCCGCATTCGGCCCCACCGCCGCACTGGCGCAGGCTGATTACCCCAACCGCCCGGTCAAGGTCATCGTGCCGTTCACGGCCGGCGGCGTGGTGGACGCCATCGCGCGCCTGGTGGGTGAGCGCCTGGCGGCCAAATACAGCCAGCCTTTTGTGATCGAGAACAAAACCGGAGCGGGCGGCTCCATCGGCACCGACTTCGTGGCCAAGTCCGCAGCCGACGGCTACACCCTGCTGTGCGTGAGCCCCGGCCATGCCGTGGTGCCCAGCCTGGTCAAAGGCGTCACCTGGAACCCGGTGACGGACTTCCGCGCGGTGGCGGGCTTCGGCATCATCCCCAACGTGATCGTGGTTCACCCGGACGTGCCCGCCAAAAACATGGCAGAACTGGTGGCGCTGGCCAAGGCCAAGCCCGGTGAAGTGACTTATGCCACCGCCGGTGCGGGCACCTCCAATCACCTGTCTGGGGAACTGTTCGCGCAAATGGCAGGCCTGAAGCTCACCCATGTGCCGTACAAAGGCCAGCCCGACGCCATGAACGACCTGCTGGGCGGGCGCGTGACCATGATGCCGCTGACCGCCGCCATTGCCGCCCAGCACATCAAGACCGGCAAGCTGCGCGCGCTGGCCGTAACGACCGCGCGCCGCTCCACCGCGCTGCCCGACCTGCCCACCGTGGCGGAAGCCGCCAGCCTGCCGGGCTATGAGGTGGGCACCTGGTTTGGCTTTGTGGCGCCGGCCAAGACCCCCGACGCGGTTGTCAGCAAGCTGGCCGCCGACATTGCCGAGATTTTGAAGTCGCCCGACGTCAAGGCCAAGTTTGACGGCATGGGCATGGAGCTGGCGCCGCAGACCCCGGTGCAGTTCGACGCCTTCGTGGCGGCCGAGCGCACCAAGTGGGCGCGGGTGATCCAGCAGGCCGGCATCACGCCGCAGTAAAGCCCATGCGTTCCACACTGCGCACGCCGGTCTGCGACCGGCTGGGCATCGCGCACCCGATTTTCGGCTTCTCGCATTCGGTGGATGTGGTGGTGGAGATTGCCCGCGCCGGGGGCTACCCGGTGCTGGGGCTGGCGCGCGAAATGCCGCACGAAATCCCGCACATCCTGCAGGAAGTAGACGCACGCATGCAGGGCCGGCCCTATGGTGTGGACCTGATGCTGCCCGCTGCCGTGCCGCGCACCGGCAGCATTGACGACGTGCGCGCTGCATTGCCCGGCGGTCATGTGGATTTTGTGCAGTCCTTGCGTGAACGCTTCAACGTGCAGCCCCCGCAAAAGCCCAGCTTCTTCACCACGCAGGTGCGCTCAGAAGACCTTTTCGAATCGCAGATCGAGCAGGTGCTGGCGTCCAACGCCACGGGCGTGGCCACGGCCATCGGCCTGCGTGCGGACCTGATCGCGCGCGCCAAAGCCCGGGGCAAGACCACTTTTTCGCTGGTGGGTTCGGTGCGCCATGCGCAAAAGGCGCTGGACCTGGGCGTGGACGTACTGGTAGCGCAGGGCTATGACGCAGGCGGGCACACCGGCAGCGTGGGCACGTTTTCATTAGTTCCGCAGATCGTGGCTGCGGCGGGTGATGTTCCGGTGCTGGCAGCTGGCGGCATCGGCAACGGCGCGCAGATTGTGGGCGCCATCGGCATGGGTGCGCAGGGCGGCTGGCTGGGTACGCTGTGGATGGCAGCGCGCGAAAACCACACGCCCCCGGCTCTTTTAGCGAGGTTGATTGCAGCGGGCAGTGAAGACACCATCATCAGCCGCGCCCACAGCGGCAAGCCCTGCCGTGTGGTGCGCAGCGACTGGATCGACGCCTGGGCCGAGCAGGGCGCACCCGAGCCGCTGGCGATGCCGATGCAACAGGCGCTGACGGGTGATGTGTTTGCGTCGATCCACGAGCACGACGACCCGCGCCTGGTCTATGAGGCAGCAGGACAGAGCGTGTTTGCGATCCGCGAAGCGACGACCGTCGAGCGTCAGATGGCGACGCTGGTGGATGAGATGTCGACCGCTGCAGTTCGGTTGCGGGGGTTCAGTAATTCCGCCCATGCTTGAACATCGCGCTGGTCTTGCGCGACAGGTCCGTCACAGCCGCCAGCCGTTGCATGCCCGGGCCGATGTGCGCGTGGGCAATGGCCATCCCCAACGCATCAGCCGCGTCGCTGCCCGGTAACCCCGGCAGCTTGAGCAGGCGCTTGACCATTTCCTGCACCTCGGCCTTGCCGGCTTTGCCGTAGCCGGCCACAGACTTTTTCATCTGCAGTGCGGTGTATTCCGCCACCGGCAAGTTGCGTGAGACCAACGACGTGACGCAGGCGCCGCGGGCCTGGCCCAGCAGCAGCGTGGCCTGGGGGTTGACGTTGACGAACACGATTTCCACGGCGGATTCATCGGGCTCGTAGCGCTGCACCACCTCGCATATGCCGTCAAACAGCACCTTCAGGCGCGCGGGCAGGTCGCCGGTGGGCAAATGGCGGGTGGTGATGGTGCCGCTGGCCACGTAGGTCAGCGCATGGCCGTCCACGTCCAGCACGCCGAAGCCGGTGGTCTGCAGGCCGGGGTCGATACCCAGAATGCGCATGGCCGCCCGCTACAGCCCGAAGTACCAACGCACCGAATGGAAGAACACCGGCGCTGCAAAACACAAGGCGTCCACCCGGTCGAGCAGCCCGTTGGCGCCGGTGACCGACATGCGGCCCTTGCCCCAGCTGGTGACGCCGCGGTCGCGCTTGAGCGCCTTCATCACCAGGTGGCCCAGCGAGCCGGCCACGCAGGCCACAAACGCCATGGCCAGCGCCTGGCCGGGCTTGAATGGGGTGATGAACGACAGCAAGCCGCCCAGAAAGCTGCCCACCGCGATGCCGATGAGCCAGCTGCGCCAGTTGAAGCTCTTGCTGACATTCGGTGCGCTGGGCGGCCGCTTGAGCCTGCGTGTGACCAGGTGCTGCACCACCATGCAGGTCTGGACGACGAAGACCAGAAAGAACACCAGGAACGCGTTCTTGCCCTGGTAATTGCGGAAGTCCAGCAGCAGCAGGGCCGGCACATGGCTCATGCCATAGATGCACACCATGATGCCCCACTGCAGCTTGGCGTTGCGCTCCAGAAAGCGCTCGGGGTCATCGGCAATGGCGCTGACCACGGGAATCGCCAGAAACACATAAACCGGGATGAACACGGTGAACAGGTCAAAGTGCTCGGTGCCCGCCAGCCAGAACTGGATGGGCAACACCACAAAGAAGGCCAGCACCAGGCTGCGGTGGTCGCCCCGGCGCGTGGGTGACAGGGTGATGAATTCGCGCAGGGCAAAAAATGCAATCAGCGCAAACAGCACGGTGGCAAAACCTTCGCCTGCGGCCCACGATACCCAGAACACCACCACCATGAACCATGAAGTGGCCAGCAGCTTGCGGAAGTTCTTCAGCTCTGCATGCCAGGCAGCGTCGTGCGTGCCCTCGCGTTGTTCGCGCAGCGTCAGCATGAAGGCTGTCACGCTGATGATGATCAGGATGCCGAAGATGATGAGGAACAGCGCCCCGACCTGTTGGGTCGGCGTGAGGCTGCGAAGGAACTGGTTCATACGTCCCTCAGCGCCATGACGGCCAGCCGTGCCCGGTCCAGGAAAGCGCGGCGCTCCTCGCCAGGCTCCAGCTTGATGGGCGCGCCAAAGGTCACCGAGCACAGGATGGGCACGGGCACGACCTCGCCCTTGGGCATGACGCGCTGCACGTTGTTGATCCAGGCGGGCACCAGCACCACGTCAGGGAAGCGCTGCGTCAGGCTGTACAGGCCCGACTTGAACGGCTGCGGCTCCTCGGCGTTGCCGCGCGTGCCTTCCGGAAAGATGATGATGGAGTCGCC
>CALRZF020000244.1:0-6120 GCA_943372585.1 Ramlibacter sp. 2FC | reverse complement strand
CGACAAGGTCGCCTATGTGCGGTTTGCCAGCGTTTACCGCAGCTTTGAAGACATTGACGAGTTCAAGACGCTGGTGGATGAAGTAAGGCGGTAAAGGGCAATTGCCCGGCAAAACGGCTCCGCCCGTCCTTCCAAGCCACCCGTTCGTCTGCTCTGGCTGGGTTCGCCCTGCAAGGTCGGCAACACTGTTGGCATGCAAAAAAGCCAGCATGGTTTGACCTTGATCGAGCTGATGGTCGTTCTGGCCATCTCCGCCATTCTGGCGTTCCTGGCTGCGCCCTCGTTCACGTCGATGATCCGCTCCAACGCCATCTCAAGCAGCGTCAATACCTTCATGTCTGATATGCGCTATGCCCGCAGTGAAGCCATTCGGCTGGGCGGCGGCGTAGTGGTGTGCCGTAGCGACGACCCGGAATCAGCCACCCCGGCTTGCGGCACCGGGCACGGACCCGGCAACAACGGCTGGATCAGCGGCTGGATCATTTTTCATGACCTGGACAACGACGGAGCCTGGGATTCGGGCGAGAGGGTGCTTCGCGTGCAGGCGGCGATGTCCTCGCCAGACCAGATCGTAGAGGACGGTGCGGCATCGTCCACCGTGTTCAGGTTCACTGGCACGGGCCGACTTCTGAGCAGCGCGGGTGCCACAAGCATGCGTTTTGGCAGCGCGGCCAATGGCACCGCCCGTCGAACGGTCTGCGTCAACGCAGGTGGAAGGGCTCGTGTTGACACCAATGCATCGGCAGTCTGCGAATAGGAAAAACCCCGTGAAGATCCCGGCAACGCCTCATCACCAGTCCGGCGCCTCGCTGATCGAAGTGCTGGTCTCCATGCTGATCCTGTCCTTTGGCATGCTGGCGCTGGGCGGCATGCTCAGCTACGCCATCCAGATGCCCAAGCTGGCGGGCTACCGGGCCACGGCGGCGATGATCGCGGCGAGCCATGTGGATCGCATGCGCGCCAACCCGGAAGGGTTTAGAAACGGCCAGTACAAGGAAACGCTGACCTACAAACAACTCCCCCCCGGGGGCACGCCGTGTGAGTACCCGTTGTGCACTGAGGCGTCGATCGCTTTCAAGGACAGGGTCGAAACGCAAGTCGCACTGCAAAACCAGCTGCGGCCGCTTGCAGGCATGCGCGTAATCTGCGAGGCAGACAACTGCAATTTGCGGCGCGGCGACATCTGGATCATCTGGGACGAACCCTCGGTGTTCGTGGGCCTGGACTCTGCAACGTCGGATGAATGCCCCAACCCCGGCGTTGCACCCACCTTCTCGGCCTTCGCCGACCCCAAGCCCCGTTGCCTGCATGTGAGGTTTGCGCTATGAGGTCTGCTCGCCCTCGCCCTCCACTCGCCGCGCGCCGCCTGCGGGGTTTGTCGCTGGTCGAGCTGATGGTGTCCATCGCCATCGGCCTGGTCGTGACAATTGCCGTAGTGTCTTCCTATATTGGCTCGCTGGGTGCCACCCGGGTCGCGGAGGCTCAGGTCCGCATGAATGAAGACGGCCAGGCGGCGCTTGCCATCCTGGCCCAGACCATTCGGATGGCGGGCAACAACCCCAAGCAGCCGTTCTATGCCAACGCCACGTCGCGCAACCCCATCACCCCCACATTCATCATCCGGGGCTGTGACAGCACGTTTGGCAACATTACGGCGACAACGGCAACCGACTACAGTGCCCTGACCTGCGCAGGCGCAGGCGGGCCGCACTCCATTGCCGTGCGCTACGAGGCCGACATCTACAACACCGTGCCCAATGGGGGGCTGGCAACGGACTGCCTCGGGCAAGCGCTGCCCGTGATCACTGGCAGCGTGCAGGTTGGAGCTCCCTCCGTTGCCACCAATGTGACCTACACCGTGGCTGACAACCGGTTCTATATCGGTACGTCAACAGCCGTCACGTCGCCGGGGCTTTTTTGCGTGGGCAACGGCAGTGTCAGCCCTCAACGCCTGGTGGAAAACGTGGAAGACCTGCAGTTCCTCTACGGTGCGGCTCCCATTGGGGCCGCCACGCCGCCAGTTGCCGGCTACATTTCAGCCACAACGCTGGATGGCCTGTCTGTGGACGTAGCACTTCGGTGGAGCAAGGTCGCGACGGTGCGTATCTGCGTCCTGGTCCGCAGCGAGGATGCACTGGCACCCGACACCGCCTCGGCAGGCTACACCCAATGCGACGGTACGCCCAACAACAGCCCGCCCGACCTGCGATTGCGCAAGGCCTACTTCACGACGGTCGTGCTGCGCAACCGTCAGGCGCTCTAGCCTCAGCCGGGAACCACAGACGCCATGAACACCTCGCCTTACCGACCCAGCCCCTGGGCACGCCGCTCGCCGCATTCGCAGCGTGGTGTGGTGCTCATCATTTCGCTGATCATGCTGGTCATCCTGTCCATGCTGGCCACACTCAGCATCCGCAATGCCACCTCATCTGAGAGCGTGTCCGGCAACGTGCGCACCACGCTGCTGGCCACGCAGGCGGCCGAGATTGCGTTGCAGCACTGCGAAAAATGGGCGGCTCAATTGGCCGGCGTGGCGGCCCATGGGCTGACCGGTGGGCCGCCGACTGTTGTCGGCACCGCAACCACGCCGGCGTGGCGGACTCTCTCCACCTGGGACAGCGGCGGCGCGAGCAGCGTGTATGACATCCCCCTGGCCCTTGTGAACAACGACGCTGCTGCGCCCACCTACGCCCGCGCGCCTGAATGCCTGATTGAAAAGGTCTCGGTCGTCAACAGCGCGGGCAACTTCACCGACACATCGACCCGCGTGATCACAGCGCGCGGCTTCGGCCCGGACGAGAACGGCGCCGTCAGGACCCGCCCCACGGGCAGCGAAGTGTGGCTGCAATCCACCATCGAGTTCAAGTAAAGAGGAACCGGCATGAAACAACCCAGTTACCCGTTCAGCCGCATCGCGGGCTGCATCCTGGCCGGCCTTGCCGCTTCATCCCTGCAAGCACAGATCGCGCAGGACCCCTTGCTGTCACGCACAGCCGCTGTGGAGCCCAACATCGTCTTCATGTTCGACGATTCAGGCTCCATGCCCGCCACCGCCATCTACCAATATGGCGGCGTGGCAAGTGGCATGGGCATGACCGGGCCCAACAATGATGCGGTGTTCACTGGCTCTGGCGCCATCAGCTCTACCTGGTTGAACCTGCCCACGACCTTCTATGGCCGCTCGCCCGACGTGAACCTGATCTACTACGATCCGCGCGTGACTTACAAGCGCCGCGTCAATGCCGACGGGACCGAGCAGGCCCTCGGCTCAACCAGCGGCATCAGTTCTTTCAACGTCTACTTTTACAAACCCGCAGCATCCAATGTTTACAGCGTTTCAAGCGTAAGCGTTGTCAACAAGGGCAGCGGCTATCCGGCAACCGGTGTGCTGGCCGCATTCCCGGCCCCCCCGGCGGGCGGTACGCAGGCTACGGCCACGGTACAGACAGCCTCCACGCAGCGAGTCAACTCCGTCAGCGTGAACACCCCGGGTACCGGTTACCCGAACTCCGGCGTCGTCGCCACATTCTCCGACCCGCCAGCGGGGGGGGTTCGTGCCACAGGCAACGTGACCACCGGCAACTTCGCCAACGCGGTCTCGGCTGTTACCGTAACCAACCGCGGCCGGGATTACCCGGCCAGCGGGGTCATTGCGACTTTTTCCGCCCCTCCCAGCGGCGGCACGCTGGCCACCGGCAACGTGGTCATCGAAGCAACCAAGAAAGTGGGTTCGGTCCTGGTCACCAGCATGGGCAAGGACTATGGGACGTCCCCCACCGTCACCTTCAGCGACCCGCCCGCGGGCGGCGTGCGGGCAACCGGCTCGGTGTCCACAGGAGTCGTCGGTGACCTCGCCTCCATCGCGGTTGTCACAGGGGGTTGCTTCCCGAACGGGGTGACGGTGACGATCTCTGCGCCGCAACTGCCCGGTGGGGTCAGGGCCACCGCAGACGTCATCCGCGCCGGTGGCAATGGAGGTTGCACCGGGGGTCGCCGACCCATCGCCTCATTCAACATCACCAACGGCGGTTCCGGCTACACCCTGGCGCCCACGCTGACGTTCTCCACTGCCGGCACGGGCCTGCCGGCGTTCTTGCCCACCCTTGGTACAACCCGCGTCATCACCGGCATCACCATCACCAACCCCGGCATCGGCTACACCAGCGCGCCCACGCTGACGCTGGGCAATACGGGCGGCGGCACCGGCGCCACGTTGGACGCCGTACTGGCCGACACCAACTGGATCACCGGGTTCAACGTCACCAACCCAGGCTCCGGCTACACCAGCAACCCGACGATTTCGCTGAGCAACACGGGCGGCGGTACGAGCGCGACTTTCACCACCACCAGAAACACCGTGCGGGGCATCACCGGCATCACGATGACCAACAACGGATCGGGCTACACCAGCGCGCCCACCATCACGATCAGCGCCAGCTCGGGCGCGGGTGCATCGTTTACGGCCAACATGGGCACCACCAATGTGATCTCGGGCATCACCATCACCAACCCAGGCGCGGGTTACAGCACGCAGCCCGTGCTCACGCTGTCTGGCACGTCCGGCGGGATGGGCGCGACGTTCAGCTACAACTACGCAACCACCCTGGCGCCCGTGGTCAATAAAACCTGGGACGGCGCGGGCTCGCCCATCACATCTGCGAGCTACTTCACCCCCAGCTACACGCCAGACTCGGGCAGCCCGTTGGCCATTGGCGCCACCGTGATCGCCTATCCCAATACCGCCACGTCGAGCGTGACGAGTTACCCCAAGTTCCGCAACCGTACTGACTGCGGCGCCACGGCCTGCACCTGGGCCCAGGAACTGCAGAATTACGCGAACTGGAAGACATACCACAGCACCCGCATGGAGCTTGCCAAGACCGGCATCGGGCTGGCCTTCCAGCCGTTGAATCCGACATTCCGGCTGGGTTGGGGCACCATCAACACGATCAATGACGACGACAAGCTGGACAAGGGCGTGCGCCTGTACAACTCGACCGTTCAGGGAGAGTTCCTGACATGGCTGTACGGCCGGAACGTGGGTGGCGGTACGCCCAACCGGCGCGCACTGAACAAGGTGGGGCAGTACTTCCAGCGGTCCGACAATTCAGGCCCTTGGGCGGATTCGCCAGACGGCAGTAGTACCAGTATCAGTTCCAACGCCGCCGAGGTGACCACCCACGCAGCGTGCCGGCGTTCGTACTCCATGCTGATGACCGACGGCTACTACAACGACAGCCTCACGCTGACGGATGAAGACACGACCAACGCGACGGCCATTACCAGCCCGACCAGCTACCAGTACACGCCGATCGGGCCCTACAGCGACAGCATTGACGGCACCAAGATCAACAACACGTTTGCCGACGTGGCCATGAGGTACTGGGTTCGCGACCTGCGTCCCAACATCCCCAACACCGTCAAGCCGGTGCCCGGTGACGAAGCTTACTGGCAGCACATGAACTTTTACGCCATCGGCCTGGGCCTGGTGGGCACGCTCAATGCCAGCGATCCCCAGGTGCTCGCAGAGCTGACCGGCAGTGCATCAAGCGCGCCCGCGCGTACCCGAAACTGGCCATCTCCAAGTACGGAGAATCCCACATCGATTGACGACATGTGGCATGCCACCGTCAACGGCCGCGGCAAGATGCTGAATGCCAAGACGGCGGCGGAGTTGAACAGCGCCATCGTGCAGATGATGTCCGACATCAGTGGCAAGGAAGCCACGCAGTCGGGCGTGGCCGTGTCCACCGCCAGCCTGACCCAGGGCACCAAGAAGTACACACCCAGCTACACATCGGTCAGCTGGAATGGCAACGTCACCGCCTTCAACCTGGACCCGAATACGGGTAACCAGACGGGCGTGGCCTGGCAGGTGGAGACCTTGATTTCCACGGACCTTGTGACGGGCAAGAGGACCTACTCCTCCCTGATCCCCAACCATGCCAGCCGCAACATCTATGTAGGCAACGGATCAACCAGCGGGGTGCGGGCGGTGGAATTCACGTACACCGCCATGGGTTCGACATTGCGGGGCCAGATGACCGGGACGGTCAACGCTGACCTGATCAATTACCTTCGCGGCGATGCCTCCAAGGAACACTCCAGCGTGACAGAGAG
>CALRZF020000243.1:0-6142 GCA_943372585.1 Ramlibacter sp. 2FC | reverse complement strand
CTTTACTCGGCCCGTCACTATTCCACGGATGAAGCGCTCTACAGCAACTTCACCAAGGCCACCGGCATCAAGATCAACCGCGTGGATGCCGATGATGCCGGGATTCTGGCGCGGCTGAAGGCCGAAGGCGCGGCCTCCCCCGCCGACGTGATTCTGCTGGTCGACGCTGCGCGCCTGTACCGCGGCGAAGTGGACGGCCTGTTCCAGCCCATTCAGTCCAAAGTGCTGTCCGACGCCATCCCCGCGCAATACCAGGGCAAGGCCACGGCCGAAGGCACGCCCTGGTTCGGCTTTTCCACCCGCGCACGCGTGATCGTGTACGACAAGCTGCGCGTCAAGAAGGAAGACGTGGACACCTACGAAGAGCTGGGTGATCCCAAGAACAAGGGCAAGGTCTGCCTGCGTTCGGGCTCGCACCCCTACAACCTCAGCCTGTTTGGCGCCGTGACCGAGCACATGGGCGAGCAGAAGGCCGAGGCCTGGCTCAAGGGCGTGGTGGACAACATGGCCCGCGCCCCCAAGGGCGGTGACACCGACCAGATCAAGGCCGTGGGCTCGGGCGAGTGCCAGGTGGCCGTGAGCAACAGCTACTACATCGCACGCCTGCTGCGCTCCAGCAACCCTGAGGACAAGGCGCTGATGGACAAGGTGGGCATCGTGTTCCCCAACCAGGCCACTTGGGGTGCGCACCTGAACATCGCCGGCGGCGCCGTGGCCAAGCACGCCAAGAACAAGGCCAACGCCGTCAAGTTCCTGGAATACCTTGCCAGCCCCGAAGCACAGAACTACTTTGCCAACGGCAACAACGAATGGCCCACGGCCAGGGGCGTGAAAGTCAACAATGCAGCACTGAACGCCATCAGCGGTGGCGGCGACTTCAAGGCCGAGACCATCCCCCTGGCCGCTGTCGGTGCCAACACCACCAAGGTGCAGCAGATGCTGGATCGGGTCGGGTTTAAATAAGACAAATAAGGCGCGAAGCCTCCTGAAAGCCCGCCCCGTGCGGGCTTTTTGTTGCGCCATAATTGACGTTTACGTCAACGTCAATTCAGGAGCAGGATCATGGAAATCAAGGGCAAGGTATTCATCGTCACCGGCGGCGCATCGGGCTTGGGTGAAGGCACGGCACGCATGCTCGCCGCCAATGGCGCCACGGTGGTCGTGGCCGATATGCAGGCGGAAAAAGGCGAGGCCGTTGCCAAAGAGATTGGCGGCGCCTTTGTCAAATGCGACGTCAGCCAGGAAGCCGATGGCCAGGCCGTGGTGGCCAAGGCGGTGTCGCTGGGCAAGCTCATGGGCCTGGTGAACTGCGCCGGCATTGCGCCTGCGGAAAAAACCGTGGGCAAGAACGGCGCGCACAGCCTGGGCGTGTACACCAAGACCATCATGGTCAACCTGGTGGGCAGCTTCAACATGATCCGTCTGGCGGCTGACGCCATGTGCAAGAACGATCCCGAACCCACCGGTGAGCGTGGCGTGATGATCTCCACCGCCAGCGTGGCGGCTTATGACGGCCAGATCGGCCAGGCAGCGTACGCGGCGTCCAAAGGCGGCGTGGTGGGCATGACGCTGCCCATCGCACGCGACCTGTCGCGCAACGGCATCCGCAACATGACCATCGCCCCCGGCATTTTCGGCACGCCCATGCTGTTCGGCATGCCCAAGGAAGTGCAGGACGCACTGGCCGCCAGCGTGCCCTTCCCCAGCCGCCTGGGTACGCCGGAGGATTACGCCAAGCTCGCCAAACACATCATCGAAAACGACATGCTCAACGGCGAGGTGATTCGCCTGGACGGCGCGATCCGCCTGGCGCCGCGCTAAAGGCAGCGGGCCGGCGCCGGCGCGCTGGTGATTCGCAATTGGCATTCGCAATTGGAATCACACAAGCCGGGCGGTTCCCGCGAGAATCTCCAGACAACAAACAACCCGGAGATCCCATGAGAATCGCCCTCACCTGCCTGGCCGCGGCGCTGCTTGCCGCCTGTGCCAGCGCCCCGTCCAACTTCTCGTACACCGTTCCACTGCAGCCCGAGGGCTCGTCGGGCTACACCGAAAAGCCGGGTTGGGCGACGACCAAATTCGCCGTGGCGGCCGCCAACCCGCTGGCCACTGACGCGGGATACCAGATCCTCAAGGCCGGCGGCTCCGCCATTGACGCGGCTATTGCCGTGCAGATGGTGCTGACGCTGGTGGAGCCGCAGTCCAGCGGCATCGGCGGCGGCGCGTTCCTGCTGCACCACGACGGCAAGGCCGTGGAAGCTTTTGACGGGCGTGAGACAGCCCCCGCAGCCGCCGACGAAAAGCTGTTCCTGAAAGCCGACGGCAAGCCCATGGCGTTTTATGAGGGTGTCGTGGGCGGCCGGTCCGTCGGCACCCCCGGCACCGTGCGCATGCTGGAAATGGCGCACAAGCAGCACGGCAAGCTGCCGTGGGCCACACTGTTCCAGCCTGCCATTACCCTGGCCGAGGGTGGCTTTAAGGTCAGCGCCCGGCTGAATACGCTGCTCAAGAGCGAGCAGCACCTCAAGAAAGACCCCGTCGCTGCCGCCTATTTTTACGATGCGCAGGGCGAGGCCTGGCCCGTAGGCCACACGCTGAAGAACCCCGAACTCGCCCAGGTGCTGCGCAAGATTTCGACGCAGGGTTCCAAAGGCCTGCTGGAAGGCGATGTGGCCCAGGCCATCGTGGACAAGGTGCAAAAGCACCCAGGTAACCCCGGTCAACTCAGCCTGGCCGACCTGGCTGGTTACCAGCCCAAGAAACGCGCGCCGATCTGCCACGACTACAAGGCGCAGGGCAAGGACTTCAGCATCTGCGGCTTTCCGCCGCCCAGCTCCGGCGCCATCGCCGTGGGCCAGATCCTGGGCATCCTGAACCATGCCTATGCTGGCGCCATTCCGCTGGAAAACGGCCTGCCCGGTGCCAACTGGCTGCACCTGTACACCGAAGCCTCGCGACTGGCGTTCGCCGACCGTGGGCAGTACCTGGGTGACCCTGACTTTGTGCAGCCCCCGGGCGGCAGCTGGATGAGCCTGTTGGACGACAAATACCTGGCCGAACGCGCCCGCCTGATCGGCCCGCAGAGCATGAAGACCGCCACACCCGGCAACCCCGGCCCGGTGCGCACCAGCCACGCCCCCATGCCCGACCAGCCCGAGTACGGCACCAGCCACATCAGCATCGTGGACGCCTTCGGCAATGCAGTAGCCATGACCACGACCATTGAAGACGTGTTTGGCGCGCGGCAGATGGTCAAGGGCTTCCTGCTGAACAACGAGCTCACCGACTTCAGCTTCGCGCCCGCCGATGCGCAGGGCAAGCCCATTGCCAACCGCGTGCAGGCCGGCAAGCGCCCGCGCTCGTCAATGGCACCCACGCTGGTTTTCGACAAGGCCACGGGCCAGCTCGTCATGAGCGGTGGCAGCCCCGGCGGCGCGCTGATCATCCACTTCACGGCCAAGACGCTGTACGGCGTGCTCAACTGGGGCATGACGCCACAGCAGGCGATCAACCTGCCCAATTTCGCGTCGCTCAACGGCCCCAGCATCCTGGAAGAAAAGCGCTTTCCGCCCGCCACGGTAGAAGCGTTGCGCGCACGTGGCGCCGAGGTGCGCGAACAGGCCATGACCAGCGGCCTGCAGGCCATCACCAAAGGCAACGCGCACGGCACGCCCGTGTGGCTGGGCGGCGCCGACCCGCGGCGCGAGGGCATCGTGATGGGCGACTGAGCCCCAGGTTCTGCAGTGCAGAGTTCGGGGCCATGGTTAGTCCCCATGGCAGGGGCGCCTGAACACTTTAGATTGGCATGGTGGCGACCGCCCCCTTGCGGCCGCTGAACCCAACCCAGGAGTTCGCCATGCCCGTCATTCACCAGCCCCGCCGCCGCTTCGTCCAGTCCGCGCTTGCTGCGTCCGCTGCCGTCGCCTTCCCGGCTCTGGCACAGGCACCGGCGTTTCCCGCCAAGCCCATCCGCCTGATCTGCCCCTGGCCGGCCGGTGGTTCCACCGATGCAGTGATGCGCGCGCTCGCCGAAAGCGCCGGCAAGGCGCTGGGCGGCCAGATCGTGGTGGACAACAAGGCCGGCGCCAGCGGCATGTTGGGCCCCAACGAACTGGTCAATGCAGCGCCCGACGGCTACACGCTGTCGCAGATCACCATTGGTGTGGCACGCCTGCCCCACATGCAGAAGATGCAGTTCGACCCGCTCAAGGACTTCACCTACATCGCCTGCCTCACGGGCTACACCTTCGGAATCGTGGTGCGTGCCGATTCCCCCATCAAGTCCGTCAAGGATCTGGTGGACTATGCCAAGGCCAACCCGGGCAAGTTCACCTATGGCTCCACCGGCAACGGCACCACGCCGCACCTGGCGGTGGAAGAGTTCTGCATGAAGGCCGGCATCAAGCTGCAGCACATCCCGTTCAAGGGCAATGCCGACGGCATGCAGGCTCTGCTGGGCGGCCACGTCATGTCGCACAGCGACGCCACGGGCTGGGGGCCGCACGTGGACGCGGGCACCTGCCGCCTGCTGGCCACCTATGGTTCCAAGCGCACCAAGCGCTGGCCCAACGTGCCCACCCTGCAGGAGCTGGGATTTGAAACACTGGCCGATTCGCCGTTCGGCATCGGTGGCCCCAAGGGCATGCCCCCCGCCGTGACGCGACGCCTGCACGACGCTTTCAAGAAAACGCTGGAAGACCCGGCCGTACTGGCCAGCTTTGACAAGTACGACCAGTCGGTGATTTACCTGAACACCGAGGACTACACCAAGTTCATTGCCGACAACTACGTGAAGGAAAAGACCATCATCGAAAAGCTGGGCCTGGCGATGAAAACCTGAGCCCCAACAACCTAGACGTCAATCGCGGCGGCTGAGCCCGCCTGCTTGCGCAGTTCAAATTTTTGTATCTTGCCCGTGCTGGTCTTGGGCAGTTCGCCAAAGACGACGGCGCGCGGCACCTTGAAGCCGGCCAGGTGCTTCTTGCAGTGGGCCACGATGGCCTCTGCCGTCGTGGTGGCGCCGGCCTTCAATTCCACAAACGCGCAAGGCGTCTCGCCCCATTTGGCGTCCGGCTTGGCCACCACGGCGGCGGCCAGCACGTCGGGGTGGCGGTACAGAATGTCTTCGACCTCGATGGACGAAATGTTTTCCCCGCCCGAGATGATCACGTCCTTGCTGCGGTCCTTGATCTTGATGTAGCCGTCGGGGTATTGCACGGCCAGGTCGCCCGTGTGAAACCATCCGCCTTCAAAGGCTTCTTTCGTGGCAGCGGGGTTCTTCAGGTAGCCCTTCATCGTGATGTTGCCGCGGAACATGATCTCGCCCATGGTCTCGCCGTCCCACGGCACAGGTTTCATCGTTTGCGGGTCCATGACCTGCGCGCCTTGCTGCAGGTGGTAGCGCACGCCCTGGCGGGCATTCAGCCGCGCGCGTTCGCCAATGTCCAGCGCGTCCCATTCAGCATGCTTGGCGCAGGCGGTGGCCGGCCCGTACACCTCAGTCAGGCCGTACACATGGGTCAGGTCAAACCCCAGCGTTTCCATGCCCTCAATCATGGACGCGGGCGGCGCGGCTCCCGCGACCATGGCCTTCACACCGCCCTGAGGCAGCCCCTGCAATTGCGCCTTCAGCGCATCAGGCGCATTGACCAGCATGCCGTGCACGATGGGCGCGCCGCAGTAGTGCGTGACGCCGTGCGTGCGGATGGCGTCCACCATGGCCTGCGCCTCCACCTTGCGCAGGCACACGTTCACACCCGCGCGCGCGGCCACCGTCCAGGGGAAGCACCAGCCGTTGCAATGGAACATGGGCAGCGTCCACAGGTACACCGCATGCTTGGGCATGTCCCATTCCAGAATATTGGAGATGGCGTTGATGGCCGCGCCTCTGTGGTGATAAACCACGCCCTTGGGATTGCCGGTGGTGCCGCTGGTGTAGTTCAGCGCAATCGCATCCCATTCGTCGGTGGGCAACTGCCAGGCAAATGCGGCGTCGCCACCCGCCACGAAAGCATCGTACGTGGCGCCTCCAATGCGCTGCACCGGCCCGGTGTAGACCGCGTCTTCCACATCGATCACCAGCAGCGGTGTGGTGGTCTTGCGCAGGCTGAGCGCCTTTTGCATGACGGGTGCGAACTCCGGG
>CALRZF020000242.1:0-6156 GCA_943372585.1 Ramlibacter sp. 2FC | reverse complement strand
TTGTTGAGCACGGGGATGATGGCCTCGGAGTGCGGCGTGCCACGTGTGAGGAACAGCGCCAGCATGTTCTTCTCCTCGACCAGCACGCGTGCGTTCTCGCCGGCCAGCTTGGGATCGAACTTGTCGTCCAGGGCGACCAACTCAATGCGCTGGCCAGCCAAGCCGCCTGCACTGTTGATCTTGTCGATGTACAGGCGGGCGCCATCCGCGGTTTCTTTCACGCCCGCCGCCACGGGGCCGCTGAAGCCGGCTGTCCGGCCGATCAGCAGCTGGGCGTGGGCGGGAAAGCAGGCCAGCGCCACAGCCAGAAAGAAGAGAAAGTGCGCAAGGCGCGAGCCAAGCCCGTTGCGTTGACCTGTGAACAGCTGCATGGCGTGGCTCCTTCGGAAAAGTGCTTCCGTGAGTCCATGCTAGAAAGGCAGGGCAGGACTATCTACAGACGAAAGTCGGTGCGCGACAGGGGGCATGCCTTTGTCTATGCCACCTGCTCATCGGCGCGCTCACACCCATCTGTATAGATGTCTGCTTTGTGACGGCACGCCTAGGATTCAAACATCCTGACTTATGGGGTGAGCCACATGACTTCAAGTTTCGTTGATCTATGCAATGCATTCTGCGAGGTGGCGGGGCTTGCCGCCGTGCCACCCGAACGCGATGAGGAGGGCGCGCTGGCCGCCCATTTCACCCTGGGTGACACAGACATTGAGTTGATGTCCGAGTCTGAGTTCGCGCCCAGATTCTTCAGCCGTGTCGTCTTTGGCCCCTTGCCGCCGGGCGATGAGTCGACGCAGTGGGACGAACTGCTGGAGACCAACTTCATGATCGTTCGCCCCGGGGGTGCGGCTTTCAGCCGAGACCCCTGGACGGGCAACGCTGTCTTGCAGCAATCGTGGCCAGCCGCCACTGCGCCGCAGGCACTGCTTGCCGTCATCAGCCAGCAATGCCAGACGGCCTATAGCTGGCGCAACGGGGCGCTGACGCTGCCCGCGTTGGCGCAGTACGGCGCGAACGACGTTGCCTTCAACAAGGTTTGATCATGAACACCACCGCGTTTCAACAACTCTTTGACGGCTTTCGCCAGGCCGCCAACCTGCCCGATCTGGCAAGCCAGAGCATGCCGTCGGGGGTAACTTCCTTTCTGGTCTCGATGCAGGATGTGGACATTCAGGTCAGCCACTTCGGCGAGCCGTTCGCGTACATCTTTATCGATGCAGACCTGGGTGCCCAGGACGACTTCGACACAACCCTGGCTGCGGAGCTGGCCGAAGCCAACGCCTGGCTGCTGACCCATGAACACGGCGCGGTGATCTGCAAGCGGCCAATCACGCGCGATTACGTGGTGCGCACAGCACTGGCACTGGATGAAGCGGCCAGCGGCGCAGCGTTGCAGCAGCGCGTGCTGTCGCAGGCCCGCGCGGTCGCAGCCATCCGGCGCAATTTTCTGGCTTCGGCCCCGGTCGATGCAGCGCATACGGCGCCCGCAAACTTAGCATAGGACTCTCCATGGACTTTAAGTATCCACCAGCCGGACAGGCGTTCGCGCCCGGCCCAACGTATGTCCCCACCGCAGGTTCTGAAACCAAGCAGACGCAAGGGGTTCAAGGCGCGTCGAAATGGACATTGGCGGGCCTGACGCTGCTTCACGCCACGAAAGCGCTGGTGACACAGGGCGTCGCTTTCGGCGTGGTGATCGGCGGGCGCATGATGGCCCGGGAACTGCTTGAAGCTGCCCGGGCGGCTAACGAAGAAGAAGCCGGCACGGCGCTCATCCTCACCACCGCCGTGCTCGCCACGTGTGCATTCGATCAGTTGGTTACCAAGCGAGCCACGTCAATGCTGTATGGCTGGGCCAAGGGGAAATATGACGGAAAGCCGGCCGACCCGGTGGGCTGGAAAACAGGCGCCGCGCTGGCCCTGGTGCCGACGGCCTTGTCGGTGGCGCTGGTCGTGCGCGAAGTCGTGGGCGCGTCGAGCAACCAAGACCTGGCCAATCTGGTCACAGACGTTGTGACCGCGGGTGCTTTCTGGCGAGGGGGGCGGGTGCTGCGTGACGTAGGCCAGCAAATCGTCAACCCGCGCCTGCCCAAGCTCGCGGTTGTTGACATGGACACCGGCAAACCCTTGACAACCGCGCAAAAGAAAACCTTTGATGACCTGCGGCTGGCGTGTCAGCTGGGCGCTTACGGCATCACCATTATCTCGGGTGCATGGGTGTTCACACCCGGCCTGCGTGAATACCTTGGCCATGACGAACGCGCGGATTCGGCCAGTGCGCGGTTCTATGCCATGCTGGCGCCGATGGTCTTCAGCGTGCTGGCGGAAGCGGCCGACGAGGGGATCAACGTGATTGCGCATTGCCTGGTTGCACAGCGCCAGGACCGGGTGGTCACGGTGGGCCCGGCGGAGCGTCCTAAAGATATGGGCAAAGCCATTCTCGACCAGGGATCAATGCGTGCCTTCATGGGTGTTTTTGTGACCGATCTGGCGCAACTCATCCTGTCTATTGATCGCGGCTCCGACTTCTTCAAGGCCCTGGGCACGGCCATCGGTTCGATAGCTATAACCATCATGGAAATCCGGGCGAAGTCGGTGGGCGTGCAGTCGGGTGTCCGCGACACCTCGCAGGCGTTCAAGGAGCTCTCCGACGAGCTGATCCGGATCATGCAGTCGGTGACGAAGATCGAAGTCACCGGCGACCAGAGGAACGCCATGAGGGCTGCAATCAAAGCTGCCCGTGACCGTTTCGTTGAGGGGGGCTGGGGAACGCACGCCGTGCAGCGGACGGAGCAAATGACAATGTCCGAGCTGACTGCGTTGGCCTTGAGCACCGTGAGCGATAACACTCCGCGCGGCATTGATTTTGATGTCACACCGGAAGCGCTGGTGAAATTGCAGCGCGACAAGGAGTTCAAACCAGAATCCGCCGACCAGGCACGACGCCTTCTGCACCTTGGGGCACCCGCTCTGCCACTGCTCAGGGCCCTTAACCTCGGAAAGTTCCCGGGCGTTGAAACCAAAAGCCCAGATGTACAGATTGATATCAAGGCGCCAAGTGGCATGGCGCAACCGGCAAGTACGAATTTTAGCCAGCCAACCAGCCCCGCAGGCTCTGATCAGGTACCGCTGATGAATAGCATAGATGACGACGATGGCGCCGCGTTCGACACCAAGGGCAAATTGGTTCCGGTTCCAGAGGAGGGCAGTGAAACGTTTCCAGCGTACGTGCACCCGAGCCCGATCAAGGTCCCCCCATCCTCTCCTAGAGAAGAGCGGGAAAAAAGCGGCAATGCTCTCCCTGCGTGTGAAGTCTTTGATCGCTCAGGCCGCAGGTGGACGGAGCCCCCGCCCCTTGGTTCGGAAGTGACAATTCAGCGCGTCGGCCTCCCTTTACTTCGCGGTGCGGTCGCCGACAGAGGGCCGCAAGAAGATGGCTTCGTGTACATCGCGACTGCCCATCCTGGGGACCTGACACACTATGGCGAAGTGGTTGATCCTGGGAGCTTTGCTCCCTTGCTGAAAGTCAGGATCGCGGACGTCGGGTAAAAAAGCTACTGAGCCCCCGGCGCACGCGCCGTGGGTTCGGCCGCGGCGGGCAGGGCGATGGGCAGCTGCCCCGGCCAGCCCACCACCCGCGGGCGGATCAAAAACATCCGTTCGCGCTTTTGCACCGTGCGCGTGCGCGTTGAGAACAGCACACCCACGCCGGGTATGTCGCCCAGCACCGGCACCTGGTCTTTGGACGCCAGGTCGTTGGTGGACACGTAGCCGGCGATCAGCAGCGCGTCGCCGTGGTCTACCGTGGCCTCGGTGCTGATGCTGGTGCGCCCCACCGTGGGCAGTGAATCCACCTGGCGGCCGCTGATGCGGCCGTCTTCAATGTCGATCTTCATCTGCACCAGCAGCTTGCCGCCGACCTCCACCACATGGGGCGTCACACGCAGCGTGGTGCCCGCGGTCACGGGCGTGACGTTTGCCACGCGCTCGCCCTGCGAGCGGATGTAGAAGGTCTCTGACAGGTCCAGCAGCGCCGCCATGTTGTCAGACGTGAGCACGGAAGGGCGGCTGATGATCTCGGCGTCGCCCTTGGTCTCCAGCGCGCGCAGTTGCGCCATCAGGAAGTTGCCGGCCCGGGCCGAATTGCTGGCCGCCGTCAGCTCGGTCTGGCGGCCCAGGTTGAAGTCCAGCCGGCCGATGCGCCCGGACCAGCTCACGCCCAACTCGCTGGCGCTGTCGGTGCTGATGTCCACGATCATGGCCTCGATCTCGACCTGCGCGGTGGGCACGTCCAGCTGGTCGATCAGCTGCTGGTACAGCGACAGGGCGTGCAGCGGCTGGCGCAGGTCATGGCTTGCCGCAGCCAGAATCTGCGTCTGGTTCTCGACGGTTTGCTCCTGCCGCAAGGGCTGGCATTCAAGCCACGTGGTCATCGAACTGCCTAACTGGTGTTGCGGACTCGCTGTTATTACTTGCGTTGTCCGCCAGCCTCTCCCTTGGGCAAATAGTGACCTAAAGTAATCATTAATTCAAGATGTTTAGGTTTTACGTTCTCTTTTTATCTTGAAAAACTGTCACTTATGTGACTTCGGTGTCAGGCTGTCAGGTCCTTTTCAGGCTGCTTCTACAGCTTGGGCTTCATTGGCTGCAGCGCCCGTCAGTGCGCGAATTTGCGCTTCGGCGGCTGTGATGGCTTGCGCCTTGGGTGCGTCACCCATGGCAACGCCTTCGGCCCGTACAAAGCGCACGTCAGTGATGCCAAAAAAGCCGAACACCGTTTTCAGGTAGCTCTCCTGGTGTTCCATGGCGTTGCCCGCATCGCTGGTGGAATACACGCCGCCCCGGCTGGACGCCACGATGACCGTCTTGCCGCCGGCCAGGCCCACCGCGCCCTTGTCGGTGTACTTGAAGGTGCGCCCGGCTTGTGCGATACGGTCGATCCAGGCTTTCAACTGGCTGGGGATCGAGAAGTTGTACAGCGGCGCGCCCACCACGATCACGTCCGCCGCAAGGAACTGGCTCACCAGCGTTTCCGACACGGCGTTTTCATGGCGCTGCGCATCGCTCAGGCCTTCAGATCCTGCAGGCAGGCGAAAGCCCAGCGACTCAGCCGACAGATGGCTGGGCGCGCTGACGGCCAGGTCAAGGTAATCGACCTCGGTGCCCGGGTGGTTGGCGCGCCATTGCGCGGCAATGCGCTCAGTCAGTTGGCGCGATACCGAGCTGGTACCCAGGATGCTTGAATCAATGTGCAGCAGTTTCATGGCTTTTCTCCGTTGAAGTAGCGCGAATGGCGCCGATGGATAGATTGTGCGGATGGGTCAATGGATTGATAAGTCGCTGAAATTGCGATAGATTGTCCTGAAATTGAATCGAATAAGGCCGCCATGCAGGATTTGAACGACATGCTGTACTTCGCGGAAGTGGTCGACAAGGGCGGCTTTGCGGCTGCCGGTCGGGCTTTGGGCGTACCCAAGTCGCGCCTTTCTCGCCGGGTGGCCGAGCTGGAGGCGCGCCTGGGTGTGCGGCTTTTGCAGCGGACCACGCGCAAGCTGTCGCTGACCGAGGCCGGCGAGCGATACCACCGCCACTGCGCCGCCATGCGCGACGAAGCGGCGGCTGCCGCCGAAGCAGTAGCCCAGGTGCAGGCCGAGCCACGCGGCACCATTCGCGTGGCATGCCCGGTCACGCTGGCACAGACCACGCTCGGGCCGTTGCTGCCGATCTTCCTGGCGCGCTTTCCACATGTGCGCGTGGACATGCGCGTGAACAACAGGGTGGTGGACCTGGTGGAAGAGGGCGTGGATGTAGCGCTGCGCGTGCGAACCACGCTGGACGACAGCGGCAGCCTGGTGGTGAAGAACCTGGGCCTGACGCACACGCTCCTGGTGGGCAGCCCGTCGCAACTGGCCCGCCAGGGCCGCCCGCGCACGGTGGACGACCTGGACAAACTGGACACCGTCGCCATGTCGGCAGTGGACGGGCGGGCCACCTGGCAACTGGTGGGGCCGGGCGGCGCGGGCCATGCATTCACCCACCAGCCGCGCTATGTGGCGGACGATTTGCTGACACTCAAGATGGCCGTGGTGCGGGGTGCGGGCATTTGTGTGTTGCCAGACTACATGTGCCGACAGGAGGTGACCGACAGGCGCCTGGTGGAGG
>CALRZF020000241.1:0-6207 GCA_943372585.1 Ramlibacter sp. 2FC | reverse complement strand
GGGTGGTAGTGCACCTTGTCCAGCAACAGCGCGCAGAACATGGCCAGCGCGCGGCCGCCTTCGGCGTAGGCCTTGGCAGTCAGCAGCATCTTGCGCACGTCCGGGTGCACGATGATGGGGTCGGCGGGCTTGTCCTTGGCTTTCGGGCCGGACAGGCTGCGCATCTGGATGCGGTCCTTGGCATAGGCCAGCGCGTTCTGGTAGGCCACCTCGGTCAGGCCCAGCGACTGGTTGCCCACGCCCAGGCGCGCGGCGTTCATCATCACAAACATGCCCTGCATGCCCTTGTTGGGCTGGCCCACCATGGTGCCCACGGCGCCGTCCAGCACCATCTGGCAGGTCGCGTTGCCGTGGATGCCCATCTTGTGCTCCAGGCCGCCGCAGTAGATACCGTTGCGCTCACCCACGCTGCCGTCCTTGTTGACCAGGAACTTCGGCACGATGAACAGGCTGACGCCCTTGATGCCGGGGGGCGCGTCGGTCACGCGCGCCAGCACCAGGTGGATGATGTTGCCGGCCATGTCGTGTTCACCGGCGCTGATGAAGATCTTGTTGCCGGTGATGCGGTAGGTGCCGTCGGGCTGAGGCTCGGCCTTGGTGCGCATCAGGCCCAGGTCAGTGCCGCAGTGCGGCTCGGTCAGGCACATGGTGCCCGTCCATTCGCCGGTGGTCATCTTCTTCAGGTACGTGGCCTTCTGATCTTCAGTGCCGTGCGCGTGCAGCGCGGCATGCGCGCCGTGCGTGAGGCCGGGGTACATCGTCCAGGCCTGGTTGGCGCTGTTGAGCATTTCATAAAAGCACTGGTTCACCACCAGCGGCAGGCCCTGGCCGCCGTATTCGGTGTCGCCGCTCAGGCCCGGCCAGCCACCCGCAATGTACTGCTCGTAGGCTTGCTTGAAGCCCTTGGGCGTGGTGACGGCGTGCGTGGTCTGGTCAAGCTTGCAGCCTTCTTCGTCGCCGCTCATGTTCAACGGAAAGATCACCTCGGACGCGAACTTGCCGCCTTCTTCCAGCACGGCGTTCATGGTGTCGGCGTCCACGTCGGCATAGCGTGCCATGGGCTTGAGCTCTTCATTGGCGTTCAGCAGCTCGTGCATCACAAACTGCATGTCGCGCAACGGGGGGGTGTAGCTGGGCATCTTTGATTACTCCTTGACGCTTTGGTTGGATAGGGTGGATTTGGGTGAGGGTTGCGCTGCCGGCACGTCAGCGCCGTACAGCCGCAGGATGTTGTTGAAGCCGCGCTTGGCGCGCTCGATGGAACCGGGGGTTTTCAGAAAACGCGCTTCGTAGTGCAGCGCCAGGATCAGGCCGTGGATTTCGAACAGCATCTGCTCTTCGTCCACGTCGGCGCGCAGGTGGCCCTCTTCACGGGCCACGACCAGCGCGCGCTTCATGGCGGCGTGCCAGGTCATGACCGAGCTGGCCAGCGCGTCGCGCACGGGGCCGGCGCGGTCGTCGAATTCGACTGCGCCGCTGATGTAGATGCAGCCCGAGTCGATTTCGACCGAGGTGCGCTTCATCCAGTTGGCAAACAGCGCGCGCAGGCGCGGCAGGCCGCGCGGCTCGCGCATGGCGGGGTAGAACACCTCGTCTTCAAAACGGGTGTGGTATTCACGGATGACGGAAATCTGCAGCTCTTCACGCGAGCCGAAATGGGCAAACACGCCCGACTTGCTCATTTGCGTGACTTCGGCCAGCGCGCCGATGCTCAGGCCCTCCAGACCGATCTGCGTGGCCAGGCCCAGGGCGGCCTCCACGATCACGGCCTTGGTCTGCTGGCCCTTTTGCAGCGCCCGGCCACCGGGGCGCGGGGATTTGGCGGGGAATTCAGAGACGGACATGGTGAATCACACAAAATAAAACGAACGGTCGTTCTATTTTGCATGACTTCGCTGGCCGTCAAGTGACAGGGGGCGTTTTTTTCTAGGTGCCCGCTTCTAAGGGTGTTGCGGGTTAACCCGTTGAATGGTTTTGGGTTACGTTGGCATTGAGATTCAACGCGCCTGAACCCGCAGCTGCCACTCTACCCAGGCCAGCACGGCCACCACCACGGCCTGGCCTACGACAAACACGGCGCCCAGCACCGTTGGGCCCATCATCACCAGCACCAGCACGCTGGCGGCCACCCAGGCCACATTGCCAAACACCACCAGGCCCACCAGCAGGATGTGTGGCCGGGCCGAGGCCAGCAGCATCAGCGCCGCGCTGGGAAACAGCAGCAAACCCGCGCCCAGCAGCAGCGTTGCGGGCAGGCCCAGCCAGACCGACAGCGGCAGGGGCATCAGGCTGAGGAGCAGGCCCATGATGATGCCGGTGGCGGCATCAAACGCCAGCACACCGCGCAACGGCAGGCGCTGCAGCAGCGGGACGGCGGAACGCAGGGATGCATTGGCGGGGGAAGACAGGCTACTCATGGTTCACTCCTTGGGGCAGATGGGTCATGTGCAAACCGCTGCACACGTGCCGCCACTGTCGCCGCCGCAGCGCGGCAAGACAATTACCTGGGGGGTAGTGAGAAGGCCAGGGAACGCGACGCGCTAGCGCCGCTCGTCCCACTTCACGGCCACGTTGCGCACCTCGGTCGCGCTCCATGCCGTGACGATGCCGCGCACCGATGTGCCCTTGTCCGTGTTGCGGATGTTCAGGGCCGTGACGTGGTAACGGTAGCCGCTGCCCAGCTGCGCGGCGGCCATGTCGCGCGCCTTGACCGCTGTATCGCCGGCGGCGAACGTGATGGCAATGGCTGCGAGCGCCGCCGTCAGGCCCGCGCCCAGCGCGACGGGAATGCGCAGGCGGCGCACGGGCCGCCCGGCTGCGGCGCGCGCCTGCAGCACCACCGGTTGGCCCAGCTGCAACACCACCCAGACCAACACCCCCAGCACGACGCCAGACACAGAAACAGCCACTGCTACGGTCCACGGGTTCAAGCGCGCGAGCGTCAGGGTCAGGTCCAGCGGCTGCACCCAGGGCCAGACCGCCACCAGGGTCACCCCGGCCGAGGCCACGAACGCAGCAGCCCAGCGCACCACGGAGGCCACGCGCAAGCTGCCCCGCATGACGAAAAAGCCCGCAGCGATGGCAAAGAAGCCCAGGCCGGACGACCACGAAGCGCCGGTGACGGCGCTGTACACCAGCACGGCCACATCCACCAGACCCACGGCCATCAGCACCTGGCCCACGCGCCGCAGGGCGGCCGGGCTGGAGGCAGCGCTGCTAGACACCGAACGCCCTGCGGCTTTCCGCTGTGACCAGGTCCAGGTATTCCGGGTGGCGGCGGATGTAGCCTGCGATGAACTGGCACACAGGGATGGCGTGCAAGCCCTCGCGGCGCACGTCGTCCAGCGCGAATTGGGCCAGCCTGGAGCCGATACCCTGCCCTTCATAGGCAGGCAACACCTCGGTGTGGGTGAACATCACTGCATCTTTCAGCAGGTTGTATTCGGCAAAGGCGGCCAGCGTGCCGGCTACGTGGAGCTCGTAGCGGTGGGCGGCGAAATTGTTGGCAAGGGTGGTGTTGTCGGTGGGCATGACCGAAATGTAACGGTCATTCACACGGGGGTTGGGAAAACATCCCGACACAAAGTATTCGTGAGTGATGTCTTTTCACACTGTCCGCTACCGCACAAAGGCCTACAGTCACCAGACCGACCCCCATTCAGGCGGCCAACCTTGGTGTACTTGGCCGTATCGAAGCTCCACTCCTGGCACGTTTGCCGCTGTCCTTGGGTCACTTGGTTTCTCTCACCAGTGATGGAGGTGATCGCATGGATCACCAGGCTTCTTCCGATTTCCTTGGGCTGTCATGGCCTGTACTTGTCGCGCTCATCATCGCGCTGTGCGCCGCTGCATTGTGCGTCTGGCGGGTGATGCGCCCGCGCTCTGCGGTGCCTGACCGCCTGCAGCCAGCGCACGATCTGATCCAGGCGCTGGACCAGTACTGCGGCTGGGTTGAGGCCCAACGCCATATCGCGTTCTTTACCGACGAAAGCGCCCACCCCGATTCCCCCATCGGGCGGGCACGCGCGATCAAGCAGGCGCATTTCCCGGAGCTGTCGCAGGCCATGGTGGAGCTGTTGATGGCCCACACGGCACTGGTGGACTTTTTCTGGAGCCAGCAGGTACAACGCATGAAGGCGCCCGACGCCTGGGCTGCGGCCACGGAGCACGACGACACCTACCTGGTGCTGCGCCAGCGCATGCTGGACGCCGTGCGCAAAATGGCCGAAGACTGCCGCGACCTGGTGGGCAATGTGCCCTTGCCGGCCGCAGTCAGTGGAGGCGGGTTTACGCCTGCCGGGGCGTGAAGGTCAAGCGCTGATACTCAGAGCTTGAACGGCACCACGACCTGGCGCTGCTCGCCCAGGCCTTCAATGCCCAGCGTCATCACGTCGCCCTTTTTCAGGAACAGCGGCGGCTTCATGCCCAGGCCCACGCCGGGCGGGGTGCCGGTGGTGATCACGTCACCCGGCATCAGCGTCATGAACTGGCTGACGTAGCTGACGATCTTGGCCACGTTGAAAATCATGGTTCTGGTGCTGCCGGTCTGCACGCGCTTGCCGTTCAGGTCCAGCCACATCGACAGCTTCTGCACATTGGCGATCTCGTCCTTGGTCACCAGCCAGGGGCCGATGGGGCCGAAGGTGTCGCAGCCCTTGCCCTTGTCCCACTGCGGTCCGCGCTCCAGCTGGAATTCGCGTTCGCTCACGTCATTGATGGTGGCGTAGCCCGCCACGAAGTTCAGCGCGTCTTTTTGCGATACATAGCGTGCGCGCGTGCCAATGATCACGCCCAGCTCCACTTCCCAGTCGCTCTTGACCGAGCCCTTGGGCAGCATCACCGGGTCGTTGGGGCCCTGGATGCAACTGGTGGCTTTCATGAACACGACCGGTTCCTTGGGGATCGGTGCACCTGATTCGGCCGCATGGTCCGCATAGTTCAAACCGATGGCAATGAACTTGCCCACGCCCGCCACCGGGCAGCCCATGCGCGGCGAGCCCTTGACCAGCGGCAGCTTGTCGGTCTTGAGCTTGCGCAGCTTGGCCAGCGCCGCCTCACCCAGCTGGTCGGGGCCGATGTCCTTGACCACCGCGCTCAGGTCGCGCAGCTTGCCACCGGCGTCGATCAGGCCGGGTTTCTCTTTGCCGGGGTTGCCATAACGTACGAGTTTCATTTCTTCTCCTGTTAATAGGTTGAGCGTCCACCCGACAGGTCAAAGACCGCGCCGGTGGAAAAAGAACAGTCTTCGGTGCACAGCCAGCCCACCAGGGCGGCCACCTCTTCGGTCGTGCCGAAGCGTCCCATGGGGATCTTGGACAGCATGAAGGCAATGTGCTCGGGCGTCATCTGGTCGAAGATCGCCGTCTTGACCGCCGCGGGTGTCACGCAGTTGACGCGCACACCGGTGTCGGCCAGCTCCTTGCCCAGCGATTTGGTCAGCGCCATGACGCCGGCCTTGCTGGCGCTGTAGGCGCTGGCGTTGGGGTTGCCGTCCTTGCCCGCCACCGACGCGATGTTGACGATGCGCCCGTAGTTGCGCTCGCGCATGGCGGGCACCACTTCGCGGCAGCAGATGAACAGGCCGGTGAGGTTCACGTCCATCACCTGGCGCCAGGCATCCACCGGGTAGTCCCACACCTTGGTGTTGGGGCCGGTGATGCCGGCGCTGTTGACCAGCGCGTCGATGCGCCCGGCTTTTGCCAGCGTTGCCTGCACGGCGGCGGCCACGGAGGGCTGCTGCGCCACATCCACCGGCACGGCCTGCGTGCCGTTACCCAGCTCGATCGCGGCTTTCTGCGCGGCGGCCTCATCGCGGTCCCACAGCGACACGCTGCCGCCTGACGCGATCAGGCGCTGCGCAATCGCATAGCCCAGGCCGGTGGCGCCGCCGGTGACGACCGCGTGGCGGCCCTTGAAGTCAAGCTGGTTCATATCGTCATGCCGCCGTCAACGGCAAACACCTGGCCGCTGGCAAAGATGGATTCGTCACTGGCCAGGTACACCACGATGGGCGCGATCTCATGCGCCTGCGCCAGGCGGCCCATGGGCTGGCGGGCGATGAAGTTCTTGCGCGCCTGTTCGGGGTCTTCGTAGCTGTTGATGCGGTCGGCCAGCGACGGTGTGTCCACCGTGCCGGGCGCAATGGCATTGCAGCGGATGCCACTGCCCACATAGTCGGCCGCCACGGCCTTGGTCAGGCCGACCACC
>CALRZF020000240.1:0-6224 GCA_943372585.1 Ramlibacter sp. 2FC | reverse complement strand
CACGTTGCCCTGGCTGTCGCCCAGCACCTGGATCTCGATGTGGCGCGGCTCCTGCACGAATTTTTCGATGAAGATGCGGTCGTCGCCAAATCTGTTACGCGCCTCGTTCTGGCAGGCGGTAAAGCCCTCCAGCGCCTCCTTGTCATTGAAGGCCACGCGCAGGCCCTTGCCGCCGCCACCGGCAGACGCCTTGATCATCACGGGGTAGCCGATGTCTTTGGCGATCTGTACCGCGCGTTCGGCGGATTCAATCGCCTCGTTCCAGCCGGGAATGGTGTTGACCTTGGCCTCATTGGCCAGCTTCTTGGACGCGATCTTGTCGCCCATGGCCGCAATGCTGTAGTGCTTGGGGCCAATGAAGATGATGCCCTCTTCCTCCACCTTGCGGGCAAAGGCCTCGTTCTCGCTGAGGAAGCCGTAGCCCGGGTGCACGGCCTGCGCGCCGGTCTGCTTGCATGCGGCAATGATGCGGTCGGCCTGCAGGTAGCTCTCACGCGAGGGCGCGGCGCCGATGTGCACCGCCTCGTCGGCCAGCGCCACATGGCGCGCATCGCGGTCGGCATCGGAGTAGACAGCCACGGTCTGGATACCCATCTTGCGGGCGGTCAGGATGACGCGGCAGGCGATTTCGCCACGGTTGGCGATCAGGATTTTGGTGAACATGGTATGTGTCTCCCTGGCCATCACAGAGGAATATTGCCGTGCTTGCGCCACGGGTTTTCCAGTTTTTTGTCACGCAGCATCACAAGGCTTCGGCAGATGCGTTTGCGTGTTTCGTGCGGCTGAATCACGTCATCCACATAGCCGCGGGCGCTGGCGACAAAGGGGTTGGCAAACCGGGCCTTGTATTCCGCCTCTTTGGCGGCCAGCTTGGCCGGGTCGCCCTTGTCTTCACGAAAGATGATTTCCACCGCGCCCTTGGCGCCCATCACCGCAATCTCGGCGTTGGGCCAGGCAAAGTTGACGTCGCCGCGCAGGTGCTTGGAACTCATCACGTCGTACGCACCGCCATAGGCCTTGCGCGTGATGACGGTGATCTTGGGCACAGTGCACTCGGCATACGCGTACAGCAGCTTGGCACCGTGCTTGATGATGCCGCCGTATTCCTGGCTGGTGCCGGGCATGAAGCCGGGCACGTCCACAAAGGTGATGACCGGGATGTTGAACGCATCGCAAAAGCGCACAAAGCGCGCGGCCTTGATGCTGCTCTTGATGTCCAGGCAGCCGGCCAGCACCAGCGGCTGGTTGGCCACGATGCCCACCGTCTGGCCTTCCATGCGGCCAAAGCCGATGATGATGTTCTTGGCGTAATCCGGTTGCAGTTCAAAGAAGTCGCCGTCGTCCACCGTCTTGGCGATCAGCTCCTTCATGTCGTAGGGCTTGTTGGCGTTGTCGGGCACCAGCGTGTCCAGGCTCATGTCCATGCGGTCGGCCGGGTCGTTGCTGGGCCGCACGGGGGGCTTGTCGCGGTTGTTCAGCGGCAGGTAGTTGTACAGGCGGCGCAGCATGACCAGCGCCTCCACGTCGTTGTCAAACGCCATGTCGGCCACGCCGCTGCGGGTGGTGTGGGTCACGGCGCCGCCCAGTTCCTCGGCCGTCACCTCCTCGTGCGTGACGGTCTTGACCACCTCGGGGCCGGTCACGAACATGTAGCTGGAGTCCTTGACCATGAAGATGAAATCCGTCATGGCAGGGCTGTACACCGCGCCACCCGCGCAGGGGCCCATGATCATGCTGATCTGCGGCACCACGCCGCTGGCCATGACGTTGCGCTGGAACACGTCGGCATAGCCGCCCAGCGAGGCCACGCCCTCCTGGATGCGCGCACCGCCTGAATCGTTCAGGCCGATCACAGGCGCGCCGACCTTCATGGCCTGGTCCATCACCTTGCAGATTTTTTCGGCGTGCGCTTCGCTCAATGCACCACCGAACACGGTGAAGTCCTGGCTGAACACAAACACCAGGCGGCCGTTGATCATGCCGTAGCCGGTGACCACACCGTCGCCCGGGATCTTGTTGTCGGCCATGCCGAAGTCGGTACAGCGGTGCTCGACGAACATGTCCCATTCCTCGAATGTGCCTTCGTCCAGCAGCAGCTCCAGGCGCTCGCGTGCGGTGAGCTTGCCCTTGGCATGCTGCGCGTCAATGCGCTTCTGGCCGCCACCCAGGCGGGCTGCGGCGCGTTTCTTTTCCAGCTGTTCAATGATGTCTTGCATTTTTCTCTCCGAAATTTTTCATCGCGCCCAGCAGTTGCCGCGCCGCGGTGGAAGCCGCCAGCGCGCCGCCGGCAACCTGTTGCGTCAAGCGCGGCAGCAGCTCGCGCACCGCTGCGTCCTGCCGGAACGCCTGCTTGAGCCCCGCGTCAATGCGCTCCCACATCCAGGCCAGCGATTGCTGCTGGCGGCGTGAGGCGATGCGGCCGTTGGCCTGCTGCAGCGATCGGAATTCAGTGACCGCAGCCCAGAAGCTGTCCACGCCCGTGCCGTGCAGGGCGCTCAACTGGATCACCTGCGGGTGCCAGATCTTCTCGTCATGGTGTGCGTGGTCCGGGTGACCGTGCTGGCCCAGCAGCCGCAGCGCGCTGGTGATCTGCGCCTGCGCACGGGTGGCGGCGTCAGCATCAATATCGGCCTTGTTGATCACCACCAGGTCGGCCAGTTCCATCACGCCCTTTTTGATGGCCTGCAGGTCATCGCCCGCATTGGGTAGCTGCATCAGCACGAACATGTCGGTCATGCCGGCGACGGCCGTCTCGGACTGGCCCACACCCACGGTTTCCACAATCACCACGTCGTAGCGCGCAGCCTCGCACACCAGCATGGCTTCACGCGTCTTTTCGGCCACGCCGCCCAGCGTGCCGCTGGACGGGCTGGGGCGGATGTAGGCCCGCTCGTGCACCGACAGCTTTTCCATGCGCGTCTTGTCACCCAGGATGGAGCCGCCGGATACCGTGGACGACGGGTCGATGGTGAGCACGGCCACGCGGTGGCCCTGCCCGATCAGGTACAGCCCCAGCGCCTCGATGAAGGTGCTCTTGCCCACACCCGGCACACCGCTGATTCCCAGACGAAAGCTCTTGCCCGTGTGTGGCAGCAACGCCGTGAGCAGTTCATCTGCCTGCGCACGGTGGTCCGCGCGTGTGGACTCCAGAAGCGTGATGGCCTTGGCGATGGCGCGGCGCTGGGCCGGGCCATCGGAGCCGAGAACGCCCGCCGCGAAGTTCATTGAGCGGCAATCGCCTTGCGGATCTGCTCCAGCACATCCTTCGCGCTGGCCGGGATGGGCGTGCCCGGGCCGTAGATGCCCTTAACGCCGGCGTCGTACAGAAATTCGTAATCCTGCTGCGGGATCACACCGCCCACAAAAACGATGATGTCGTCGGCGCCCTGCTTTTTCAGCTCTTCAATGATGGCGGGTACCAGCGTCTTGTGCCCGGCAGCCAGCGTGCTGACGCCCACGGCATGCACGTCGTTTTCAATGGCCTGGCGCGCGCATTCCTCGGGCGTCTGGAACAGCGGGCCCATGTCCACGTCAAAGCCCAGATCGGCAAAGGCCGTGGCCACCACCTTGGCGCCGCGGTCGTGGCCGTCCTGGCCCAGCTTGCTGATCATCACGCGCGGGCGGCGGCCTTGCTGCTCTGCGAACGCGTTGATTTCGGTCTTGAGCTGGTCCCAGCCCTCGGCACTGTCATAAGCGGCTGCGTACACACCGGTCACCTTTTGTGTATCGGCGCGGTGGCGCCCAAAGACTTTTTCCAGCGCATCGCTCACCTCGCCCACCGTGGCACGCAGGCGGATGGCCTGGATGCTCAGGTCCAGCAAATTACCGTCACCTTTTTCGGCGGCAGCGGTCAGCGCATCCAGCGCGGCCTGCACCTTGGCTGCATCGCGAGTGGCGCGAATGGCCTTCAACCGCGCAATCTGCCCGTCGCGCACCGCCACATTGTCAATATCGCGCGCTTCCACCGCATCCTGCGTCTTGAGCTTGTATTTGTTGACGCCAACGATCACGTCGCGGCCAGAGTCGATGCGGGCCTGCTTCTCAGCCGCAGCCGCCTCGATCTTGAGCTTGGCCCAGCCGCTGTCCACAGCACGCGTCATGCCGCCCATGGCTTCGACTTCTTCAATGATCTTCCACGCGGCGTCGGCCATGTCCTGCGTGAGCTTTTCCATCATGTAGCTGCCGGCCCAAGGGTCGATCACATTCGTGATGTGGGTTTCTTCCTGGATGATGAGTTGCGTGTTGCGGGCAATGCGCGCAGAAAACTCGGTGGGCAGCGCGATGGCTTCGTCAAAGCTGTTGGTGTGCAGACTTTGCGTGCCGCCAAAGACGGCGGCCATGGCCTCCACCGTGGTGCGCACGATGTTGTTGTACGGGTCCTGCTCGGTCAGCGACCAGCCAGACGTCTGGCAGTGCGTGCGCAGCATCAGGCTCTTGGGGTTCTTGGCGTTGAAGCCGGTCATGATGCGGCACCACAGCAGGCGCGCTGCGCGCATCTTGGCCACTTCCAGATAGAAGTTCATGCCAATGGCCCAGAAGAAGCTCAGACGCCCGGCAAATTCGTCCACGTCCATGCCCTTGGCAATAGCAGTCTTTACATACTCCTTGCCATCGGCCAGCGTGAAGGCCAGCTCCAGCGCCTGGTTGGCCCCGGCTTCCTGCATGTGGTAGCCGCTGATGCTGATCGAGTTGAACTTCGGCATGTTTTTGGCCGTGTACTCGATGATGTCGCCGATGATGCGCATGCTCGGCTTGGGCGGGTAGATGTACGTGTTGCGGACCATGAACTCCTTGAGGATGTCGTTCTGAATGGTTCCGCTCAGCTGGTCCTGCGATACGCCCTGCTCCTCCGCCGCCACCACATAGCCCGCCAGCACCGGCAACACGGCGCCGTTCATGGTCATGGACACGCTCACCTTGTCCAGCGGGATCTGGTCGAACAGGATCTTCATGTCCTCCACGCTGTCAATCGCCACGCCGGCCTTGCCCACGTCACCGGTCACGCGCGGGTGGTCGCTGTCGTAGCCGCGGTGGGTAGCCAGGTCAAACGCCACGCTAACGCCCTGCCCGCCGGCGGCCAACGCCTTGCGGTAGAACGCGTTGGATTCCTCTGCCGTGGAAAAGCCCGCGTACTGGCGGATCGTCCACGGGCGCACGGCGTACATGGTGGCCTGCGGCCCGCGCAGGTAAGGCGCAAAGCCCGGCAAGGTGTCGGTATGCGCCAAGCCTGCCGTATCGGCGGCGGTATAGAGGGGCTTGACCGTGATGCCGTCTGGCGTGTGCCAGTTCAAGGCATTCACGTCACCGCCGGGCGCGGACTTGGCTGCGGCTTTGGCCCAGGCTTCAAGGCTTGCGGGCGGAAATTCAGGCTGGTTTTGACTCATGACGCCGTCTTTTGAAGGGTTTCCCCGGAGTCTACCTCCTTCATAATTATTGATGCAAAATATTTCCTGACATAGAATCCGCGCCATGGCCGCTGTCACCCTGACCCCCCGCGCACTCTATGAAGAGGTGGCCGAACTGCTGCGCCAGCGCATCTTTCGCCGCGAGCTGGAGCCCGGCAGCTGGATTGACGAGCTGAAACTGGCCGACGAATACGGCATCAGCCGCACGCCCCTGCGCGAGGCGCTGAAGGTGCTGGCCGCCGAAGGCCTGGTGACCATGAAAGTGCGCCGCGGCGCGTACGTCACCGAAGTCAATGAAAAAGACCTGAGCGACGTGTACCACCTGCTCAGCCTGCTGGAATCCGATGCGGCCGGCGTAGTGGCAGCCCGCGCGTCAGACACTGAACTGCAGGAACTGCAGGCTTTGCATGCCGAGCTGGAGGCCGCCGTGGGCAACCGCGAGAAATTCTTTGCCGTGAACGAGCGCTTTCACATGCGCCTGCTGGACATTGCGGACAACCGCTGGCGCAACCAGATGGTGGCCGACCTGCGCAAGGTCATGAAGCTGAACCGCCACAACTCGCTGCTCAAAAGCGGGCGCATTGAAGAATCCCTGGCTGAACACGCAGCCATCATGGCAGCGCTGGCCGCGCGCGACGGTACCGCCGCCATGCAGCGCATGCGCGAGCACTTCAGCAACGGGCTGGAAGCCGCCGCCTGCTGGCGCGGGGGGGGCAGGGCCGGCCCGCGCCGGCCGACTGCTTCAGGCCGTGCGCATCCAGATTGATCTGACCCCCCGGATGCGGCGCCAGAGGCGCCGCCGTGGGGCTGCGGCCCGGC
>CALRZF020000239.1:0-6259 GCA_943372585.1 Ramlibacter sp. 2FC | reverse complement strand
TGCGCCTCACGCGCGCCACCCAGCGTGAACCCGGGGCGGTGCCACATCATGCTGCCACCTCTTGCGTCTCGGTCATCTCGTCGCCCAGGTAGGCTTCCACCACCTCGGCGTTGCGCACCACCTCGGCAGGCGGGCCGTCGGCAATCTTGCGGCCCTGGTGCAGCACGATCACGCGCTCCACATGACGCAGCAGTGTGGTCACCGCGTGCTCGATCCACACCACTGTCAAGTCCAGCTCGTCGCGCAGGCGGCGGATGAGCCGCGCCATCTCTTCAATTTCAGACTCGGTCAGGCCCGCGGCCACTTCATCCAGCAGCAGCATGCGCGGGCGCGTGGCCAGCGCCATGCCGATCTCCAGCAGCCGCTGCTGCGACGGCGTCAGCGCCGACGCCGGCCACGCGGCCTGCTCTGTGAGCCCGATCAGCGTGAGGATGCCGGCCGCATCACGCAGCGCCCAGGGCACGCCGTGCTCGTCGCCCCACAGCCAGTACTTGCGCGGCCTGCGCCCCGCAAACTTCAGGCCGAACTCGATGTTGGTCAGCACCGGCATGTCGGCAAACACGCGCGGCGTCTGGAAGGTGCGCGCGAGGCCGAGCGCAGCAAAGCGGTGCGGGCGCTGGCCCGCCAGGCTGCGGCCTTCCAGCACCAGCCGGCCGGCGGTGGGCACCTGCACGCCCGAGATGGCGTTGAAGAATGTCGTCTTGCCCGCGCCGTTGGGGCCGATGATGCCGACCAGCTCGCCGGCGTTGAACGTGGCGCTCACCGCGTCAACAGCGACCAGGCCGCCGAAGCGCACCGTGATCTCCTGTGCATCGAGCAGGGGTTGGGTGGGGCTAGACAAGACGGGCCTCCCGTTCGCGCTTCTTGCGTCGCGCTTTGTCGCGCGCTTCGTCGCCACTCAATGTGTAGCGCAGGTCTTTCCACCAAGCACGCGTGTCGCGCCACCAAGCCTTGAATGTCTCTGCGCGCAACGATGCCAATCCACCCGGCAGGTACAACACGCTCAGGATCAGCAACAGCCCCAGCGACATCATGTACACCTGCGGCGCCTTCAGGCGCAGCGTCTCGGCGAGCAGGCTGAACACCACCGCCGCAATCAGCGGGCCCCACAGCGTGATGGCGCCCCCAATCAACGCGATCAGCACCGTCTGGAACCCGATGAACGGGTTGAACACCGTGTGCGGGTCGATGTAGGTCCAGCGCACCGACATGGCCGCGCCCACCGCGCCCGCCACTGCCGCCGTCATGGCAAAGCCCGCGATCTTGATGACGCGCGTGTTCACGCCCAGCGTCTGCGCGCGCTGCTCGTCCGCGCCGATGCCCATCAGCGCCAGGCCAAAACGCGTGCGCCGCACGGCGATGGACAGCGCCACGGTGCCGGCCGCCAGCACCAGCACGGTCAGGTAGATCGTGTCGCGCTCGGGCACCACCGTCAGCACGCGGCCCACGGTGCCCGTGACCTGCTTTTCAAAGTAGGTGATGGCGTGGCGGATCAGCTCGGTCATGCCAAAGGTCAGCACCGCAAAGTAGGTGCCGCGCAAATGCAGCACCGCCGCGCCCATCACGATCGCCACCACCGTCGCCAGGCCCGCGCCCATGGCAATGGACTGCACCCAGCCGAACTTTTCCAGCGACAGTGCACTGGTGTAGGCGCCAATGCCAAAGAACGCCGACGTGGCCAGCGACAGGTAGCGCGTGCTGCCGCAAAACAGCCCCCAGCTGGACGACAACGCCACATACATCAGGCAGGTCAGCGCCATGGACACCATGAACTCGCTGCCGTAATAAGGCAGCGACAGCGCCCAGCCTGTCAGGCCGAAGAGGACCAGCAGGTCTCGGGTAAGGATTTGTCTGTCGTTCATGCCTTGCGCGTCTTCCTGGCAAACAGCCCCTCAGGCCGCAACAGCAGCACGCCGATAAACACCACGTAGGAAAGCAGCGCTTTAAGAGAAGGGTTGGTGAAATGCATGCCCACCGCCTCCACAACCCCCAGCAGCAAGCCACCCGCCAACGCACCGCCCATGCTGCCAAAGCCCCCCAACGTAATCACGATCAACGCAGTCACCGTGTAAGGCTCGCCCATTGAAGGGCTGATGGTGTAAGCCATGGAGAGAAGACATCCAGCGACACCCGACAAACCCAGCCCAATACCGAACATCAGCGGATGCAGCCGCTTGGTGTCGATGCCCACCAGCTGCGCACCCACCGGCGACTGCATCAGCGCGCGCACGCCCTTGCCCAGCAGCGTCATGCGCAGCAGCGCAATCAACGCACCGGCAAAAACAAGTGCCAGCGCAAACACCAGCAGCTTGTTGCCGGCAAACTGCGCGCCGCCAAACTTCACCGGGTCGGTCAGGTAGTCGTACCCGCGCAGGTCGCCACCCCAGATGTAGCTCACCAGGTTCTGCACCAGGAACATCAGGCCGAACGCGACCATCAGCCCGCGTGCTTCAAAAATATCCAGGTTGGGCGACGTGGCCGTCAGCCGGCGAAAGCACAGCCAGTGGATCACCCAGCCCAGCACCATCAGCATGGCAAACGACACCGGCACCATCAGCAGCGGGCTCACGCCAAACTGCGTCTGCACCATCCACGTCAGGTACGCGCCCAGCATCAAAAACTCGCCGTGCGCGATGTTCAGGATGCGCATCAACCCGTACTGCAGGTTGAGCCCCAGCGCGACCAGCGCGTAGATGCCCCCGGTGATCAGGCCGGAGGCGATCAGTTCAGTCCACGCGCCAAACGACATTTATTTCCACGCCGCCTTGGTGGGGTTCAGTTTGGCCGTGGCCAGCTTGGGTGGCCACACCACTTCAAACTCGCCGTTCTGCCACTGGCTCACCGTGCCGGGCGTGCCGATGTTCTCGCTGCCCTGGAACTTGATGTCGCCCATGATGGTCTTGTGCGTGGTGTTGGCCACGTAGTCGCGAATCGCCTTCTTGTCCAGGCCCTGCGCCTTCACGGCGTTGGTCAGGATCTCCATGCCGGCCCAGCAAGCGCCGCTGGCCCAGCGGTCGGGTTCCTTGCCGCCAAACTTCTTGGTGTGCGCGTCAAAGTACGCCTTGGCGCCGGGGCTGGTCTTGCTGTTCCAGCTGCCCATGCCCAGCACGCCTTCGGCACCCGGTGCGGTCATGACGTTGCGGTACAGCTGGAAGGCCGTGCCCACCGACGCATAGAAGAACTTCGGGTTCAGGCCGACTTCCTTGGCCTGTTTGCTGGCCAGGATGGTGTCGGGCGGGTAGGTAAAGCCCACGAACGCGTCGGGGTTCTTGTCCTTGATGGAGCGCAGCACGGGCGACAGGTCCTTCACGCCGCCCGGGTAGCTCTTGTCTTCCACCATGGTGATGCCGCTGCCCTGCAGCGCGACCTTCAGCGCGGCAAAGTTCTCCAGGCCGAACAGGTCGTCCACATAAATGCAGGCCAGCGTCTTGCAGCCATTGGCTTTCAGCATGTCCACCAGCGCATTGGTCATGGGCGCGGGCTGCTGCAGCAGCAGGAAGAAATACGGCAGCTTCATCTCGACCAGCCGACGCGACAGCGCCGTCGGCGCCAGGAACGGGTAGCCAAAGCGGTTGGCCAGCGGGGCCACAGCAAAGTTGGCGTTGCTGCCCCAGGGCGGCAGCACCAGGTCGACCTTGTCGCTGCCCATGAGCTTTTCATAGGTGCGCACCACGGTCTCGGTGTCGCTGCGGTCGTCGCTGCTGATCAGCTCGATCTGGCGGCGCGCGCCCTTCACGTCCAGGCCGCCCGCGGCGTTTTGCTGCTCGGCCCACAACAGGTAGTTGGGCTCCTGGCTCACCTGCGCGCCGCCGGTCCACGGGCCGGTGCGGGCCATGGCATAGCCCACGCGCACCGGCTTGGACTGGGCCATGAGGCCAGGGGCAAAGGACATGGCGCCCACCGCTGCGGCGGCGCCCTGAATGATCTGACGGCGGTTTTTCTGAACGGTTGGCTGGGCCATGCTTGTCTCCTTGTGTCGCCCACAGTGAGCGCAAGGCGTAGCTTAAAAATGCCACCCCCGCGCCGCTGTGCTGGGCGCGCACAAACAGGTTGCCGCGGTGTGCAAGCGCCTTCGGGTTTACCCGCAACCCCGATGCGCAGGCGGCGGGGCTGCGCCCATAATGAGCCGCACCCCGCCCACGCCCATGACCACCCCGTCCATTGCCCTGAACACCGACGCCGTCGCGCCGCGCGACCGCGCGCCGCAGTGGCGTGAATGGGTGTGGCAGCATTTCGGCGGGCTGGAGTCCGACTTTTACGGCGACGCCCAGTTTGACGGCCACATGGCCGCGTCCCGCGCGGGCGACGTGATCCTGACCCGGCTGGAAGCCAACCGCCACCGCGTGCTGCGCACGCCGGGCATGGCCCGCACCAGCGACACGGCGTACCTGAAGATCGTCGCTCCGTGGGAGGGCGGCGCCACCGTGCAGCAGCAGGGCCGCGAGGCCAGCGCGCGCTCGGGCGCGTGGATCATCTACGACACCACGCAGCCGTATGAAATAGCCAACCCCGAGCGGGTGGACCACCTGATCGTGATGGTGCCCAAGGACGACTTGGTCGAACGCAGCCTGCGCCTGCCGGGCACCATGGCCCGGCACCTGGGTGCCAGCGGCATATCCCGGGTGGCGCTGGAGACCATGCGCAACACCTACCAGGAGCTGCCCCACATGAGCGAGGCCGCCGCCCAGGGCGCGGGCCAGCTCATCAAGCAGCTGGTGCAGCTGTCGCTGCTGGAGCTGTCGGGCCAGGAGACCGCCCTGACCCAGCGCGAGGCCCTGCGCGACCGCATCCGTGCGTATGTGGCACAGCACCTGGGCGACCCGGCGCTGAGCGTGGACGGCATTGCCCGCGCGCTCAACTGCAGCCGCCGCCACCTGTACAACGCGTTCGCTGGCGAGGGCGAGTCCATTGCCGGCTACATCCAGCGCATGCGCCTGCAGGCCTGCGTGCGCGACCTGCAGGCCGCAGGGCCCCACGGCCGGCCCATCACCGACATCGCCATGACCTGGGGCTTTGGCAACCTGTCGCACTTCAGCCGGGTGTTCCGCGAGCACACGGGTGCCAGCCCCAGCGAGTTCCGCAACACGTCACAGGCGGGACAGCCCTCGCACTGAAAAACAGGTGTGATGGCGTCCGAAAAGGAGACAAACACCATGCACATCCCATCCCTCAAAGAAGTCGTCAGCGCCGAAGAATGGGCACTGCGTGTGGACCTGGCCGCAGCTTACCGGCTGGTGGCACTGTACGGCTGGAGCGACCTGGTCTTCACCCACATCAGCGCGCGCATCCCCGGCCCCGAGCACCATTTCCTGATCAACCCCTACGGCCTGATGTTCGACGAGATCACCGCGTCCAGCCTGGTCAAGGTGGACCAGGCCTGCAACAAGCTGATCGACTCACCCTTTCCGGTCAACCCGGCCGGCTTCACCATCCACAGCTGCATCCACCAGGTTCGAGAAGACGCGGGCTGCGTGCTGCACACCCACAGCCGCGCGGGCGTGGCCGTCAGCGCGCAAAAGGCCGGCGTGCTGCCCATCAGCCAGCAAAGCACCTTTGTGCTGGCGTCACTGGCCTATCACGACTACGAAGGCGTGGCGCTGCGCGACGACGAGCGCCCGCGCCTGCAGGCCGACATCGGCAAGAAAAACTTCCTCATGCTGCGCAACCACGGCCTGCTGACGGTAGGCCGCACGATTGCCGACGCGTTCTTGTCCATGTACACATTCGAGAACACCTGCCGCATCCAGATCGACGCGCAGGGCGGCGGTGAGCTGACCCTGATCGACCCGCGCGTGCTGCAGGGGCTGGCGGAAGTCATGAAGACCGTGACCGCCGGGCAAGGTGCGAACATTGCCTGGCCTGCGCTGCTGCGCAAGCTGGACAAAACCGATCCTTCCTACAAGACATGAACTTCATCCAGCTCCTTCCCACCCTGCTGCTGGTGTCGCTGGCGCTGGTCATGTTCGGCCTGGGCCTGTCGCTCAGCGTGGCGGACTTCCAGCGCTTGCTGAAATACCCCAAGGCGGTTGTGGTGGCCCTGGCACTGCAGGTGGTGGCGCTGCCGCTGGCCTGCTATGGGCTGGTCGTGGCCTTCGGCCTGCCGCCCGTGTTTGCCGTGGGGCTGATGCTGCTGGCGGCGTCGCCCGGCGGCGTATCGGCCAACCTGTTCAGCCACCTGTTTGGCGGCAACGTGGCCATGAACATCTCGCTCACGGCCATCAACACGATTTTGTCCATCCTCACGATGCCCCTCATCGCC
>CALRZF020000238.1:0-6265 GCA_943372585.1 Ramlibacter sp. 2FC | reverse complement strand
TGGTGCCGCGCGAACAGGCCGCCGCGGTCGTTGACGTAGCCGAGGGCCGCTACCGCGACGAGCAGGCGCTGGAGACCGATATCGAGGCGGGCCGGTGGGACCGCAGTTTCGTCGAGGCGGCGCTGCGCAAGCTTTGACGCGCACCTGCTCCCAATCCAACCAACCCATAAACCCAGGAGACAAGACATGGATTCAACGCGCAGACTCATCCTGCTGGCCGGCGCCTCGCTGGCGGCGGCACCCTCTTTCGGCCAGGCCTGGCCCTCGCGGCCGGTGACCCTGGTCGTGCCGTTCGCGGCTGGCGGGAACACGGACATCATGGCGCGGCTGGCCGCGGACCGCCTGCGAGAGCTGCTCGGCCAGCCCGTGGTGGTGGAAAACCGCGGCGGCGCCGCAGCCAATATCGGTGCAGCCCATGCCGCCAAAGCCGCGCCGGACGGCTACACGCTGCTGATGATTTCCAACACGCACGCGACCAACCCCAGCCTGTACACCAACCTCACGTACAACCTGGAGAAGGACTTCACCGCCATCAGCCCGATGGCCACCATCCCGAACATGCTGGTGGTCAGCAACGAGCTGCCGGCCAAAGACATGCGCGAGTTCATCGCGCTGGCCCGCAGTGGCAGCACGGTCATCAACTACGGCTCGGGCGGCAGCGGCACGTCGCAGCACCTGGCCGGCGCGCTGTTCAACAGCATGGCCAACGGCAAGATGGTCCACGTGCCGTACAAGCAGGGAAGCGCGGCGCTGGTGGACGTCATGGGCAACCGCGTGCAGGCGTACTTCGGCGGGATTTCCGAAGTCGCGCCGCTGATCGATTCCGGCAAGGTGCGCGCGCTGGGCGTGACCACCCATGCACGCAGCCCGCGCTATCCCAACGTGCCGGCCATCAGCGAATTCATCCCCGGCTACGAGATCCGCATCTGGGTCGGCCTGGTCACTCGCGCGGGTACGCCGCCCGACGCGGTGGCCCGCGTCAACGCCGCGATGAAGAGCATCCTGGCCGAGCCCGAGACGCGTCGCAAACTGGCCGAGCTGGGCGCCGCGCCCATGAGCGCCACGCCCGATGAATTCGGCGCATTCATCCGCAAGGAAATCGCTGACCTGGGCAAAGTGGTGCAGCTGTCCGGCGCGAAGGTCGAATAAGGGACACGCGATGCAGGAACAGTCGGGCAAATTCGTCACGGCGCAGGAGGCGGCCGCAGCCGTGAAGCCGGGCGCCACGGTGGTCGTGGGTGGCATGGTGTCCATGGCCGTGCCCGAGGCCGTGCTGCGCGCTTTGGGCGAGCGCTTCGAGGCGCAGGGCGCGCCGCGCGACCTGACGCTGTTCCTGCCCAACCGCCAGGGCTGGAAGGCCGAACCCAGGAGCGGGCTGGAGCACCTGGCGCACGAGGGCCTGGTGCGCCGCGTGATCACGGCAACCTTCAGCCACCGTGATTCGCCGCGCTTTGCCGACATGGCCGCGAGCGGCAAGTTCGAGGCGTATTCGTTTCCCATGGGCTGCCTGTTCAAGCTGATGCGCGAGCAGGCCACCGGCTCGCCCGGGTTCCTGACCGAGGTGGGACTGAACACCTACGCCGACCCGTCGGCGCAAGATGCAGGCCGCACACAGGTCAACGCCCGCACGCCGGCGCCGGACTTCGTACGCCGCATGGACCTGGACGGCAAGCCCTACCTGTTCTTCAGCACGTTCCCGATCGATGTGGCCATCATCCAGGCGACGGCAGCCGACCCCGACGGCAACCTGAGCATGGAAGGCGAGCCGGTGGACGTGGGCATCAAGTACCAGGCGATGGCCGCGCGCAACTCCGGCGGCATCGTGATCGCCGTGGCGCGCGAACGCGTGGCACGCGGCGCGATCAACCCGCGCATGGTCGCGGTGCCGGGCATCTGGGTGGACCATGTGGTCATCGACCCGACGGCGATCCAGACGCAGCTGGGCGGCCATGACCCCATGCTCAGCGGCCAGGCACGCGGCGAGTTGCCCCAACTCGACCCGCTGCCGCTGGACGTGCGCAAGGTGGTGGCCCGCCGCGCGGCCATGGAACTGCGCGCCGGCGACGTGGTGAACCTGGGCGTGGGCATGGCATCGGGCATCCCCGCGGTGGTCCAGGAACAGGGCCTGGAGGGTCCGTTCCATTTCAGCACCGAGCACGGTGGCCTGGGCGGCATGCCGGCGATCGGCTCGCCCAAAAAGACCGGCGCGTTCGGCGCGCACTACAACGCGGACTGCATCCTCGATTCGATGGAGGTCTTCGACTTCTATCACGGCGGCGGGCTCGACGTGGCCGGGCTGGGCTTTGCGCAGGTGCGCGGCGACGGCAGCGTCAATGTCGGCGATTTCCAGGGCAACCTGCGCGGCCCCGGCGGCTTCGTGGACATTTCCCACAAGGCGCGCAAGGTGCTGTTCTGCGGCGAGCTGACCGCGGGCAAATCCGAGATCCAGGTTCAGCCGGGCACGCCCGCCGGGCTGCGCATCGTGCGCGACGGCCGCCACCAGAAATTCCTGCACCGCATCGACCAGGTCAACTTCCATGGCCCGTCGGCCATCGCCAAGGGACAGACGGTGCTGTACATCACGGAGCGCGCCGTGTTCCGCCTGACACCCGCCGGACTGGAGCTGACGGAGATCGCGCCCGGTGTGGAAATCGACGCCGTAAGGTCGGCGGTCGAATTCGAGTTCGCTGTCAGCGCGCAGCTTTGCCGCATGGACGAAGCCCTGTTCCGAGACACGCCCCTCTAACGCTGTTTTCTGCCGATGCCCAGGTTCTCCGCCAACGTCTCCATCCTGTTCCAGGAACTGCCGTTCCCCGAGCGCTTTGCCGCCGCGCGCGAGGCCGGTTTCGACGCAGTCGAATGCTGGTTTCCTTATGCGCATCCGGCCGCCGAAGTGGCAGGCTGGCTGCGCGACCAGGGGCTCACGATGGTAGGCATCAACACGGCGCATGGCGGCCCGCCGGACTGGGGCCTGGCCGCGCTGCCGGGACGCGAGCAGGAGTTCATCGCATCGGTGGACCAGGCGCTGGCCTATGCCGACGCACTGGGGCGCTGCGCTGTACACGTCATGGGCGGACTGGCCGGCGGAGTGCCGCGGGCACAGGCCTGGAACACCTATGCCCGCAACCTCGAGGCTGCCGTTCGCCGCGCCGAACACACAGGCATCCAGCTGCTGATTGAGCCACTGAACGGACGCGATCGTCCCGGCTACGTGCTCGGTTCGGTCGAACGGGCGGCGGAACTGATCGATCGCACAGGGCTGCACGCCCTGAAGATCATGTTCGACTGCTACCACGTGCAGGTGGAAGAAGGCGACCTCGTCACACGTATGTGCCGGCACTGGGACAAGATCGGTCACATCCAGTTCGCATCGCCCCCGGCGCGCAGCGAACCCGGTACCGGCGAGATCGACTACGGCTTTGTCTTCGCCGAGATCGACCGCCTGGGCTGGCAAGGCTGGGTCGGCGCCGAATACAAGCCCAGCACCACGACCGGCAACAGCCTGGGCTGGTTCTCTGTCAGCAACACCTACCGGCCCTGAACCAACGTCACGCTGCGCAGCGGTTTGAGCACGCTGGACGGCGTCATGCCAAATGTCTGGCGGAAGGTCCGGCTGAAGTGGGAGGAATCCACAAACGCGCCTTCCAGCGCGGCGTCGGTCAGGCGTGGTGACGTGGCCAGGCCCGCCAGCGCCGATCGGACCTGCGCCCACACCCGGTAGCTGCGAAAGCTCACGCCCGCCTCCTGGCGAAACAGGTGGTTGAAGCGCGACGCTGACAGGTTCACCGCAGCGGCAACCATGTCCCGGTTGACAACATCACCTCCGCCTTGACGCAACCTGCGGATACCCTGGGCAATGCGCGGGTCCAGGGGCGCGGCGGCGTCCAGCGTGAATGTGAGAAGGGCACTCAGGTCAAAGCTGCACAACCGGGCGTGCGCCGCGTTGCGCGAGCCCACACGCATGGCCGGGTCCAGCATCACGCCACCGTGTTGGGCAAACCAGGGCAACAGCGCGCGGGTCTCCGGCGCGTCGGGCTCCAGGTACATCACGGCCACCTGCTCGCCCTGTGGGTCAAACACATGCTCAACGCCCGTGTCGACCAGCGCACTGTGGCATGTCACCACAGACGCGCCGGGCAGGTGCAGGGCAAACCGGCCCGACAGCCCCAGCAGGAAGACAGGGCAGGCGTGGCGATGCAGGCCAGTGGCCGGCATGTCACCGAGGTACAGCGCCCGGTCGGTGCCCAGCACCAATGCGTTAGCGGATTGCATAGCCCAAACGTGCAAGTCTTGTTTTGCCCTGGGCGATAGCCTCGCGCCTGCACAAAACAGAATGGAGCTTTCCGTGAAACGTATCGCTGTGGCCGTTGTTGCAGTTCTTGGCGCCCTGCTGGCTGCGGCATGGTATGGCCTGCCCGCGCTGCTGAAGCCGCCCTTGATCGCGGCCAGCCGCGCGACGGCCGGGCTGAATGAAAAAACCGTCGTCGCCGCGCAGCACACCATCCACTACCTGGACAGTGGCCAGCGCGGTGGGCAGGATGTGCCGGTGTTGCTGCTGCACGGAATCTTTGCCGAAAAGGACCATTGGGTTGATTTTGCCCGCGCCCTGCCCCGCCCCTTGCGCATCGTCGCGCCCGACCTGCCCGGCTTTGGCGAAAGCGGGCGGCTCGACGGCCAGGCCTATGACTACGACGCGCAGGTGCGCCGCCTGCTGGCGTTCATGGATGCGCTGGGCATCGCCCAGGCCCACCTGGCCGGCAGCTCCATGGGCGGCACCATCGCGGCGCTGATGGCCATCCAGCACCCGGGCCGGGTCAAAAGTGTGGCCTTCATCGGCTCGCCCCACGGCATCCGCTCGCCCCGGGCCAGCGAGATGGACCGGCAGATTGATAGCGGCCGTGCACCGCTGGTCGCGCGTGACCGAGCTGAGTTTGACGCCATGATGAAGCTGGTGTTCGCCCAGCCGCCGTTCTTGCCTTACCCCATCCTGAAATCGGCGCAGGTGGATGCGCTGCGCCTGGCCGGGTCCAACCAGCGGCTGTGGAATGCCCAGCTCAAGGACCGCTACCTGCTGGACGCACGTATTTCGCGGCTCAGGCAACCTGTGTTTGCCCTGTGGGGGACCGATGACCAGGTGTTCGATGTATCCGGTGCCGGCGTGCTGCACGACAGGCTGCCCCAGGCCCGCATCATCACCATGCCGGGCGTCGGCCATTTGCCCATGATGGAAAAGCCCCGCGACAGCGCGGCGGCGTATGCGGACTATCTGGCGGGGCTGGGCGGCTCAAGCCCGCAGCCCAGGTCCGCGACCATGAGGTGAAAGCTGTTGCGCAAACCCGCTTTGCGAAAGCCGCAGCGCTCGTACATCGCAATGGCCGGGTTCTGCGGATGCACCGTCAGCGACACCTGGCCATAGCCCGCCGCGCGCGCAGCATCGAGCGCCGCCCGCATCAACGGCCGGCCATGGCCCTGGTGCTGGAATGCGGGCAACAAGGAAATGCCCAGCTGTGGCGTGCGCTCATCCACATACGCCAGCCCCTTGCCATCAGGCACCAGCCGCATCCAGCAGGCGCCTGCATCCACGCCATCGACCTGCGCCACCACACCCACATCCCCGGGGCGCCCCCAGCCTTCGGCATAGATGCGCACCGGCGGCGCATCCAGCACCTCAATGGGGCGAAGACCCGCGGGCGGTGGATCCCACAGGGCCACATGCAGCCAGTGCCACAGGGCTTGCTGGTCGGCGGGGACGAGGGGGCGGAAAGTCAGCATGTCGTGGATTTTCACGCTTTATGGCTGCCAAACGCTCGCCCCATGCCGGGTTGGCCCGCCGATGAGACAATCCACCCCATGAGTGCCGTCTGGATTGACAACGAAGCCGCCCCCGCTGGCGCCGCGCCCGCGCGTGACCTGAAGATCGAGCGCGAGACGCACAAGCTTGAAAAGCGCCTGTGCCGGCTGATGGGCCAGGCCATCGTGGACTTCAACATGATTGAAGAAGGCGACAAGGTCATGGTGTGCCTGTCGGGCGGCAAGGACAGCTACGGCATGCTGGACATCCTGCTGAAGATGCAGGCGCGCGCGCCCATCGACTTCTCCATCATCGCGGTCAACCTGGACCAGAAGCAGCCGGGCTTCCCGGAGCATGTGCTGCCGGGGTACCTGAAGGCCCTGGGCATCCCGTTCCACATCGAGAACCAGGACACCTATTCCATCGTCAAGGACAAGATCGCGCCGGGCAAGACCATGTGCAGCCTGTGCAGCC
>CALRZF020000237.1:0-6318 GCA_943372585.1 Ramlibacter sp. 2FC | reverse complement strand
GCGCTGCTACCCGGCCTGGATGCGGTGCTGCAGCCCATGGAGCGTGGTGGTGAGTCAGGCTGGCAGGTGGCGGGCCCCCTGACCCCTGCATTGGACAAGGTGGCGTTGGCGCTGCGCGACACCGGGCTGGCCGGGGCCTGGCGCCATGAGCAACTGGCTGTAACAGATGAACAAGGGAACGTGCTGGGCACAGTGGAACGCGCGGCGGTGCGGCCCCTGGGCATTGCCACCCGCGCCGTTCATCTGGCCGGGCGCAGCCCGGACGGGCGCCACTGGGTCCAGCGGCGCGCCCTGAACAAGCCCAATGATCCCGGTCTGTGGGACACATTGATGGGCGGCATGGTGCCGGCCACCGATACGCTGCAGGCCGCGCTGGAGCGGGAAACGCACGAAGAAGCCGGGCTGGCGCTGCCGGCGCTGCAGCATTTGCGGCATGGCGGGCGCGTGGCCATGCGCCGGCCATCGGGCGGCGGCGGGTCCGCAGGGGGCTACACGGTGGAGCTTGTGGACTGGTTCCAGTGCATCGTGCCAGAGGGCATCGAGCCCGTGAACCAGGACGGCGAGGTGGATGAATTCCGCCTGATGACGGCCCAGGAAGTGCTGCAAAGGCTGCACCGTAACGAGTTCACGCTGGAGGCGGCCCTCGTCCTTTGCGCCATGGGGCTTTAGCCCTGTTCCTACAGGCGTGTGGCACAACTGCTTTCACCCGGCTCGGGGCCCAGACCCTACAGTAACTTCAACAGTCAATCACCCCGGCATGTCTCTGAGGCGCGCCGGGCAGGAGAATCACATGAAGTTCAGAGCCTATATCGTCGAAGACAGCGCCACCATCCGGCAGAACCTGATCGAAACACTGCAGGAACTCGCGCTGGTGGAGCCCGTGGGGATCGCCGAGACCGAGCATGAGGGCCGTGAATGGCTCGCCCGCAACGACGATTTCTGGGACCTGGCCATCGTGGACCTGTTTCTGCGTGAAGGCAGCGGGTTGAACATTCTGGAGGCCTGCCGCTACCGCAAGCCTGAACAGAAGATGGTCGTATTGAGCAACCACGCCACCAACGATGTGCGCTGGCGTTGCGCGCAGCTGGGGGCAGACGCAGTTTTCGACAAATCGACTGAAATTGACGCCCTGCTGGAATACTGCATCCAGGAGCGCGGCCGCCGCGAAAGCGTGCCGGGCTGAGCGGTTTTTTATTCGCCTGCAGGCAGCACCGGTTGGCGCAACCGGTTGGGTGCCAGCGCTCCGGCCGAGTCCAGGATCGGATAGGCGATGGAGCAAATGTGCGAATTGATGCGTTTCAAGTCGCTGATCAGGTCAATGTGCAGCGAGCTGGTCTCGATGCTTTGAACCGTGTTGTCTGACAGGCGGCCCAGATGGGTGGTGGCGTATTCGCGCTCCAGGTCACGAAAGCGCGCCTTTTCCTCCAGCAGTTTCTGCGCGTCGCGCACCGTGCCGTTCAGAAACACACTCATGCCCAGGCGCAGGTTGTCGATCAGGCGCGCATGCAGTTCGCAGATCTCGGCCATGCCGGCCTCTGAAAAGCTGCGGCCCTTCTTGATCTTCTTGTCTTCAATGTCGATCAGCACGCGCTCGATGATGTCGCCGATTTGCTCCATGTTGATGGTGAAGCTGATGATGTCCGTCCAGCGCCGGCTTTCTTCTTCGCCCAATGCCTCGCGCGAGATCTTGGTCAGGTAGTACTTGATGGCCGAGTACAGCTCGTCCACCGTGTCGTCCATCTTGCGCAGTTCTTCGGCCAGCCGCAGGTCGTTGTCCTTGATGACCTTGAGCATGCCCTGCATCATGGTCTCCACAATGTCGGCCTGGTGCAGCGCCTCACGCGCGGCGCAGGAAATGGCCAGCGAAGGTGTGCTCAGCGCCGAAGGGTCCAGGTGGTGCGGGCGGCCGGAGGTCAGCGTCTTTTCCGGCTTGGGCAGCCATTTCTGTACCCATCCGGCCACCACCTGCGTGACGCCAATAAACACCACGCCCACCAGCAGGTTGAACGTCAGGTGGAACATCACCACAACCGTCGCCGGGTCGCCCAGATACGGGCGCACATGGCGCACCCACAGGCCCAGCAACGGCGCGGCAATCAGCACGCCCAGCGCCTTGAACACGAAGTTGCCCATGGGCACCTGGCGGACCTCGACAGTGGATTTGGCGGTGGTCAGTACGGCCAGCAGGCCGCTGCCCAGGTTGGCGCCCAGCACCAGGCCCAGCGCCACATCCAGCGGAATCACGCCGGACGCGGCCAGCGTGGCGGTCAGCAGCACGATGGCCAGGCTGGAATACGACACCACGGCCAGCACCGCGCCCATGGTGATTTCCAGCAGCAGGTCGCTGGCCAGCGACGCCAGCAGCGCCTTGACGGCGGGCGCCTGCGTGAGGACCTCGGTGGATGCAGTGACCAGGCGCAGCGCCAGCAGCATCAGGCCCAGGCCGATCAGGATGCGGCCAATGCGGCCCACGTTGGTGCTTTGGCGCGAAATGAACAGGACTACGCCGGCAAAGATGAACAGCGGCGACAACCACGACAGGTCGAACGAAAACACCACGGCCATCAGGCTGGTGCCCACGTCGGCGCCCAGCATCACGGCCAGCGCCAGCGGCAGCGTGACCAGACCCTGGCCGACAAAAGACGAGACGATGAGTGCGGTGGCTGTGCTGGACTGCACCAGCGCCGTGACGCCCACACCCGAGAGCGCGGCCGTGTAGCGGTTGCTGATGCTGTGCGAAAGGACGTTGCGCAGGTTTGCGCCGAACACGCGCAAGATGCCGGTTCGCACGAGGTGGGTACCCCAGACGAGCAGCGCGATCGCTGCCAATAGATTCAACAGGTGCTTCATTACTTCAGGCGTCAACTATACGCCTGATGCAGTGCAGCAATTACGTTGCGGTTACCGCGAGCGCCGCACCCGCAACAGCTCGTCCAGAATCAGGCAGGCCGCACCGATGGAGATGGCCGCGTCGGCCAGGTTGAACGCCGGAAAGTGCCAGCCTGCCCAGTGAAAGTCCAGAAAATCCACCACGTAGCCGTGCAACAGGCGGTCCACCACGTTGCCGATGGCGCCGCCCAGGATGCAGGCCAGTGCGAACGAGAACAGGCGCTGGCCCGGGTGCGAGCGCAGCATCCACACAATGAACAGCGCTGCGGCCACGCCGATGCCTGTGAAGAACCAGCGCTGCCAACCCGACGCTGACGCCAGGAACGAGAACGCCGCGCCGGTGTTGTGCACCCGCACGACGTTGAAGAAGCTGGTGACATACGTGCTGTCGCCCAGCTTGTAGTAGCCCAGGATCAGCACCTTGGTGAACTGGTCGGCGATCAGGATGATGAGCGCCAGCGCCAGCCAGGGCAGCAGGTTGCCGCCGGACGAACGCAGGAAGGTGGTCTTGGCCATCAGGCGAACTTCCGGTCTTCACCGGCGCCGTACAGGTTGCTGGTGCAGCGCCCGCAGATCGTGGGGTGGGCCGGGTCGTGGCCCACGTCGTCGCGGTAGTGCCAGCAGCGTTCGCACTTGGTGGCAGCAGATGCACTGACCTGCGCCGCCGTGGCGTCCGCTGCCGCCAATTCAATGGCGGAGGTGATGAACACGAACTTCAGGTCGCCGCCCAGGCTGCCCAGCAGCGCGCGATCGGCGTCGGTTGCGCCCAGTACCACATTGGCTTGCAGGGACGAGCCCACCTTGCCGTCCGCACGCAGGGCTTCAATGTCCTTGTTGACCTGGTCGCGCACCTCGCGGATACGCGCCCACTTGGCCAGCAGCGCGTCATCGGCCACCGGCAACTGTGCATAGGTCTCAAGGAAGATCGATTCCGACGTGCCAAACACCTTCCAGGCTTCTTCGGCCGTGAAGCTGAGGAACGGCGCCATCCAGCGCAGCATGGCGTGGGTGATGTGCCACAACGCGGTTTGCGCGCTGCGCCGGGCCAGCGACTTCGGCGCTGTGGTGTACAGGCGGTCCTTGAGGATGTCGAGGTAAAAACCACCCAGGTCCTCGCTGCAGTACAGCTGCAGTTTGGCCACCACGGGGTGGAACTCATACACCTCAAAGTGGGCCAGCACCTCGGCCTGGAATTGCGCCGCGCGGCCCAGGGCGTAGCGGTCGATCTCCAGCAGCTGGTCCAGCGGCACGGCGTCTTTGGCAGGGTCAAAGTCGCTGATGTTCGCCAGCAGGAAGCGCAGCGTGTTGCGGATGCGGCGGTAGGCGTCCACCACACGCGCCAGGATCTTGTCGTCGCCCGCGATGTCGCCGGAGTAGTCGGACGCCGCCACCCACAGGCGGATGATTTCCGCGCCGAGCTTCTTGCTGGTTTCCTGCGGGTCCACGCCGTTGCCCAGCGACTTGCTCATCTTGCGGCCCTGGCTGTCTACGGTGAAGCCGTGGGTCAGCAGGCCCTTGTAGGGCGCGCGGCCGTACATGGCGCAGGCCGTCAGCAGCGAGCTGTGGAACCAGCCGCGGTGCTGGTCGTGGCCTTCCAGGTACAGGTCGGCCTCGGGGCCGGTGTCGTGGCCGGCGCCGGGGTGCGAGCCCTTGAGCACGGTGGTGTGCGTGGTGCCGGAATCGAACCACACTTCCAGAATGTCGCTGCTCTTGGTGTAGCTGGCGGCATCCGCCGCACTGCCCACCTGCGCCAGGATGTCCTCGGGTGTGGCCTTGCTCCAGGCCTCGATGCCGCCTTGCTGCACGATGCAGGCGGCCAGGTCCAGGATCTCGGGCGTGCGCGGGTGCAGTTCACCACTGTCCTTGTGCAGGAACAGCGGCAGCGGCACGCCCCAGCTGCGCTGGCGGCTGATGCACCAGTCGGGCCGGCCGGCGATCATGTCGCGCAGGCGGGCCTTTCCGTTTTCGGGGTAGAAGCTGGTTTCTTCAATCGCGTCCAGCGCCAGTTGGCGCAGCGTCTTGGGCGCCTTGTCCTTGGTGAAGACGCCCACGCCCTCGTCCATGCGGATGAACCACTGGGCGGCGGCGCGGTAGATCACTGGCGTCTTGTGGCGCCAGCAATGCGGGTAGCTGTGGGTGATGTCGTGCGTGGCAAACAGGCGGCCGGCATTGCGCAGCGTCTCGATGATCTGGGGCACGGCCTTCCAGATGTTCAGGCCGCCGAACAGCGGGAAGTCCGGCGCGTAGCTGCCGTTGCCCTGAACGGGGTTGAGGATGTCGTCATACGCGATGCCGTTGGCCACGCAGCTGTTGAAGTCATCCACGCCGTAAGCGGGCGACGAGTGCACGATACCCGTACCGTCGTCGGCCGTGGCGTAGTCGGCCAGGTACACGGGGCTGAAGCGCTTGAAGCCTGCATCGACATCGTGCAGCGGGTGCATGAAGTTGATGAGGTTGAGTTTCTCGCCCTTGGCCGTGGCCAGCACGTTGCCGGTCAGCCCGTAGCGCTCCAGGCATTTGTCGACCAGCGTCTCGGCCAGCACCAGCAGGCCGCGGGGCGTGTCGACCAGCGCATAGACGATCTCAGGGTTGAGGTTCAGCGCCTGGTTGGCGGGAATCGTCCAGGCGGTGGTGGTCCAGATGACAGCGAAGGCATCTTTGGCTAACGCATCAACGCCGAAAGCTGCTGCCAGTTTGGCGGGTTCGGCGCACTTGAAGCCCACGTCCAGCGTGGTGCTCTTCTTGTCGGCGTATTCGATCTCAAATTCGGCCAGGGAGCTGCCGCAGTCAAAGCACCAGTACACGGGCTTCAGGCCGCGGTAGACAAAGCCGCGTTCCATCACGCGCTTGAACGCGCGGATTTCATCAGCCTCGTTGCTGAAGTCCATGGTGCGGTAAGGGTGCTCCCAGTCGCCGAGCACGCCCAGGCGCTTGAAGTCGGCCATCTGGATGCCGATCTGCTCGGTAGCGAAAGCGCGGCTTTTGGCCTGCATCTCGTCGCGCGGCAGGTTGCGGCCGTATTTCTTTTCGATGGCGTTTTCGATCGGCAGGCCGTGGCAGTCCCAGCCGGGGATGTACTGCGCGTCCATGCCCTTGAGCTGGCGCGCCTTGACGATCATGTCCTTCAGGATCTTGTTGACCGCATGGCCCATGTGGATCTGGCCGTTGGCATACGGCGGACCGTCGTGCAGGATGAACTTGGGCGCGTTGCAGCGCGCGTCGCGCAGCTTCTTGTACAGACCGTGCTCCTCCCATTCCTGGGTCCAGCCGGGCTCGCGCTTGGGCAGATCGCCCCGCATGGGAAAGGGCGTGTCGGGCAGGTTCAGTGTGGCGCGGTAATCAACTTTGTCGGTGCTCATGGCCTAGGCTTCAGTGAGGTTCGGTGCCGGATGGCCTGCTGAATCCGATGGGACAAGGCAGGGCCTCAGG
>CALRZF020000236.1:0-6338 GCA_943372585.1 Ramlibacter sp. 2FC | reverse complement strand
CATCGCCAACTGGGCGATCAACACCTTCGCCAAAACCGGCCAGGTCGTGCCGCTGCAGCTGGGCAAGGTGGCCGAGGTGATTGCCGTGGTTCTGGTGCCCGTGGTGATCGGCATGGTGGTAGCTGCGCGCAGCCCCGGCTTTGCGCAGCGCATGGAAAAACCGTTCAAGATTTTCAGCGCGCTGGTGCTCGCAGCATTCGCACTGATCGCCATTGCCAAGGAGTGGAACGCGCTGGTCACGTCGTTTGCCAGCGTGGGCCCGGCTGTGGTGGTGTTCAACCTGCTGAGCCTGCTGGCAGGCTACTACCTCAGCCGCGCGGCCGGCATGGACAAACCGCTGTCCACCGCCATCAGCTTCGAGATCGGCATCCACAACTCCACGCTGGCCATCTACATCGCACTGAGCGTGCTGGACAACTTCCAGCTGGCGCTGCCGGCGGCGATCTATTCGGTCAGCATGTACATCACGGCCACGCTGTTCGGCATGCTGGTGCTGCGCCGCGCGCGCTGAAGCGCGGCACCAGGCAGATCAGGCGTCTTCGGCCGCCAGCTCGGCCTCAATGCGCAGCTGCACATCGCGGTCGCCCTCATCCACGCGCAGCTCCTTGCGCGTCATCTGCACGGCGCCATACAGCGTGCTGAAGGCCACGTCCTTGGCGTCGCGCCCGGTGCCGATACGCACCAGCTTCTCGGGCGGTGCCATGCCGGTGGGGTCAAACAGTACCCAGCGCCCGCCGATCCAGGCCTCAAAGATGGCGTGGAAGTCCTGCGGCGGCTCGTCAAACCACACATAGCCCACCACCAGCCGCGCCGGGATGTTCAGCGCGCGGCACAGGGTGATGCCCAGGTGGGCAAAGTCGCGGCACACACCCGCACGCTGCACAAACACGTCCTGCGCGGTGGTGGTGGACACCGTGCTGCCGGGCAGGTAGGTGATGGAATCGTGAATCCATTGCGTGACCGCGCGCACCCGGCCTATGCCCGGCGGCAAATGGCCAAACATCTGCTGCGCGGCGCGCGAGAGCACGTCGGATTCGCAGTAACGCGTGGGCATCAGGTAATGCAACACATCGTCGGGCAACTGGCCCACGGGCACCTCGGCCAGGTCGTCGGGCACGGGCTCAATGTCCAGCTCCACCTCGGCCTGGTAATTCACCATCAGCGGCCCCACGGGCGCATCAAAACGGATGAACCGGTTGCCGTTGGCAGGATCGGTAAAGCTGCGCACCGACACCCCTGAAGACACGGCCAGGCGTTCGCTCAGCAGCGTCTGCCCGGGGCGCTGGGCGGCTTCGATGTTGAAGCAGAAATGCGCAGGCGCAAGCACCTGGTACTCCAGCGCGGTCTCCACGGTGGAGCGGTGTTTCTTCAGTTCAGGCATCAGTCAATGGCTTTCTTCACGGCACCCACGCCCAGCGCTGCCAGTACGACAAACACCACGGCAATGATCAGGAACAGGCCGAACAGGATCTTGGCAATGCCTGCGGCACCGGCAGCAACGCCGCCAAAGCCCAGGGCGCCGGCGATCAGTGACACGATCGCAAAAATAAGTGCGTACTTCAGCATGGTGACTCCTGTGGAGGATGGATGTACCGATGCTATGCAGGCCATGCGGCGCGGGCGATCAGCCACCGGCGCGGGGTGCTGTAGGACAAGCGCCAGCGCCAGAAAAACGGCGCTCTGCAGAAAACCCCGGCAACCGCTAGCATGCGTGGTTCCAAAGGAAAAACCATGAAGCTTTACTACTCCCCCGGCGCCTGTTCCCTGTCGCCCCATATCGCGCTGCGCGAAGCCGGCATTGCGTTCGAGGCCGTCAAGGCCCCCACCAAGACCCACCAGCTGGACGACGGCACCGACTACTACAGCATCAACCCGCTGGGCTACGTGCCCCTGCTGGAGCTGGACGACGGCACCCGCCTGCGCGAAGGCCCGGCCATCGTGCAATACGTTGCCGACCTGGCCCCGCTGAAAAACCTGGCGCCCGCCAACGGCACGCTGGCACGCTACCGCCTGCAGGAATGGCTGACCTTCATCGGCACCGAAATCCACAAGGGCTTCAGCCCCCTGTTCAATCCCGCCTTCCCCGAAGAGGTGAAGACCATGGCGCGTGACAAGCTCGCCGGCCGCCTGAAATGGGTGGACGGCGAACTGGCCGGCAAGCAATACCTGATGGGCGACCATTTCAGCGTGGCCGACGGCTACCTGTTCACCACCACCAACTGGGCCAAACCCACGGGCGTGGACCTGTCGGGCTTTGCCAACCTGCTGGCCTACCGCGAACGCGTCGGCGCCCGACCCGCTGTGCAGGAGGCCATGCGGGCGGAAGGACTGATGAAGTAACAGTCAGGGTGTCCTGCTGCACCAGTTCCGTATGCTGATGCCAAGTTCGTTAGGCAACGTATTGAACTGCGCGACGATGCTGACGTGGTTGTGGTCTGCCAAGTGCATGTGCGTCAGCGCAGGTGCACCTGGCGCGGCGGCCGATGACAGGGCCAGCAGCGCGTCCACATCCCGGTGCAGGCCCGGGTTTTCGTAAGCAGCGGACGCGAGGAACGTGGGTTGCCGCAGGCCCCCGGCAGCCAGCGGTGCGCGCGCGGCGTACTCCGCGGGGTCTGCGCCGTAGTACGCCAGTACACCTGCACGGTTGGGGTTGCAGTCCTGCAAGTCAATGCGCAGGCGCGGGCTGACCAGGATCAGGCCGGCCAGCGATGGCAAGCGCCTGTCTTCGTTTGAAATCACGCGTTCGTCCCACGCCGCCGTCGCACAGTGCGCGCAGCCGGCCGAATGACCCATCAGGAACATCCTGTCAGGGTCGCCGCCAAATACCCGGGCGTGCTGGCGCAGCCACTCCAAGGCCGCCCGCACGTCGCGGGCGCCTCCGGGCCATGGGGCGTCCGGCGCAAGCCGGTAGCCGACGCTGGCGGCCACATAACCATGCGCGGCAAATTCGGCGGTCACGTTGGCATGGACGTAGGGGCTCAGGTCACGCTCGCCGCGTACGAACGCACCGCCGTGGACGAATACAAGCATGGGCGCGTTGCGAGCCTGCTCCGGCGCGAAAACGTCCATGACCTGACGCGCATGCGGTCCGTACGCCAGACCATGGGCCACCTGGTGGCGGCGCACGTCCGACGCGCGCAGCAGGGGTTCATACAGGGCCAGCATGGCGTCGCGCGAACGCACGATGTCCTGGCCCCAGCGAGGCCCCCAATGCCGCAGGCCGGCATGGATCGATGGTTCGATCAGCGCGCCTGGCTCGAGGTCGCCGCTCACCTCACACCGTGGGCAGGGCGCCAACCTCGGCCGAGTCGAAAGTCAGCTCGATCTTCACGCCGGTCGGGTCCTGCAGGAAAAGCTGGTGCAGCGGCATGCCCGGCACCGGCAGTTCGTGAAACGCCACACCGAGGCGTTCCAGCCGCTGCCTGGCAGCGTGCAGGCCGGTAGTGCGGAACGACACGTGGTCCAGCCGGCCGGTTGCTGCCGGCAGCGCGGGCGGCGACGGATCGTTGGCCGCCAGATGCACGACGGCTTGCGCGCCGGCGTACAGCCAGTGGCCCGCGAAGCCGAACGAAGGACGCGGGCCGGGCGACAGGCCCAGCACACCGGTGTAGAACGCAGCCAGCAGGGGCAGTTCGTCCGGATGGCACCGGATGGTGAAGTGGTCGATGCCGTGCAGCCGCATGTCAGTCCCTGGCGAGTTTGAGGTCGTTGACCAGCTTGGTGTACTGCGCTTTTTCACGAGTGATGTCGGCGGCGAACTCCTGCGGCGTGTTGCCGATGATGTCCGCGCCGTTGTCGTTGAAGATACGGCGAACGTCAGCGTTGTCCTTGAGCAGCTTGCGGATTTCGGTGTTCAGGAATGTGACGATTTCGACCGGCGTGCCCTTCGGCGCGAAGGCACCGATCCATATGGTCGGGTCCACGCCGGTGATGCCTTCTTCGGCCAGGCTGGGCACGTTGGGCAGCAGGGGCGACCGCTGCGAGCCCGTGACAGCCAGCGCGCGCACGCGGCCCGCATCGACAAGCGGCTTGGCTGCGCCCACGCTGTCGAACTGGATGTCGATCTCGCCCGCGATCAGCGCGTTGCCCAGCGCCGACGTTCCCTTGTAGGGGATGTGGGTGATGTTGATGCCGGTTCGCTGGCGAAAGATCTCGGCGGCCAGATGGGTGCCGCTGCCTTCGCCGATGCTTCCGAAGTTCAGCTTGCCGGGGGACTTGCGGGCCAGTTCCACCAATTCCTTGACCGTCCTGGCGGGGACCTTGGGGTTGACGTCCAGCGCGAACGGGTAGCGGCCCAGCATGGTCACGGGTTCGAAGTCGGCCAGCGAGTCGAACGCCGGCTTGGCCTTGAGCAACGGGGCGATCACGTGGCTGCTGTTGCTTGAGAACAGCAGCGTGTAGCCGTCGGCCCTGGCGCGCTGCACGTGCGATGTACCGATCAACCCGGTTGCGCCGGGCTTGTTGTCCACGACGAAGGGCTGGCCGAACTGGTCCGACAGCTTCTGCCCGATGATGCGCGCGAAGATATCGCTGGCGCCACCGGCTGGAAAAGGCACGACCAGGGTCACCGGCCGGTTGGGGTAGCCGCCAGGGCCTTGCTGGGCCGCGGCCCACCCGCAGGCCAGTGACAGGGTGCAGGCCAGGGTGGCCGAGAGGAATGTTCGCTTGGTCATGTGTTGTCTCCTTCAGGTTAGCGGGGATTCGATATGTCGTTGCGGTTCAGGAAATCGCGTAGCTCCGCCGCCAGCACGGCGGGCATCTGCAGGCAGGGCAGGTGCCCTGCGCCAGCGATCGTCCGCGCGGTGGCCGACGGGATCAGGCTCGCGAGCTCCAGCGTCTTGTCCGCGGACACCAGCCGGTCCTCGGCGCCCGCCACGACCAGGGTCGGTGCGGCGATGCGGGGCGCCATGGCCGCGATGGGCGTGGCAACGCATTGCGCGCGCAGCCGGTACGCTTCGCCCGTGGCCGGCGCCTGGCCGAAACGGGCGGCAACGCCGGGATGGGCGCACAGGAATTCGTCTGGATAGAAGTAGCGTGCAATGGCCTGCGCGTTCGTCACGCGGTCCTGGCGCAATGCAGCCAGTTCACGGGCCACTGCCGGGCTGGCGTCCGCCAGCACCTGGCCGCTGGCCCAGGTGTTGCCCAGCACCAGCGCGTGAACCCGCTCGCGGTGGCGCGCCGCCAGGCTTTGCGCCACGATGCCGCCGAACGAGGTGCCGTAGACATGCGCGGACGCAAAGCCGGCTTGCGTCAGCACCGCGCACGCGTCGTCGGCGATATCGTCGGCCGAGTACGCGGTCAGCGGCGACCGCGTGTCCCCGCAACCCCGCTGATCGAACGAGATACAGGTGAACGAGTCCTGCAGGCAAGCCACCAGCTCACTGAACATGTGGCGCGTGCCTTCGGCCCCGTGCAACAGCAGCAGCGGCTGTCCCGTGCCCTGCGCCTGCCACGCCATGTGGACCTGGCCCGACTCAGGCATGGGCCGGCACACGCGTGTCCACGGTCCCGAGCACGCTGGACAGCGCGTCCGCCAGTGACCGTGCAGGGTCGCCCGGCACCCAGGGCATGCGCCAAGCCACATGGCCGTCAGGACGCACCAGCACGGCGCCACGCATGCCCAGCTCGAAACCGTCACGCGGGTCGGCATGCGGCAGGGTGCGCATGCGCAGGGGAACGCCCAGCCTGTCGCGCACGTCGCGGCACGCGGCATGCCAGGCCTCGCCCAGCGGGCCCGTCACCAGCGTGAACTCCTGGTCGAACCAGTCCAGCGTGGACCGCGTTTGCGCCAGGTCCAGCCACAGGTGCGGAAAACGTCCGCCAGGCCGGTCGCTAGGCTCGTAGCGGCGCGGCTGCAATGGCTTGGCGACCGTGCCGTCCTGCACGATGGCGCGGCTCGCGTAGCTGAAACCCAGTGCCTGGCCGATGCTGTGGAGGTGGTTGTCGGTGTCGTTGATCCAGAACCGCATGCGGTCCACATCGCCCGACCGTATCGCCTCTTCGGTGTGCTTGTAGCGCAGCCGGTTGCCGTAGCTGAAGTTGGCGTTCGACTCCGCCACGGGCTGGCGTTCCTCGCCGTAGCTGTCCAGCAGGCTCTCGCCAGCCCAACCGCGCAGCACGTAGGCCAGCTTCCAGCCCAGGTTGTGCGCGTCCTGCACGCCGGAATTCAGCCCGAACCCTCCTGTCGGCGGAAAGCGGTGTGCGGCGTCGCCCACGAGCAGGGTGCGCCCCTGGCTGAACCGGGCCGCGACCTGCCGGCTCATGCGCCAGATCGAGCGGTTGATGATGGTCACGTCCAGGTTAGGCACGCCGGCCTGGCGCCGTGCCTGCGCCACGAC
>CALRZF020000235.1:0-6360 GCA_943372585.1 Ramlibacter sp. 2FC | reverse complement strand
AATTCGAGCAGATGCAGGGCATGATGAAAAAAATGAAGGGCGGCGGCCTCATGAAGATGATGAAACGCATGGGTGGCATGAAGGGCATGCCCAAGATGCCGGGGATGGGTTAGGCGTCAGGCAATCCGCCGAAACCACAGCACCGACAGCCCGCCCGCAGCCAGCATCAGCAGCGCGGCGGCCAGAGCCAGCAGCCCCGCCAGCTCGGTCTCACGCTTGACCACCTGCATTTGCGTGCCCAGCGTGGCGTAGATGTCGCGCAGCTTTTCGGCGGTGGCGGCCTGGTGGTAGTCGCCGCCGGTCCTGCGGGCCACCTCGCGCAGCGTGGGTTCGTCAATCTGCAGGTACATGGACATGCCCTCGTCGCCGTAGGCTCCCCCATTGGGATTACCCAGACCCACCACATGGATGCGCACGCCACGGTCGGCGGCCAGTTTGGCGGCCTCCAGTGTGTCCATCCCCGTGGTGCGCCGGCCATCGGTCAGCAAGATGATGGCCGCTGATGTGTACGAGCCCGGTGCCACCGGCGTGATCTGTTTGGGAGCGGGCTTGGCCTTGTCGTCCAGGCTGCGTCCGCTTGGGCGGTTGCCTGAATACGGGCCAAAGTTCGCGCCAAATGTCATCTCGGTCACATCGATCCCATGGTCGGGGAAGAGCTCTGCCACGCTCATGGCAATGGCGTTGCCCACCGCCGTGCTGCGCTGCATCTGGATGCCGTCAATGGCCGCCACCAGCGCCGCGCGGTCCAAGGTGGCACGCTGGGCCACCTGGGCACTGCCGGCGAAGGTCACCAGCCCGACCTCGACCTTTTTGGGCAGGTCGCGCAGGAACAGTTTGGCTGCGTCCTGGGCTGCCTCCATGCGGGTGGGTTTGACGTCGTTCACACGCATGCTCAGCGACACATCCATCGCCAGCATGACGGTGGAGCGCGCCCAGGGCAGCGGCACGCTGGCCACCGGCCGCGCGGCGGCGGCCAGCAGCAGGGCGCAAGCCAGCAACACAAGGGCAGGGGGCACGTGGCGGCGCCACTGGCGCCCGGCGGCGGCCGCGCGCACGACGCCCAGGCTGCTGTAGCGCAAGGCCACCTTGCCGCGACGGCGCAGCAGCCACACATAGGCCACCGGCAGCAACGGCAGGATCAGCATCAGCCAGAGGTACTGGGGCCACTGAAAGAACATGGCAGCCATCGTGCCCGCGAAGCGGCGGCTTGGCAACCGCCCGAGCGGGCGCCCTAGCGGCCCGCGGGGGTACTGCGGGGGCGCTTGGGCTTGCGCGCAGGCGCCGTGACCAGCGGCGCCACTGCCTGCAGCCACTGCAAGGCCTCCACATGCGCGACAAAGCGGCGCAGGTAGTCACCTGGCAGGGTGTGCATGAGCTGCAGCGACTGCAGCGCGAGCACGTGCGAATTCAGCGGCCCGGCGTTGGGCAGGCGCTGTGCTGCGGCCATCGCCACGCTGTCCTGCGCGCGGCTGCGCGACCAGGCGCGGCGAAAGCGCGCGGCGCTGGCCAGTTCGTCACTGGTGTGCTGCGGGCGCGGCCAGGTGGCCGTGCCCGGCCTGGGCCCAGCCTGCACCACCGCGGTGCGTACGGTTTCGGGGGCAGCCGATGTGACTGACGGTGATGTGGACAGCGCCTGCGCAGCCGCCCCCAGGCGCGCGCGCAGCAGCGCCTGCACCGGCGCGCTCTGGTCCGCCAGCCGGCGTGCCAGGGCTTGCTGCTGCCACTGCCGCGCGGTGCTCATCGCGCGGCCGCCACCGGGCCGGCCGCACGCGGCACCGGCGCCATCTCCACGCGGCGGTTCTGCGCGCGGCCGGCCTCGTCGGCGTTGGACGCCACGGGCTGCTGCGCACCAAAGGCCGCGGCAAACACCTGACCCGGCGGCATGCCCTCGGCAATCAGCACGCGCGTGACGGTCAGCGCGCGCTGGGCCGACAGCTCCAGGTTGTCTTCAAATTTCTGGTTGCGCCCGGACACGCCGCGGTCGTCGGTAAAACCGCTGACCATCAGCACCTCGCCGCGTTCGGCGGTGTACACGCGCAGCGGGTGCACCAGGCTGCGCAGCAGCTGCTGCCCTTCGGGACGCAGCTCGGCCGAGCTGAAGGCAAACAGAACGCTGCCGCTGATGCCGATGCGCCCGTTGGCCAGCGTCACGCGGCCGGAGGCCAGTGGCACGGCCAGCGCCTTTTCAAGCGCCATGCGGCGGCGCTCTTCCACGCGGCGCTTTTCGATCTCGGCGTTCAGGTTGGTTACCAGGTCCATCTGCACCACCAGCACGCCCATCAGCACCAGCACAAACGCACCCAGCAGCCCCGTCATCAGGTCGCCAAACACCGTCCACACCGGCGCGGTGGTGTCGCCGGTGCCGTCGTCCACAACGTCTTCCAGCGCGGACATCAGGCGGCCTCCGCCGGTTCGGCGCGTGCGCTGCCCAGCGTGCGCAGTTTTTCGATCACGCCGTGCTGGGCGCTGATGCTCAGGTCGATCACCTCGCGTGCCTGCGCCACGTAATAGGCCAGCTGCTCGTCGCTGCGCGCGGTGGACCGGCTGATGGCGGCCTCCACCTGCTGCAGCGCAGTGGCCAGCTTTTCGTTGCCCGCATGGAACATCTCCACGCCCTGGCCAAACGCCTCGCCCCAGCTGGACAGCTCCACCGCGTTGGCCTGGGCCTGCACGGCCATCTGCGTGGCCTGGCGCGCGGCTTCTTCCACCGTCTGCATCAGCGCGGCCAGGCGCTCAACCAGCGCCGTGCGTTCGGCCAGCGTGGTGTTTTCCTGGCTGGACAGCTGGGCCATCTCCTGGCGCAGCTGGGCCAGCACGCTGGCTGCGGCCTGCGGCACTTCAGACGCGGTCTGCATCAGCCGCGCCAGCGGCGCCTCCAGCGCCGCGCCCAGCGTGGCCAGGTGCTGGGCCACGCCGGCCTGCAGCTCGCCCAGGCGCGCCACGGCGGCGTCGCCGCGGCGCTGCTCGTCGGCGCGCAGGGCCTCCATGTGCGTCTGCCAGGTGGTGGCCAGCGCCTGGGTGCTGGTGGCGTTCTTTTGCGCCAGTGCTTCCAGGCCTGCGGTGATTTGCTGCGCCATGGCGGCCACGCTGGTGGTGGTTTGCTGTGCCAGCGCATCCATGCGCCCCGCCGTGGCCTGCACCAGGTCGCCTGCGCCGGTGGCCATCTGTTGCGCCAGCTTGTCCATGCGCTCAACTGCCTGCTGCCCCTGCGTGCCCAGCCCGTCGGCCAGGCCCTGCAGCTGCTGCGACCACGTCTGCAGGCGCTGCGCCTCGTGGCGGGCCTGGTCCTGCGCGATCTGAGCCATGCTGGCTTCCATCACGGGGCGGATGCTGTCGCCCGCCGCACGTGCGCCGGCGGCCAGGCTGTCTTGCAAAGCTGTGCCCACGCTGCTGGCCAGCGTGGTGTAGGCCGCCGCCGCATCCTGCTGAAACCGGGCCTGCGATGCCAGCATGCGCTCATCCAGTTGCTGGCTGCGCTGCTCGATGGTTGCCATCAGCGTGTCCAGCCGGTCCACCAGCAGCGGCAGCGCCACGGCCTGGGCCTGCGCGGCGCGCAGGGCTTCCTCGCGCTGGTGCACGGGCGAAAACGGGCGCAGCACCGTGGCCACGCTGGCGTCCAGCATGCGCGCCGCGGCCAGGCGTTCACGCCGGCACAGGGTGGACATCAGCCCCAGCATGGCCGAGCCGGCCACACCCGCCACCGACGTGCCAAACGACAGCCCCAACCCGCGGATGGGCTCGGCCAGCGCCGCGCGGATGGCCTGCAGGTCGGTGGAGCCTTCCAGCGCAAACACCGCGCCGCGGAACGTGACCACCATGCCCAGGAACGTGCCGAGCATGCCCAGCATCACCAGCAGCCCCACCAGGTACGGTGTGAGCGCAGGGCCCGGCAGCGCGCCACGGCCCGACTCGATGCGCTGGCGCACGGCGGCGCGCAGGGCTGTGGGCACACGGGCCAGCCAGTCGCCCAGCGACGTTGCTTCAGGCGCGCTCGCCTGCGCCAGTGCGGTGGCCAGGGCGGCGGTGTCGGCGCGGTACTGGCGCAGCTCGTGCGCGCCCAGCAGGTAGGCAGCGGCGATCGCCACCGTCATGGCCAGGGCCAGCACATGCGTGCCCACAAAGCCCGCGCCCACCCAGGCAATGGCCGCCAGGCCGGTGGAAAAAGCAATCCAGAAAAAACGTTGGGTCATTGGCAATTCAAAGCGAGTGATTCAGTTCAATGCCGGTGGCTTCAATCAGCCCGGCAACCGGTTCAAGCCGCAGGTCCAGCTCGGCGCGCAACGCCTGGTGCCAGTCCTGCTCAAAGTGGTGCAGCCAGGCGCCGGGGCGGCGCCAGAGCATGGGGTCGTCCTCCGGCATGTCGTTGCCCTCGGCCAGGGCCTGGCGCGCGTCGTTCAGCGCCTTCAGGTGGGCGGCCTGCAGCTGGCCAAAGCGCCGCTCCAGCACCGTCACGGCCACGGGCAGCAGCGCCTGTTCACGCGGGGACACCACCTTGTCCATGGCAGCGTCCAGCGCCGCCAGCTGGTGCATGGCGGGGCTGTGCTGCACCAGCGCATCGCGTACTCGCTGGCGCAGCGCGTCTACCGCCAGGCCCATCTGGCGCTGCAACTCCAGGTGGCGGCGCTTGTAGGGCGCGTAGGTAAATTCGTTGGGCAGGGCGGGCGCCTGCGCGATGGCGCGGGCCTGCTGGTCGCGCACCTGGGCGAAGTCTTTCGCCAGTGCAGCCGGTGGCACCGGCCGGCGGCCAGGGGCCTGCGCCCGTGCCGCCGCCGGGCCCATGGCCTGGATGGCGCGGTGCGCCGTGTGCAGGCTGATCGCATCAAAGGCGCTGACCCACTGGGCCAGCCGCTCGCCCATGTCCGCACCCGCGTCGGGCGCGGCGGCAGGCGTCCACTGCGACAGCAGGCGGACCAGGGGGGTGCTGGCAAAGGCGGGGTTCAAGGGGATAGGACTCAGGAGAGGCAGGGGAAACCTGCACGGGGACCGTATTAGAAACGATCTGGCTCCCGACCTGCGGCAAAGGTGCGGCAAACTGGGGGCAGCACCGTAAAGCAGGGCCCACCATGCAAACCAGAACCTTCACCACCGGCCGCATCCGCAAAGCCGTTTACGACCCCGCCACACAGCAGCTGGACCTGCACTGGGACAGCAAAACCATCCAGGCCTACAAGCAAGTGCCCGCCGAGGTCTACCGCCGCCTGTGCAGCGCGCCCAACCCCACCACCTATTGGGAAGACCGCATTGCCGAGGAATACCCCAAGGGCACGCCCATGAAGCAGGCGGGTGGGGAGGCGGGTGGCGGTAAAAGCCTGAGCGACCTGTTTGGCGCCCTGGACAACCCCGACGGAGCCGACAAACCATGACTTCTGCGGCCATCCACTTCACCCCTGTGCAGCTGCCCCATGCCAGCCGCCTGATCAACCATGGCCCCACGGTGCTGGTGACCAGCGCGCACGGCGGGCGCAGCAATGTGATGGCGGCGGCGTGGAGCATGCCGGTGGAATTCACCCCGCCGCGCATCGCCATCGTGATCGACAAAAAAACCTTCACGCGCGAGCTGATTGCTGCCAGCGGCGCGTTTGCCATCTGCCTGCCCGGCACCGCGCTGGCCGGCCTGACGTTTGCGGTGGGCAGCACCAGCGGGCGCGACGAAGACAAGATCGCGCGCCACGGACTGCAGACCACACCCGGCCCAGTGCTGGGCATGCCCGTGATCGAACAGGGCTGCGCTGCCTGGCTGGAATGCCGCCTGATCCCCGAGCGCCACACCGAGGATGCGTACGACACCTGCTTTGCCGAAGTGGTGGCCGCGGCGGCGGATGCGCGCATCTTTGTGAATGGTCGCTGGGATTACCGAGACGACAACGCGGCGCTGCAGCCGATCCACCACCTGGGCGCGGGCAACTTTGTGCGGGCGGGTGGGGTGGTGCGGGGCGCGGCTTGAGCGGTCGGGTGGATGCCTTTACAGCGCATCCGCAAATGCCTGGCGAAACGCGTCGGCAAACGCGCGGTGACCGCTGACGGTCAGCGTCAGCGTGAGGCGTCCATCGGTGGCGGGCGGCAGCAGAACCTGCGCGCTCTGCGTGTCCCAGTTGATGGCCAGCGGCGCGCCAGCAACGTCTGAGGCCTGCAGGTCAAACGCCCATTCCTGCGTGTCGCTCTCGTCGCCCGCGCCGGCCGGCGGGCCGAACAGGTGGGTGGCCCATGCCAGTACAGCCTGCACATCGGCCAGCAAGGCCGGCACACGCTCAGGCATCACAGACGCCATAGCGTCAAAAGCGCAGGCGCCAGACTCTTCGTGCGTTGAATCAAAAAGGAGATAACTCAGTGACTGGGGCATGGCGCAAGGATGCCTGAGGC
>CALRZF020000234.1:0-6377 GCA_943372585.1 Ramlibacter sp. 2FC | reverse complement strand
ACGCCCGAGCAGCGCGCGCACGGTGTGGCCTGCGTCACCGCCGACGACTTCCGCTGGAGCAAGGCCCACATCAAGAGCACCAGCCTGCTGGGCGCGGTGTTTGCGCGCCAGATCAGCGCGGACGTGGGCGCGATGGAAACCGTGATGTTCCGCGACGGCTTCCTCAGTGAAGCGGCCGCCTGCAACGTCTGGGTCGTGCAGGGCGGCAAGGTGCTGGGCCCGCCCAAGGACAACCTGGTGCTCGAGGGCATTCGTTACGGCCTGATCGAGGAAATATGCCGTGACGCCGGCATCCCGTTTGAACTGCGCCGGATCAGCCGCGAGGAAGTTTTCGCCGCCGACGAGTTGCTGCTGTCGTCGGCGACCAAGGAGGTGCTGGCCGTCACCACGCTCGACGGCAAGTCCGTGGGCAACGGTCAGCCCGGCCCGGTTTACGCGAAGCTGCACGCGGCCTACCAACGCGCCAAACAGTCGCAGACGGAGAAGGCATGAACACCCCGCCCAAACCGACCGCGCCAGGCGAAACGCCGCGCCAGGAATCGCTGATCGAGTACCCGTCGCTGTTTCCCATCAAGGTCATGGGTGAGAAGGTCGACGGGCTGGTGCACGCCATCACCATGGTCGCCCATCAGTTCGACCCGGCCTTCGACGCGACCACCATCGAGCTGCGCGAAAGCAAGGGCGGCAAATACCTGGGCGTGACCATCACCGTCATGGCCACCTCCAGGGAGCAGCTCGACGAGCTGTACCGCACGCTGTCGACCCACCCCATGGTCAAGGTGGTGCTGTAAGGCACCACCTTGCAGAGGCCCGCCATGTCCTTTGATGTGCGCCAGCTCGGCCAGGTGGACTACCAGCCCACCTATGCGGCCATGCAGGCCTTCACCGCCAGCCGCCATGACACTTCAAGCCAAATCGGCCTCCAGCCCAATCAGAATGAGCGCGACCAGCTATGGATTTGTGAGCATCCGCCGGTCTACACGCAGGGGCTGGCCGGCAAGCCCGACCATGTACTGAATCCCGGCGACATTCCGGTGGTGCAGACCGACCGCGGCGGCCAGGTCACGTACCACGGCCCCGGCCAGGTGGTGGCCTACCCGCTGATCGACCTGAAACGCGCCGGGTATTTCGTCAAGGAATATGTCTACCGCATCGAAGAGGCCGTCATCAAGACGCTGGGGCATTTCGGCGTGACCGGGCACCGCGTGACGGGATCGCCCGGCATTTACGTCCGCCTCGCGGACCCGGCCTCGCATGCGGCGCTGATCGGCCCGCTCAACCCGGTCGACCCTTTCCGCGGCCTGGGCAAGATCGCCGCGCTGGGCATCAAGGTCAGCCGGCACTGCACCTACCACGGCGTCGCGCTCAATGTGGCGATGGACCTCGAACCCTTCTCGCGCATCAACCCCTGTGGTTATGCCGGGCTGCAAACCACAGACCTTTCTACAATCGGGGTATCGGCCAGCTGGCAGGAGGCCGCGGACGTGCTGGGCCACAAGCTCGTCACCTACCTGGCACCCTGACCCGAAGAAACACACCAACACACCATGAGTACACCCGAAGCCCTCACCCCCGCCACCAGTCCCGTGGTTCGCGATATCCAGAGCCAGGAAGACTACAACCCGCTGGCCAAGCAGAAGGCCGCGGCCAAGCTGTCGCGCATCCCGGTCAAGGTGGTGCAGGGCGAGCTGCTCAAGAAGCCCGAGTGGATTCGCGTCAAGGCCGGCAGCCCGAGCACACGTTTTTACGAAATCAAGGACATCCTGCGCAGCAACAAACTGGTGACGGTGTGCGAGGAAGCGTCCTGCCCCAACATCGGCGAATGTTTCGGCAAGGGTACGGCGACCTTCATGATCATGGGCGACAAGTGCACGCGGCGGTGCCCGTTCTGCGACGTCGGCCACGGCCGGCCTGACCCGCTGGACGTCAACGAGCCCGAGAACCTGGCCAAGACGATTGCCGCGCTCAAGCTCAAGTACGTGGTGATCACCAGCGTGGACCGCGACGACCTGCGCGACGGCGGCAGCCAGCATTTTGTGGACTGCATCACGCGCATCCGCGAACTCTCGCCGGGCACCACCATCGAGATCCTGGTGCCCGACTTCCGCGGCCGCGACGACCGCGCGCTGGAGATCCTCAAGGCCGCGCCGCCCGACGTGATGAACCACAACCTGGAAACCGCGCCGCGCCTGTACAAGGAAGCGCGCCCCGGCTCGGACTACCAGTTCTCGCTGAACCTGCTGAAAAAATTCAAGGCCCTGCACCCCGACGTGCCGACCAAAAGCGGCATCATGGTCGGTCTGGGCGAGACCGATGAAGAAATCCTGCAGGTCATGCGCGACATGCGCGCGCACAACATCGACATGCTGACGATTGGCCAGTACCTCGCACCTTCGACCAGCCACCTGCCGGTGCGCCGCTACGTGCACCCCGACACCTTCAAGATGTTTGAAGCCGAGGCCTACAAGATGGGTTTCACCCACGCCGCCGTCGGCGCCATGGTGCGCTCGAGCTACCACGCCGACCAGCAGGCCCACGCTGCAGGCGTGGCCGATACCCTCTGACATCATGACCGCGCCGCAGGGCTCCCTGTCGCTGCGCCACTACGGCGCTTCGCCCGGCAGCCATGCACATGCGCACTTCCAGGTGCTGCTCGGCCTGGACGGCGTGCTGGAGCTCGATGTCCAGGGCCGCGGTCAGCACATTGGCGTCGGCCAGGGCTGCGTGATTGCTCCCGGAGAACGCCACGACTTCAAAGCCCGCAGCGGCAGCCGCTGCCTGGTGCTGGACACCGCCCAGACAAGCTGGGCCGCGTGCCCCGTCCAGCCCGCACGGCCGGCGCAAGCCCTGGCGCTTGCCCACTACCTGGCACAGGCGCTGGCGCAGCCGGCCAGCCTGGCGCAGCACTACGGCCCCCTGCTGTTGCTGGAGGCGTGGCGTGTTCCCGGCCCCGCATCCAGGCGGCACGAGCGTCCGATCGACTGGAACCGGCTCACCCACTGGACACGGCAACACCTGCACGAAGCACTGAGCGTGGCGCAGCTGGCGCAGCAGGTGTTCCTGAGTCCCTCCCGTTTTGCCGAGCGTTGCCGCGACGAAACCGGCCTCAGCGTGATGCAGTGGCTGCGCAGCCAGCGGCTGGCGCTGGCCGTGCAGCTGCGTGACGGCGGCCTCAGCGTGGCCGAGACCGCGCAACGCTGCGGCTACCAGTCGCCCTCGGCGCTGACGGCCGCCCTGCGTAGGCTGCGCGCCCGCTGACGGGACCCACGCCGTGGTCCTGCGACGCTTCATCCGGCGTGCGCGACGATGCGGGGCTTGGCCGGCGACTATGCTTGAGCCATGCCCGCCAACCTGTACGCTTTGGGCGCCATCGCCCTGTGGGCCAGCCTCGCCGCCCTCGGCGTGTCGCTGCGCCACGTTCCGCCCTTTCTGCTGACCGGCCTCGCATTGCTCGCCGGCAGCCTGCTCGCGCTGCCCTTTGTGCTCAAAGACAGGCGGCAATGGCGCATTCCGGCCGGCACGCTGCTGCTGGGCGTGTATGGCCTGTTCGGTTTTCATTTCCTGCTGTTCATCGCGCTGCGCCATGCACCGCCGGTTGAGGCCAACCTCGTCAACTACCTGTGGCCGCTGTTCATGGTGGTGCTGGCGCCGCTGTTTCTGCGCGGTGTGACGCTGCGCGCCGTGCATGTGGCCGCCGCCCTGCTCGGTTTTGCCGGCGCAGCCATCGCCATCCTGGGAGCCGGCACCAACGCCGCGGGCGGCGGCTGGTCCTGGGGCTACCTGCCGGCGCTGGGCTCGGCCTTCATCTGGGCCAGCTACTCGCTGCTGACCCAGCGTGTCGCGCCCTTCCCCACCGCAGCCATCGGCCTGTTCGGCCTGGTCTCGGGCGTGCTCTCGCTGCTGTGCCACTGGGCGCTGGAGCCGGCGGTGGCGCTGTCGGGCCGGGACGCGGTCCTGGTCGCGCTGATGGGCCTGGGTCCGCTGGGCGCGGCATTTTTCCTTTGGGACCGGGCGCTCAAGCTTGGCGATGCGCGGCAGATCGGCATCCTGAGTTACCTCACGCCGCTGGGTTCGACCGCGCTGCTGATGCTGGTCAGCGGCCGCACGCTGAGCTGGAGCATCGGCCTGGCGGCGGCCATGATCATTGGCGCCGCCGTGCTGGGAACACGAACAAAATAGCGCTCCACCCCTTTATGGACGGGCGCCAGCAGCTACTCTTTCAATAGCAACTGGACACGCAGGCCGGGCGCCGCGTTGTCCACCTGCAGCCGGCTGCCATGCGCCTGCGCCACCAGCTGGCACAAATACATGCCCAGCCCCACCCCGCCGGTGGCGCGCTGGCGTGCGCTGTCGGTGCGATAGAAAGGTTCGGTCAGGCGGGCCAGCTGTCCGGCATCCACGCCCGGGCCGAAGTCGCGCACCGCCAGCAGCACGCCGCCGTCCTGGCGGGTGAGCGTGATACGCGGCGGCTGCGGGGCCTCGGCGCTGTAACGCAGGGCGTTGTCAAGCAGGTTGCGCAGCAGCAGGCGCATGCGTGTGCGGTCCAGTACCAGCGCGGGCAGGCCCGCGGCCAGCTCCAGCGTCACCGCGGCGGCGTCGGGCATGTCGGCCACCACCTCGCGCACCAGCGCGGCCAGGTCCACCGGCTCGCGCTGCAGCGTCGCATGCGGGCTGGCCAGGCGTTCGCTTTCGAGCAGGTCGCTGATCAGGTCGCGCATCTCGTTCAGGTCGCGCAGCAGCGCGGCGCGTTCGGGCTCGCCCGGACCATTGCCGCCTGCGCTCGTCGGTAACAACTCGGCGTTCAGGCGCGCGCGTGTCAGCGGCGAACGCAACTCGTGGCTGAGCGCCAGCAGCAGGCCGCGCTTGGCGTCCAGCATGCCCAAGATGTCCTGCGCCATGGTGTTGATGCGTTGCGCCAGGTCGCCCAGCTCGTCGCGCCGGCGCAGCGGGATCGGGGTGTCGAAGTCGCCGTGGCCGAAGCGCTCGGCCCCTGCGCCTATGTCGTCCAGCGGCCGCAACAGGCGCCGCACATAAACATAGGCCGCCGCAATCAGGGCCAGCAACAGCGCCAGCGTGACCCAGCCGACCGGGCTGTGCGGCCCACGCTGCCAGGGCACGGTGCCCAGCCCAAAACTCACGCGGTGGCCGTCGGCCGTGGGGCGGCTGAGCCAGTCCCCCGCACGGCCGCCAAAGCCGGGCCGCTCGCGCTGCTCCGGCCGGTCCGGGTGCGACTGCCAGTTCACCCGCGGCCCTTCGATGCGGATGGCAATCGGCAGCCGTTCGGCCAGCGCCTGGGCCCGGGCCACGTCGGGCGGCGTGCCGATCTCCTGCACCAGCCGGTCCATGTAGTCCGCCACCAGCGGCCGGGCGGCATCACGCCAGCCGGTGGAAAAAATCCGCTGCATGCCGCCCATGAACACGGCCGCCATGGCCAGCGCCAGCAGCAGGAACACCGTCACCAGCCGCAGCCGCAGCGAATGCCGCCAGCGCCGGCGGGCCGCCGGTGCAGCCTGTGGATGCGTCATGGCGCCGCAACCTTGCCCACGGCCAGCGTGTAACCCGCGTTGCGCAGGGTCTTGATGCAGTCGAGTGGCTCCAGCTTTTTGCGCAGCCGGCTCACCACGATGTCGACAGCGCGTGTGTAGAGGTCCGCCTCGTGGCCGCGCAGCCGGTTCAGGATGTCGTCGCGGCTGAACACCTTGCCGGGCTCGGCCGCCAGCAGCGCGAGCAGCTCGAACTCGGTGCCCGTCAGGTCCACCGGCTGACCCTGGCGCAACACCTCGCGCGTCTCCAGGTCGATCACCAGGTCCTGGAACACCCGGCGCGGCTGGCGCGCAGGCACAGGCGCCGTCCGCTGGCGCCGCAAAATGGTCTGCAGGCGCGCCACCAGTTCGCGCGGCTCGAAAGGTTTGGGCAGGTAATCGTCGGCGCCGAGCTCCAGGCCCACCACCCGGTCCATGACGTCGCCGCGCGCGGTCAGCATCACCACCGGAATGTCGCTTTCCTTGCGGATCTCGCGGCACAGCGCAAAACCGTCCATCTCCGGCAGCATCACGTCGAGGATGGCCGCGTCGTAAGCCGTGGCACGCAGCATGGCCAGCCCCTGACCGGGGCGCAGGGCGCTGTCGAGCACCAGGCCGAAACGCGCCAGGTAAGTCGCCAGCGGTGCGGCCAGGTGTTCGTCGTCGTCGATCAGCAGGATGCGGGGCATGGGGCCATCATAAGCAGCTCGTCCCACTCACCATCGGTCGGCGCGCCCCAGCCGGCCCAGATGCGTGTCGCCAAAGCCCGCCGCGTACTTGAGCCCGTAGCCGAGCGCACGGTCCAGACCGATATGCGCGCACCAGACCAGCCCGGCGGCCAGCGCCAGCGGCATC
>CALRZF020000233.1:0-6379 GCA_943372585.1 Ramlibacter sp. 2FC | reverse complement strand
GGCCTGCCGAAAAAAACCGCACGTGCGCTGCTGGATATCGAGGACAAGGACTACGTCCCCATCATCCGCAACCCGAAAAGCACCACCTCCGAAACCGAAGCCGTGTTTTATTTCCCCGGTTGCGGCTCCGAGCGCCTGTTCAGCCAGGTGGGCCTGGCCACGCAGGCCATGCTGTGGCACGCGGGCGTGCAGACCGTGCTGCCGCCGGGCTACCTGTGCTGCGGCTACCCGCAGCGCGGCAGCGGGCAGTTCGACAAGGCCGAAAAGATCATCACCGACAACCGCGTGCTGTTCCACCGCGTGGCCAACACGCTGAACTACCTGGACATCAAGACGGTGGTGGTCAGCTGCGGCACCTGCTACGACCAGCTGCAGGGGTATGAATTCGGCAAGATCTTCCCGGGCAGCCGCATCATCGACATCCACGAATACCTGCTGGAAAAGGGCATCACGCTGACCAGCAAGGACGCCTACCTGTACCACGACCCCTGCCACAGCCCCATGAAGCTGCAGGACCCGATGAAAACCGTCAAGGCGCTGGTGGGTGACAACGTCCTCAAGAACGAACGCTGCTGCGGTGAATCGGGCACGCTGGGCGTGACGCGCCCCGACATCTCCACCCAGGTGCGCTTTCGCAAGGAAGAAGAACTGCGCAAGGGCGAGGCCCAGCTGCGCAGCGGCGGCCAGGTCGCCGAAGGCGCCAACGTGAAGATACTGACCAGCTGCCCCAGCTGCCTGCAGGGCCTGACCCGTTATGGCAACGACCTGAACAACGGCCTGCTGGAGGCCGACTACATCGTGGTGGAGATGGCCAACCAGATCCTCGGCCCTGACTGGATGCCGCAGTATGTGCAGGCCGCCAACAACGGCGGCATCGAGCGCGTGCTGGTCTGAGCATGGGTGTACCGGCCTGCAGCCTGTGTGATTCAGACGGTGGCGTGCTGGTGTATCGCGCGCCCCGGCTCCGGGTGGTACGGGCCGACGAGGCCGGTTTCCCGGCGTTTTACCGCGTGATCTGGAACGACCACAAGGCCGAGTTTTCCGACCTGGACGCGGAAGAGCGGCATCTGTGCATGGAGGCCGTGGTGGCGGTGGAGCAGGCGCTTCGCCAACAGCTGCAACCCACCAAGATCAACGTTGCGTCACTGGGCAACATGGTTGCGCACGTGCACTGGCATGTGATCGCGCGGTTTGACTGGGACAGCCACTTCCCGTCACCCGTGTGGGCATCTGCGAGGCGCGAATCACCGGCAGTTTTGTGCGAGGCCGTGGTGACGCAACAGGGCGTGACCGAGGCGCTGATGGTACAAAAGCTGCGCGGTCTTCCCCCTTAAAACGGGGGGGTTCGTGAAATCCGCACGTTTGTCACGGGTACCCATTGGTAGCATTTGGACTTATTACCTAGGCGCAGGGGCAAAAAGCCCCTACAGTCTCGGTATATTTCGTAAGCGTGTGTGCAAAGATTTTCTGGAGATTGCGATGCCCGCCCCACATGTTCACCCCAGGCGACTGGCCCCGTTGGCGCTGGGTGTCTGCATGCTCCTGGCTGCTGCAGGCAGCCACGCACAGCTGGCCGGCGAGGTTGAGTTCGCGCGCGGTGTAGGCTTTGCCCAGACCCCCGGCCAAAACCCCCGTACCTTGGGCAAAGGCATGGAGTTGCGCGAAGGCGACCGGCTGACCACCGCCGACGGCGCCTCGGCCATCATCAAGCTGGCCGACGGCACCCGCATGACGGTGCGGCCCAATTCCGAACTGGTGCTGCAGCAATACCAGTTCAAGGAAAACGCGCCCGACAACAGCATGCTGATGCAACTGGTGCGCGGCGGCTTTCGTGCTGTCACGGGGCTGATCTCAAAAAGCTCGCCCAACGCGGCGCGCGTACAAACCAACACAGCCACCATCGGCATCCGTGGCACCGACTTTGACGCGCGCGTGTGCGCCAAGGACTGCGGCGCTGAATCAGCCAAGGTGTCGGAGGCTTCGCGGCCCAACGCGGTGCAGGCCAGCGCCAAGGTGGTGTCAGCGCAGGGCGATGTGAATGCCGTGGACGGTGCGGGCCAGCGCCGCCGCCTGGTGGACGGTGGCAGTATTTACCCGGGCGACATGGTTGAAACCGGCGCCGGCACGCGTGCCGTGCTGGTCTTTCGCGACGACTCGCGCATGTCGCTGGGTTCGGGCACCAAATTCCGCGTGGACAACTTTGTCTATGACGACAAGAACGCCGGTGAAGGCCGCTTCCTGGTGTCTTTGCTGCGCGGCTCGGTCCGGGCCCTGACCGGCCTGATTGCCAAGGCCAACAACCGTAACGTCGGCTTCAGCACGGCCACGGCAACCATCGGTATCCGGGGCTCGGGCGGCGACATCAGCTGTACGGGCGCCTGTGCCGGCGAGCCCGGCGGCGCGGACGCCGGCCTGAGCGTGTTCACCTGGCTGGGCTCGTTTACCGTCACGCCGCAGGGCCAGTCTGCGTTGCAGGTGCTGCAGGCCGGGCAGGGGCTGTTCATTTCGCCGTCGGGCATCCGCCCGATTGCGACCCAGCCGCCCATCGAAGGGACCCGTCCCGACCAGCTCAATGTGCCTCAGGGCACCCTGGAAAAGTTGTTTGCGAGCAACAACGTGGCCGATACCGAAGAAGGTCTGTTCGTCTTTGTGCGCGACGGCCATATCGAGATTGCCAGCAAGAACGAAGTCCTGCATCTGGGCAAGGGTGAAGCCGGTTTTGCCAACAACAACGGCGACACAGCCCGGCCCAACGTCATTCCCAAGTTCATCCAGTTTGACAACCTGCCGTTGCCAACCACCAAGAACCCTCTGCTTGTCAGCGTGCTGGCTGACTCCGGAATCAAAACAGCCAAGCAGTGCAATTGAAGTCGTTACCAGGCGTGACAAACCTGGCGATGGGGTGCGACAATTTCAGTCAGTGGTGACTGACTTGATAGGGCGAAGAACAAGATGACACAAGGCGGAAGCAAACGTGGCGGCAGTTTCCGCCGCTCGCAAGTGGCCCTGGCGGCGATGCTAGCGGGTCTGGCTGGACCGGCGCTGGCCCAGACGCCGGCACCCGCTGCTGCCCCGGCACCCGCGCCGCTGACGGCCGCGCCGGCGCCGGTGTTTGCCATCAAGGGCTTCAAGATCACCGGTGACAACCCCTTGGGCGATGGCGACACGTCGCGCGTGCTGGCGCCGTACCTGCGCGCCGACGCCACCATGGACACCCTGCAGAAAGCGACCTCGGCGCTTGAAGAAGCCCTGCGGGCCAAGGGCTTTGGCCTGCACCGCGTGGCCCTGCCGCCTCAGGAAGTGGGCGACACCGTCACGCTGGAAATCGTCAAGTTCACGATCAGCAAGCTGACCATCGAAGGCGCCAGCATTTACAGCCAGGCCAACATCCGCCGCAGCATCCCCGAGCTGCGCGAAGGCCATACACCCAACTTCAAGACCATGGCGGTGCAGACGGCCATTGCCAACGAGAACCCCAACAAGCAGGTCCAGGTGGGCATCAAGGAAGCCGATGAGCCCGACAAGATCGACGCGACCCTGACCGTCAAGGAAAGCCGGCCCTGGACGTTTGCGCTGGCCCTGTCCAACGGCGGCTCTGAATCGTCGGGCAAGGACCGCTTCACGGTCACGGGCGGTCACACCAACCTGTTTGACCTGGACCATCAGTTCACCGGCGCCTACACCACGTCCATCGAACGCTTCAGCGACGTCAAGCAGCTGGGCCTGTCTTATCGTGTGCCGCTGTACACCCTGGGGGGTGTCGTGGGCATCAGCTACACGCGCTCGGATGTTGTGGGGAATTTCGGCGTGTTCACCAGCACCGGTGCGGGCCATACCTTTGGCGCTACCTATACGGCCTACCTGCCGCCCGAAGGCGGCCGGCGCAGCTACGTGACGTTCGGGTTTGACGACAAGGTGTTCAACGCCTCCAAGATCAACGACATCCCGGTCCCCGGCCAGGTCACGCGGCGCAGCCGACCGCTGACGCTGGGCTACACCGCGCGGACCGAAGCCGACACCTCGGTGTGGGGCTACAACGTCGAGATGGCTGCCAACACCAGCAGCGGTGCAGGTAACGACCTGGCGTCCTACCAGACCGAAGATCCCCGCGTGACCACTACCCGCTGGAAGGCGCTGCGTGCGGGCATCAACTATTCCGCCAGCTTTGCAGGCAACTGGCTGTGGAGCGCGCGGTCGCAGATGCAATACAGCCCCGATGTGCTGATCTCGGGCGAGCAGTTCGGCATTGGCGGGTCCACCTCTGTGCGCGGTACCGAAAGCGAGCGCCCGATCTCTGGCGACCGCGGCCTGTCAGCGTCGCTGGAGGTCACCACGCCCGAGTTTTTGCCGGGCCTGCGCCTGGCGGGTTTTGTGGATGCGGGCTGGCTGGGCAACAACAGCCCCAACGGCACGTCCAAGCCGTCCAGCGACAGGCTGGCGGGCGTGGGCGTGGGCCTGCGCTATGGCAACGGCCCTGTGTCGATTACCGCCGATTACGGCCGCCTCGTGCGTGGCAGCAATGTGCCGTTGACCATCAACACGGGCTCACCGCAAAAAGGCGACGAGAAGCTGTACGTCAACATGTCCGTGCGGTTCTGAGCGCCATGGCAGGCTTGCAGGCCGGGGCGCCCACCCCTGTTTCACTCACCGTGCACAACCAGTCCCGGGTGCTGGACGTGGCGTTTTCAGACGGCGCTTCGTTTCGCATCCCGTTTGAATTGATGCGTGTGTATTCCCCATCGGCCGAGGTCCAGGGCCACGGCCCAGGCCAGGAAGTGCTGCAGACCGGCAAGCGCAACGTGGACCTGGTGGGCCTGGAGCCGGTAGGCAACTATGCCGTGCAGCCGGCTTTTTCGGATGGTCACGACAGCGGTCTCTTCTCGTGGGCCTACCTGTACGAGCTGGGTGCGCGCCAGGATCAACTGTGGGCGGAGTACGGCGAACGCCTGGCTGCTGCCGGCGTGGACCGTGACGCGCCCATGCCGCCCAAGGGCGGCCACGCCTGCGCGAGCCACTGACCGGCGGCGCAGCACCCGGCATCTGCCGGTATTTCGTCATATTCCCGACAGATTCCCCGCTTTGGTGCGGGGTTGTCCGGGCCACGCACCCTGTTCGGCCCTAGCATTCCGGGATGGCTTCCACGCATTTCGGATTTGAAACGGTTCCTGAGGACGACAAGGCGCGCCGCGTGCGCGGTGTGTTCGACTCTGTCGCGCCGCGCTACGACCTCATGAACGACCTCATGTCCATGGGGCTGCACCGCGCCTGGAAGGCCTACACCGTGATGGTGGCCAACCTGCGCGAAGGCGCGCGCGTGCTGGACATCGCAGGCGGCACGGGCGACCTGGCGCTGGCGTTCGCCAAAAAGGTGGGCGCCACCGGCCAGGTGGTGCACACCGACATCAACGAAGCCATGCTGCGCACCGGGCGCGACCGCCTGCTGGACGCCGGCGTGGCAGTGCCCACGCTGGTGTGCGACGCTGAAAAGCTGCCCTTTGCCGACGGCCACTTTGATGCCGTAAGCGTGGCCTTTGGCTTGCGCAACATGACGCACAAGGACGCCGCGCTGGCTGAAATGAACCGCGTGCTCAAGCCCGGTGGCAAGCTGCTGGTGCTTGAATTTTCCAAGGTGGCGCGCCCGCTGGAAAAGGTCTATGACTGGTATTCATTCAGCGTGCTGCCGCGCCTGGGCAAGCTGGTGGCGGGGGACGACGCCAGCTACCGCTACCTCGCCGAATCCATCCGCATGCACCCGGGCCAGCAGGAGCTGAAGGCCATGATGAAAAAAGGCGGCTTCGGCCATGTGGACTATCACAACCTCACCGGTGGTGTGGTCGCCTTGCATGTTGGAATCAAGTGTTGAAGTTTTTCGGAGGTGACATGAAATTCCTGTCTTTGATTCTTGCCGGCGTGATGCTCGTGGCAACGGCCGAAGCCGATGCCAAGCGCATTGGCGGCGGCAAGTCGCTGGGGCGCCAGTCCAGCAACGTGACCCAGCGTGACGCTGCGCCCACGGCACCGGCTGCTCCGGCACAAAACGCAACCAATGCCGCCGCGGCCAAGCCCGCTGCTGCAGCGCCGGCCGCCGCAGCACCCAAGCGCCCCTGGGGCGCGATGCTGGGTGGCCTGGCCGCCGGTTTGGGCCTGGCCTGGCTGGCCAGTTCGCTGGGTTTTGGCGAGGCCTTCGGCCAGTTCATGCTGATGGCGCTGTTGGCGCTGGTCATCATGGTGGTGGTGGGCATGGTCATGCGCTCGCGCCGCAATGCGGCGGCCCCGGCGGCTGCCGCCGGCCCGTATGCGTTCCAGGGCGCCGGATCGGCGGCGGATGCCACGGCCTTGCGCCAGTACAGCCCTGACAAGGTGGGTAACGATGCCTCCG
>CALRZF020000232.1:0-6386 GCA_943372585.1 Ramlibacter sp. 2FC | reverse complement strand
GTTGCACGGCGTCTGCCGGCAGGCCGGCGTCCAGCAAGGCCTGGTGCACCAGGGCTGCCAGCGCCTTGTTCGACTCGATCGCCTCGGAGCCGCCGCGCAGGATGCAGGCGTTGCCGCTCTTGATGGCCAGCGACGCAGCTTCGATCGTGACGTTGGGCCGGCTTTCGTAAATCATGCCGAACACGCCGATGGGCACACGCATTTGGCCGACGCGGATGCCGCTGGGCTGCTGCTTCATGCCAATGATCTCGCCGATCACGTCGGGCATGGCGGCGAGCTGCTCACACCCAGCGGCCACCGTGGCGATGTCCTTGGCTCCCAGCTTGAGGCGGTCCAGCATGGGACCGGCCAGGCCGGCCGCTGCCGCTCGTTCGAGATCACGCTGGTTGGCCGCCTGCAAAGGCGCGATGTTCTGGCGCAGCAAGCCGGCCAGCGCCAAGAGCGCTCTGTTTTTGATAGCTGCCGGCGCACGCGCCATCTGGGTTGATGCCGCTTTTGCCTTGGAGCCCATGACCGCCATCAGGCCAGCCAGCTCGGCGTCGGTTTCGCTGCTTCGGGTCAGCGTGTTGGAAAGATCAGGCGCGTTCATGGCGTTATTTTGCCCGTATTCGTGCGGCCGGGAGAAACGCCCTCAGTTGCCGGCGGGCACGCCCCTTCGCCGCATCATGTCCTGGCTCATGGTCCGCAGGGCGTCGCCGGCAAGCACCGCCTGCGCCGCAGGGTAGGCCAGGTGGTTCTCGTCCGCCAGGTGGCGCACGTACAGTGCGGCAAACCGGTTCAGCGCATCGGTCCGGACAGGGTCCAGCGGCGTCCAGTCCGCAGCCGGGCTGTCGGTGATGGCCTGCAGCACGCTGCGCGCCGCGGGCCAGGCGGTTTCCATGTCGCGGTGGTCCTGCAGCAAGCGCTGCACCAGGGCACGCAGGGCGGCGTCCGGCCCGGCCAGTAGCGGCGGGAATACATGGATCTCCTCGTCCTGGTGGTGCAGGGGCGCGGCGAGGTCGAAGTAACGCATCACGTCACGCGCGGCCTGCCGCGCGGCATCGTCGCAGCCGCGCTCCAGCAGGTGCTGCTGCAGGCGTGTCTGCAAGGCGAGCATGCGCTCGACCCGCTCGTGGCAGGCACCCAGCATCTCGAACGGCGCTTCAAAACCCACCCCGGGCGCATGAACGCCGGGCAAGGCCTGCGTCCGCGCACTGCGGCGCACCGTGCCCATGTCAGCCGAACTGCACCGGCTGGCCCTGCGGGTCAAACGGGATGAAAGCGCCAATCTGGCCCTGCTTGATGGACTCGACCATGCGCTGCAACGGCTCCTCGGCATCTTCGGTGGTGGGCGCGCGGTTCACCGACCCCCCCAGCGCAGCGGCAAACACCAGGCCCCAGTTGTGGCCGAACTGGCTGGATTCCTGCACCAGCGCGGCAAACGAGCTCAGCTCTTCCGGCCGCTTGTCCACACACATCAGCGGCACCAGCGCACCGCCCTGGCCGGCTTCAAACCGTTCGCGCTGCACCGGCGTGCTGTCCTCGGGCAGCTCCACGCCGGTAAACACAAACAGCAGGCGCTGCGGCTCGGGCTGGGCCCGGGCTGCCTGCAGCAAATCGTCAAAACTCAGAATGTCCATGAATCATCCAGTCACAGGGAATAAAAAGAATCCGCCGGTTCGCGCCCCGGCGCGTCCCCGTCGGCAGACAGGCTGCTTGTAAAGTCCGGCGGCGCAGGGCGCAGGCGCGCGGGCTTGCGCGACTGGGCCGTGCCGATGCTGACAAAACACAGCGCCTGTTCGCCGGCCGCCATGCCAAACAGGGTACGCAGGCCAGCAGACTTCAACGCCTTGCCGCTGGTCAATGCCGAACCATACCCCAATGCGGTGGCCATGAGCAGCATGTTCTGGATCGCGCAGCCGGCGGACACGGTCCTTTCGGCCAGATCAATCTCCGCATCGCCGCGTTGGCCCTCCACAACCACCAGCATCAGCAAGGGGGCACGGTGCGCTTTTTCGCGCGCCTGCGCCAGCTGTTCCGCAGTCGCCTGGGCGTCGCGCGCCATCAGCGCCGCACCGAACACCTCGGCCAGCCGCGCGCGCGCCGCCTGCGGCACGAGCACCAGGCGCCAGGGTTGCAGCTGCCCGTGGTCGGGCGCCGTGGCCGCCGCGTTCAGGATCATGCCGAGCTGCTTCGCATCGGGCCCGGGCGCCAGCAGGCGCTTGGGCAAAATGGTCTGGCGTGACTGCATCAGCGTCGCCGCCAGGCTGGCGGGATCGTGGTCAGGCGCGGCAGGTAGTGGCAACGGGGCCGGAACAGCAAGCAGGTTCATCAGTCCCTCTCTCAGCCGGGCCGTGCGTCAGCGCGCAGACGGCCATACCAGCTGCCCAGCCGCATGCCCCAGACCCCCATGACGCCGGCCCACAACAGGGCGGCCGCCAGTAGCAGCCAGCCCGCGAGGGCCGTTTGCGCGGCGGCCGCAATACGCAGCAGCGTCGCGGCCTGCAGCAGCCAGAACAGCGTCCAGATCAGGTTGTCGGCCACGAGCGCGCGACCGCTGTGGCCACAAGACACCCGCGTGACCATGGCCAGCATCAGCGACGCCAGGCAACCCATGGTCAGCGCATGCAGCGACCCGAGCGCCAGCACCGGCGCGTCCTGAACCAGGCCCAGCCACTGCGAGAGCCCCCCCAGCACCAGCGCCAGCCCGAGCCAGAAAAAACCGATGTGCAGCATGGCCAGCAGCCGATTCTTGAGGCTTTGCACCAACCCCCAGGCGACAGCGAGCCAGAGCAGCACGCCGCCCGCGGCCAGCTCGAGGGCCCCGCGTGCCACCCGCCAGACCGTGCCCGACGTGCCTTGCAGCGGCCCCTGCAACTCGACCCATACGGCCACCACCTCGGCCACGGCGACGGCCAGCATCAGCCACAACACCCAGAACGGACGCCAGGCGTCGATGCGCGGCAGGGCGCTGGACGTGAAAAATGGAATCATGCGATGCGCCACCGAAACGTAGACCACCACCACAAACCCCCACAAGCCGGTGAGCACACAGGCGCGCGCCACGTCCGGCGACCCCAGCAACAGACTGAGCGCCAGGCCGGCCAGACTCAGGCAGCCCACGATGCAGGCGACACCCACCGTGCGCGCATGCACCTGGTCCTCTGCCCGGCTGCGCCGGACCAGGCCCCAGAACAGCGCCGTGACCCACGCCAGACCTGCGCCGGCCAGCACCAGCCCCGCCAAGGCCGTCAGGCCATGCAGGTGTGCGCCGATCAGGCACAGCAGCCAGCCGGTCGCCTGCAACAGCAGCGGCACCCGCAACTGGCGGGGCAGCAATGGCTGCACGCCCAGCCATTTGGGTCCGGCCGTGAACAGGAAACCCGAGAAGAACAGTGGAATGAAGCCAAAGGTCATGACCGCGCCATGGGCCAGCGAGGGCGACAGCGCATACGGCAGGCTCAGCACGGGACTGATGCGGCCCAGCTGCACCAGTGCCCACCAGCCGCCTGCGGCCACCAGCACCACCATCGCCAGGAAAAACCCCAGCCGGTGCGGCGCCAGCAGCAGATGGCGGACGCGCCAGCGGCGGTCCACCCTGGCCCGCTCGCTGGCCGTGGGTTTGCCCGGCCGCGCCCGCAGGGCGATGACCGGGCGCTCACTCATCCGCAAACGCCCAGGTGGCCGCACTGGGTGCAGTACTCGCAACCATCCTTGCGGATCACCGCGTGGGCGCCACATTCGCTGCACTTCTTGCCCGCCATCACCGGCGGCGCAAGCGCCATGTCGACCTGAGGCTCCACCACGGGTGCTGCACTGGCAACGCCCTGATGGGCGCGCCGCGCAATGATGTTCTGCACTGCATAGGCAATGGCCGCAACTTCCGAGTCGTGCCACAGCGGCACGCGTGTGCCGTCGGCCTTCTCATAGGTGCCCAGCCGCACCGGGCCACGGTCCCAGGCGACCTTGCGCATGTCGCTGAGCGCACGCTCGAGGAAGCCGCCGCGCGCAGCCAGCGACAGCATACGCATGCTGGAGGTGATCCACTGCTGCGACTCGCCACTTTGGCCCACCGGCATGAAAAATTCGATGGCACGTTCGACCGTGCCCTCACCGCTGGCCGATGGCACCGGCAGGAAAGACACCACGATGTACAGCGTCTTGTGCCCTTCCTGCGTCCAGTAGTCAACTTTTTCGGCCACCGCCGACAAGGCGCCCTTGGGTCGGCTCTCGATCACCGTGCGCATCGGGTCCATGGGCACCGGCGCGGCGGGCGCGGTGGCGGGACCCGGATGGGTTTCCAGCACCGAGCCCAGAATCGCATTGGGCCGGTAGGTGGCCAGTCCCTTCAGCTTGGCGCGCCAGGCCTGCTGGTACAGACTCTTGAAATCCTCGTAGGCGTAGTCGGCCGGCACGTTGACGGTCTTGGAGATCGCCGTGTCCACAAAGGGCTGCACCGCTTCCATCATGCCAATGTGGCTGTCTGCCGACATCTCGAGCGCCGAAACAAAGTAGGCGGGCAGTTTGTCCACGTTGCCGCCGAGTTCGCGGTACAGGCGCCAGGCATGGTCTTCCACCGCGTATTCGGTGGTGCTGCCGTCAGACTCGCGCTTCTTGCGCCGGTACATCCACGAAAACGGCGGTTCGATGCCGTTCGACGCATTGTCGGCAAACGCCAGGCTGACGGTGCCGGTCGGTGCAATCGACAACAGGTGGCTGTTGCGGATGCCGTTGGCGCGTATGGATTGCTGCAGGGCGGCCGGCAAGCGGCTGGCAAAGGTGCCTGCGGCGAGATAACCTTCGGCGTCGAACTTGGGGAAGGCGCCTTTTTCTTTCGCCAGCGCGACCGAGGCGATGTAGGCCGCATCGCGCATGGCAACAGCGATACGCGCCGCCATCTCACGGCCCTCGGGCGCGTCGTAACGCAGGCACAACATGGCCAGCGCATTGCCCAGGCCGGTGAAACCGACGCCGATGCGGCGCTTGGCGGCCGACTCGGCTTGCTGCTGCGGCAGTGGCCAGAAGGTCACGTCCAGCACGTTGTCGAGCGCACGCACCTGGGTGGTCACCGACTTGGCAAAAGCCTCGAAGTCAAAGTCGGGCGCACCATTGAAGCCGAAGGGGTGGCGCACAAAACGCGTGAGGATGACGGGGCCGAGGTCGCAGCAGCCGTAGGGCGGCAGGGGTTGCTCGCCGCAGTTGTGCACGTAAAGGCCGTTGGCGTCAAAGGCATGGATATCATCAACCGTCACATCGAAAACGTCCTCGCACCCATCCTCGGTCAGGGACTCGACCGTGGCCGTGAAACGCTCGCGGTTGAGGCTGCGGTTGTAACTGCCCAGCACATGGTCCAGCCGCTCGGCCTTCTCGGTATCGGCAAACCCGATGCGCTCCGCATAAATACGCAGATTGTCCCCGCTGATGACCAGCTCATGCTGCGAAGCCGTCTCGTAAAGCGACAAGCCGCCGCGCCCGTTGGGCAGCGGCCGTGCCTGTGCCAGACGCCGGTGGGGGTAAATGGTGGAGACCACGCCCAGACGCAGCAACATGCGTTGCGCCGTCTGAAGCAAACCCATATCGCTTTGGGACAACCTCAGGCTGACACCTTTTTCCTGCGAACCCTGCACAGAACCATCGGCGTCAAACAAACCACGCAGAAGCCCCTCTGCAAAGACGGACGAGGCTTTTTCCATGGGGGCGGTAATTGTCTTGTGTCCGGGACGCATGCCCATGTCCAGAGCCAGGCACCGCACGGCACCGGAGACCATACGCGCCTCGCCCCGCCCCGCCACCGGCCGCTGAAAGCCCCGAAAGTCGGACCGGTGCGACAGGGTGGCGGCTGCGGCCTCAGCTGCGTGCACGATACCGGCAGCACCTGTCTGCGCATAGGCCACTGCGCCATTTCCTGCCAATTTCAGTTCAGGCGCCCACACCGAAATAACCGCCTTGTCGCTCTTGAGCGTGCCATCGCCGATCAGCAACCCCAGCAAATAACCTTCGGCCTGCGTACCGGCACCCTCCCACCCGCCCAGCGCGCGATGATCGTTCAGCAGGATTTCGTCGCCTGCTTTCAGTTGTGCAGCTTGAGCCCATCCAGCCTCCAGGGTGTAGCGGGTTCTGCGCGCCACGCGACGAACCCGGTGATCGGCGGTGAGGCGCAAGACCTGTCCCTCGCGCGTGCGTAGAACGAACACGGGCTTGTGGCCGGTCCTGAAAAAGCCTTCGCTTTTCACCGCGTAGGCCTTGCCATCGACCACCGCACTGAAGGGCTGTCCCACCAGATCCGACACCTGTGCCGGGCCATCCGTCGTCATTACCCAGGTATCAGCAGTCACGCAGGGATTGGTCGCCGCAATGTCTTCGCAGTAACGCAGGTTGTTGTCCTGGTTGATGTGGTCCAGGAACAG
>CALRZF020000231.1:0-6422 GCA_943372585.1 Ramlibacter sp. 2FC | reverse complement strand
GCTCACCGGTGCCGAGCGCTCCGGCTTGCTGCTGGTGCTGGTCGGGGTGGCCGCACTGCTGTTTGCCTGAGCTGTGCGGCAGCTTGTGGGCGCTGGTCCGGCACTGGCATGAGGTCGCGGCTGACAGGCAGCCACCAGGCGGCGCGCTCCAATGGGCTTTAGCCAGAAGGAGTTGACCATGACAGAACAAGCCACCATTCGCGGAGACGTCTGCTTTCGTGCCGGTGACGGCGTGATGATGCCCATCCCCGACGGGCCTGTGGAAATTGACACCGGCGAAGAAGACAGCGTCACTTTGGGCTGGACCGACAGCAACGGCGCGGCCGGCTCCACCGCGATCACGCGCGACGAATACGACCGCTATGTCAAGGAAGGAAAGATCCGGCCGGCGGCCCACTGATGCACGGCCCGCACAATACGGGCCATGTCATTCACTGTTTCATCTTCCAGCCGCCGCGTGGCCATGGCCGTGCTGCTGGGGCTGGCTGTGCTGGGCGGAGTGATCCGCTACACCGCACCCAACCCCTCTACCCTGCGCGACGTGGGCACGCTGCTGCTGGTGCTCTGGGTGCCGGCCATTGGCCAGCTGATTGGCTACCTGGCACGCAAGATTCCCTTCAGCGCGCCACCACCCAATGAATTTGCTGCTGGCAGCCCTTTCACGCCTCACCTGCAGGCCGAAGTGTCACCCGTGACGTTGCCCGACGGGTTGCCGCCTTTGGCAGCAGACGAAGACCGCTGCACCGTCATCGTGGGCCGGCGCGGCTTCACCGCCAGGCTGGGGCAACCGGTCTCTCAATGGTGGGCCGCTGGGGGCACTCAACGCGCAGGCATTGAACTGCTGCGCCCCGAGCTGGCCTTGGCCTATTTGCCCGCAGGCACCGCGTTCCACATCCTGGTGGGCACCACGGCCATCGCGCGCGGGCAGGTCAGCGGATGAATCCATGAACTCGCACGGCCTGACCCGGCGGTACTGGCTTTCGGCGTGCACGGCGCTGGCTGCCGGTGCATTCGGCCAGCCCGCTCGGGCGCAATCATCCGGCACCACCGACGCAGCGCCCGCACCGCGCCACCGCATTTCAGCGACTCAAGTTCGCGATGCTGTGGCGCAGCGCTTTCCCCTGCGGTACCCGGTGGGCGGGCTGTTTGAGCTGGCCGTGCAGGCGCCTGAGCTGCGCTTCATGGCGGCCACCGACCGCGTGGGTGCGCAGGCCGCTGTGCTGGCCGCGGGGCCGGCCCTGCGGCGGCGCTACCCGGGTGTGCTGGATATCGACTTTGCGCTGCGGTACGAACCCGCTGACATGACCATCCGCGCGCACCAGCTGCGCGTGGTGTCCCTGCAGATGACAGGCCTGCCGCCGCAGGCCGGGGCGTTGCTGGACGCCTATGTGCCGGCGCTGGCCCGCCAGACCTGGTCCGAAGTGGTGCTGCACACCTTGAGCGCGCAAGACCTGGTCTTGCCCGAGACGATGGGGCTGCGGCCTGATCGCATCACGGTACAGGACGACGGGCTGCTCGTCACCTTCACGGCCAAGGCGGCGCAGTAGGCACGGCGCCGCGTTTTGGGGCGCTGGCGCTCCAATATGAGGCACGGATGCCCCATGGCCCCCATCCGGCCGCCCGGCTGGCGTCCAGGTTCATTCAAAAGAACTCAATCCCAGGGCGAATGCAGCTGTCTGCTGCGTGACTTATTCACGCCCCAATGGCACGCCTTATGCGTCCCTTTGGGTTCCAGCAAAGGCGGTTACGGCAATGCAAGGAGCTCCCATGGCCCAGGCAAATGTCATCCAGATGAAAGACGCAACAGGCATTGGCGACGGTGTCGCCTCCGCATGGCGGCGCATGTGGCGCCGCCGCGACGCCGACAACAGCAGCACAGGCGGCTCCAGCGAGGGCTCGTTCTGGACATCCGGCGTGACCTACCGCGGTTACTTGGGCGCCCACAACGGCGTGTCCACGTCGTGGATGAGCGAGCAGCAGATCAAGGAAACCCAGGCCTTGTTGCGCATGGCCGCAGCCGCCGGGCGGCTGGGCGCCTGGTCGGTGGACCTGACCGCCATGAAGTGGGTCTGGTCCGACGAGGTCAAGACCATCCACGAAGTACCGCAGGACTACGAACCCAACAGCCAGGACGCGCTGTCGTTTTACACACCCGATTCGCAGGAACTGATGATGGAAGCCTTTGACGCCTGCGCGCGCCGGGGCGTGCCGTTTGACCTGGAACTGCAGCTGGTGACCGCCAAGGGGCGCGAGGTGTGGATACGCGCGCTGGGTGAGGCCGAGCGCGACGCGCAGGGCTCGGTCACGCATGTGCGCGGTGCGCTGCAGGACGTGAGCCGCTTTCGCGCCGTAGCCGACGAGGCCCGCCTGACGGCAGAGCGCTTTACCCGCACGCTGGAAGGGCTGACCGACGGCTTCATCCTGCTGGACCGCGAATGGTGTTTTGTCTATGCCAACCCCGAGGCCGCCCGCATCCTGCGGCGTGACCGCGACGAGCTCAAGGGCCGCTGCCTGCTGACTGAATTTCCTGAAACGGCGGCGGGCAAGTTCCTTGAGAAATGCCAGGACGCGATAGAGCGCGGCACCTCGGTCGAATTTGAAAAGTACTACCCGCCTCTGGGCATCTGGGTGTACATGAAGGTGTCGCCTTCCGACCTGGGCCTGACGATGTGCATTCGCGACGACACGGAGCGCATCAATTCGCGCCGGACCATCATGCGGCTGAAAGCCGAGCTGGACGCCCGCAAGACCGAGCTGGAAGCGCTCAAGCGCTGAGCCTGCCCGCCACGCGGGGAACCAATACGCCGCGGGGCGGTTCCATCAGGCATTCAATGCCCGGATCGCCGCATGCTACGTACGCTCAAGGATCTTTTCGACAGTTTTTCCACCCCGGCTGCGGCCCTGACTCCTGCACAGCAGCAGCATTCAGCGCAGCTGGCCACCGCTGTGCTGCTGGTGGAAGTCATGCGCGCCGATCCGGCCATCACCCCCGCGGAACGCCTGGCGGTGGTCCAGGCGTTGCGGGGCAAATTCGCACTGGCCGGCGACGAGCTGGCGCGCCTCGTGGAACTGGCCGAGGCACAGGCCGGCGCGATGTACGACTACCACCGCTTCACCAGCACCATCAACGACCATTTCACCCACCCGCAGAAGGTGAAGATGATTGAAGCCATGTGGCAGGTCGCCTATGCCGACGCGCACCTGGACACCCACGAGAACCACGTCATCAGCAAGGTGGCGGGCCTGCTGCACGTGACACATGGCGAATACATCGCGGCCAAGCTGCATGCGCGCGACGCCATCCCACCGGAAGTATGAGCAGGCACACGCCACAGCGCCCATGAAATTAATACAATAAGGTTAAATTTATGGTGTCTGGTTCATGCTCTCCTTTCTTCGCCGCATCCTGTCGCCCATCTGGCTTGCACTGGCAGGCCACCGCAAGGCCGCACATGTATCCGCGCCACCCCCCAGCGAGCTGACGTCCGCGCCGGTGACATGGCCCGGCCCGCTTTTGCGGGACGAGACCGGCACACCGCACTGGCGCAGCGGCCGCTGGACGCCCGAAGTGCTGGCCAACATGCGGGCGCGGCAGTTCCAGGTGCTGTGCAAGGCCCTGTTTGCGCCCACCGGCGCCGAGGTTCAAGCCCTGCCCCGCGAACCCGACGGTGTGCTGGACCTGCGGTTGTATTCGCAGCGTGAACGCACGCCGGTGACGGTGGTGCGCTGCATGCATCACCCCGGCTCACCAGTGGACGTGCCCGAGCTGCGCGATTTTCTGATGGAGATCTCTGCGCAACGGCTTCAGCACGGCACGTTCGCCACCAGTTCCAGCTTCACGCCCGAAGCGCTGGACTTTGCCAGCGACAGCGGCTTCAGCGCGCTGGACGGCGGCAGCCTGCTGGCCATGATCGAACGGCGCACACCGCAGCAGCAGCGCGCGCTGCTGGCAGCCGCCTGCGCCGCAGAAGACTGAGCGCTTGCCTTTAACATCGGGGGCATCGGTTGCACGTCGCGGCCGCACACAGGAGGGGCCCATGGCCAAAGGTGATCAGCGCAGCAACAAGATGGCAAAGAAGCCCAAGAAGGACAATTCGCCACCCAAGCCCGGTTCTTCAGACCGCCCCACGCCGCCCATCACCGCTGTGGTGCCGCGCGGCAAACTCAAGACGAAATAAGACGACCCCGCCGGTTCAGGCGCTGCCCAGCACCTGGACGAGCCAGCGGTTCAGGTCGGCCACCTCTTCCATGCAGACCGAGTGCGGCATCGGGTAGTCACGCCACAGCACGTTGTAGCCCAGTGACTGCAGCAGGTCACGCGACTCGGTCGCGCGGCCCATGACCACCATCTCGTCATGCTGCCCATGGGCCATGAAGATGGGGGTGCGCTGGTTGGCCGCGTGACGCTCGGCCGCCGTGGTGCCGGCAATCGGCAGGTAGCCCGACAGGCCCACGATGCCGGCCAGCGGCTCGGCGTGGCGCAAGCCCGTCATGAGCGCCATGGCACAGCCCTGGGAAAACCCCGCGATCACGATGCGCCCGGCCGGAACGCCGCGCGCTTTTTCCCGTGCCAGCACATCCTCTATCGCAGCCTGGGACTTGCGCAAGCCCGCTTCGTCTTCACGGCGCGGCTGGCCAGGCTGGGGCGGGTAAATGTCGTACCAGGCGGGCATGGGATAGCCGCCGTTAAGCGACACCGGCATGACCGGTGCGTTGGGGAACACAAAGCGGACCGGGCCTACGGGCCCCAAGTCCATCTCGTGCGCAATGGGCACGAAATCGTTGCCATCAGCGCCCAGGCCATGCATCAGCACGATGCTGGCACGGGGGTTGGGGCCGGTTTCAATTTCTATGGGATCGGGCATCTTGCAGCGTCAGGTGATGAAGGCTTGCATTGTGGACGGGGACGCTGAAACATGTTTTTACACATTTTGTTACGATCTCCGCCATGAGTCTCATGGATCGAATTTTCGGCCGGCGTGCCCCCGTCGCGCCGCCTGTCGTGTCCGCTGTGCCGCCGCAGGATCCGGCCGCCACCCGGCGCGAACTTTTGCGTGTGGTGCTGCGCGACACGCTCAGGCTGCATGGCCTGCCTGCCACGTGGATCACGGCCGAGTTGCTGACATCCGGGTCACGCGATGGAAAGCAGGGCATCCACATGCGGCTGCAGCTCAAGCACTGGGAGCCCCGGCTGCTGGTCCATGCACCGTCGCTGCAGGACAGCCTGGCCGCCAGGCTGAAGGTGTTCGACCCGCTGGCAGTCCACTGGTTTACAGGGATCTCGTGGCAGTTCGCGCTGGCGGATGCCAGCGGCTGTCCACCGATGCCTGCCACGTCTTTCTGGACCGCGCCAGTCGAGGTGGCGCCGGCTGTTCAGGAAGTGCAGGATATGCTGCCGGTCCCGTCGCCCTTGCTGCAAAGCTCCCAACCCACGGCTGCCGAGCGGCGGGCGGCGCTTGAATTGCTGCTGGCTGAGGGGGATCGTGAGCGCGGCGCGCCGGACCGCGAGGGGCCGCCCGGCTTTGAAGCCACGCAGCCTGCGTTCCAGGCGACCGAACCTGCCGGGCTGTAGGCCCGGCTCAGGTGTTCTTAGCGGCCCACGGGGCCGGGACGCCCGGCGATGTGGCGGAACATGATGCGGCCCTTGGTCAGGTCATAGGGCGACAGTTCCAGCGACACGTTGTCGCCTGCAATGATGCGGATGTGGTGCTTGCGCATCTTGCCGCCGGTGTAGGCGATCAGCTCGTGCCCGTTTTCCAGCGTCACGCGAAAGCGTGAGTCAGGCAAAACTTCGGACACTTTGCCGCGCATTTCAATCAGTTCTTCTTTGGCCATGTGGTCTGATGGGCGCGGCCACAATGGGTCGCCGCGCGGGGTTGGGTAAAACAAGGGTCCGGCAGCCAGGCCGCCGGTGCTTGCAAACCCGGCGGCATCAACCTCGCACAGAGGGCCTGGTTTGCGTCCTGGGTCCGGCACCTGCGCAGGACGCGGGAGCCGGATGGCTGTCCGTTGACCGGACAACCCCATATTGTACGCCGGGTGCCCTTTTCGTGTTAAGCGCACCGGCAGGCTGCCCCTTAGGCAGATTTCTTGATGCGCACAGGCGCCGATTTGCGCCAGATCAACTGAACGCATGGCGCCTGCGGCGAGGCTTGAGGCCATGCGCAAGTTATTTCTTCGAACCAGCAACGCCCTGCCCGCCATCGCCAGCCTGGCCTATCTGGTGATGGGCTGGATCTGGATCACGATGTCGGATCGCGTGGGCGAGCTGCTGTTCACGTCGGCCGGCCCGTTGACCCGCTACCAGACCTACAAGGGCGCGGGCTTCGTGGTGGCAACGGCTGCCCTGATGTACTGGATGCTGCGCCGCGCGCGCGACCGGCCCACCCGAGCCGCCGCCGCCTGGCTGCCAGGCCGCCGCC
>CALRZF020000230.1:0-6426 GCA_943372585.1 Ramlibacter sp. 2FC | reverse complement strand
GCCATGGCGCTGTCCAGACTGACTTCTGTGATGGCCTCGCCGCGGGCCGCAAGCCCGGCTGCGGCCTGGGCGATGTCCCACCGGCCGCCGTAGTTGAAACACACGTTGAGCGTGAGGCGCGTGTTGGCCGAAGTGGCCGCCTCGGCCTGCGCCAGGCCTGCACGCACCTTGTCTGACAACGCCGAGCGGTCGCCCACGAAATGAATGCGCACGCCCTCGGCCTTGAGCTGCGGCACTTCACGAGACAGCGCAACAGCCAGCAACTCCATCAGCCCTGAAACTTCTTCAGGCGGCCGGTTCCAGTTTTCGGACGAAAAGGCAAACACGGTCAGCACCCGTACGCCCCGTTCGCCGCAATGGCGCACGCAGGCACGCAGGGCATCAACCCCCCGTTTGTGCCCTGCCACACGGGGCAGGAAGCGGCGCGTGGCCCAGCGGCCATTGCCGTCCATCACGATGGCGATGTGGTGCGGAACCGGGGTGGCGGCAGTCATGGTCAAGCCAGCCGCGCCTAGACCGCCAGGATTTCCTGCTCCTTGGACGCCACCACCTGGTCAATCTCGGCCACATGCCGGTCAGTGACTTTCTGGATGTCGGCTTCGGCGCGTTTCTGGTCGTCTTCGGACGCCAGCTTGTCCTTGACAAGCTTCTTGACCGCGTCGTTGGCATCACGGCGCAGGTTGCGCACGGCGATCTTGGCGTTCTCACCCTCGGTGCGCACAAGCTTGGTCATTTCCTTGCGGCGCTCTTCGCTCATGGGCGGCATCGGCACGCGGATCAGGTCGCCCATGGACGCCGGATTCAGGCCCAGGTCGCTCTCGCGAATGGCTTTTTCGATTTTGGCGCCCATGCCCTTTTCCCAGGGCTGGACGCTGATGGTGCGGGCGTCCAGCAGCGAGACGTTGGCCACCTGGCTCAACGGTGTCATTGCACCGTAGTAGTCCACCTGGATGCTGTCCAGCAGGGCCGGGTTGGCGCGGCCCGTACGGATCTTGGTCAGGTTGTTCTTGAAGGCGGCGATGGACTGGTCCATCTTGCCTTCGATCGTCTTTTTGATGTCTGCAATGGTCATAGGGCTCTTTCCTCACGCATAGACAAGGGTGCCTTCGTCTTCGCCCATCACCACGCGCTTGAGCGCACCGTGCTTGAAGATCGAAAACACCTTGATCGGCAGCTTCTGGTCGCGGCACAGCGCGAACGCAGTCGCGTCCATGATGCCCAGATTTTGCGCCATGGCATCGTCGAATGTGATTTTGTTGTACCGCGTGGCGTGCGGGTCTTTCTTGGGGTCGGCGGTGTACACACCGTCGACCTTGGTGGCCTTGAGCACCAGCTCGGCGCCGATCTCGGCGCCACGCAGGGCAGCGGCTGTGTCAGTGGTAAAGAACGGGTTGCCTGTGCCGGCCGCGAAGATCACGACCTTGCCCTCTTCGAGGTACTGCAGCGCCTTCGGGCGGATGTAGGGCTCCACCACCTGCTCGATGTTGATGGCAGACATCACGCGGGCGATCAGGCCCTGCTTGTCCATCGCATCGGCCAGAGCCAGCGCGTTCATGACTGTGGCCAGCATGCCCATGTAGTCGGCCGTGGCACGGTCCATGCCGACGGAGCCACCCGCCACGCCACGGAAGATGTTGCCGCCGCCGATCACGACGGCGACTTCCACGCCCATGTTTACCACGTCGGCCACTTCCTCAACCATGCGCACGATCGTGGCGCGATTGATGCCGAAGGAATCATCCCCCATCAGGGCCTCGCCGGACAGCTTCAGCAGGATTCGCTTGTGGGCTGGCTTGGCTTCTGGCATGGGTTGGGCTCCTTGGATGTTGTTTGAGTGTACTGAATGGGGAGTGAAAAAAGGGCGGCCAGCGCCGCCCTTTGCATCAGGCCGCAGCCTTGGCGGCAGCGACCTGGGCGGCTACTTCGGCCGCGAAGTCGTCCACCTTTTTCTCGATGCCCTCGCCCACAACGTAGAGCGTGAACGCCTTGACGCTGGTGTTGGCGGCCTTGAGCATCTGCTCAACCGTCTGCTTGTCGTTCTTCACGAAGGGCTGGTTGAACAGCGAAACTTCTTTCAGGTATTTCTGCACACCACCGTCGATACGCTTGGCAACAATTTCAGCGGACTGCGCGGGCTTGCCGGCGGCTTCTGCCGTCTTGCGGTCTTCTTCGGCCTTGGCAGCGGCAACCGAACGTTCCTTTTCGATCAGGTCGGCAGGCACGTCGGCGCTGGTCAGGGCCACGGGCTTCATGGCGGCGATGTGCATGGCGGCGTCCTTGGCGGCGGTTTCATCGCCGTCAAATTCGACGACCACGCCAATGCGCGTGCCGTGCAGGTAGGCGGCCAGCTTGTTGGTGCCCGAGAAACGCTTGAAGCGGCGAAAGCTCATGTTCTCGCCGATCTTGCCGATCAGGCCCTTGCGCACGTCTTCCAGCGTGGGGCCAAAGCCGTCCTGGCTGTAGGGCAGCGCGCCCAGAGCGGCCACGTCGGCGGGGTTCTGCGTGGCGATCAGTTCGACGGCCTTGCTGGCCAGCGCCAGGAAGCTGTCGTTCTTGGTCACAAAATCGGTTTCGCAGTTGGTTTCCAGCAGGGCGCCGGTGGTACCGCTGATGTAGGAAGACACCACACCTTCAGCGGTGATGCGTGCGGCAGCCTTGCCTGCCTTGTTGCCCAGCTTGACGCGCAGCAGTTCCTCGGCCTTTTCCATGTTGCCTTCGGCCTCGGTCAGGGCCTTCTTGCATTCCATCATGGGGGCGTCGGTCTTGGCGCGCAGTTCGGCGACCATGCTTGCGGTGATTGCAGCCATTTTTTACTCCGTAGTCTTCAGTTCAATCAAATCAATTCGGTTGTAAAAAAGGGGCTACCAGAGCCCCTTTTCACGGCTCGGAAAGCGCGTCAGGCGGAAGCGCCCTCTTCGACTTCAACGAATTCGTCGCTGCCTTCGGCAACAGCCTTCACCACGTCGTTCACGGCGTTGGCGCGGCCTTCAAGGATGGCGTCGGCAATGCCGCGGGCGTACAGCGTCACGGCCTTGGCCGAGTCGTCGTTGCCGGGGATGATGTAGTCGATGCCTTCGGGCGAGTGGTTGGAGTCCACCACGCCAACCAGCGGGATGCCCAGCTTCTTGGCTTCAGCGACGGCGATCTTGTGGAAGCCCACGTCGATGATGAAGATGGCGTCGGGCAGCGCGTTCATGTCCTGGATGCCGCCGATGTCTTTTTCGAGCTTTTCGATTTCACGGGTGAACGTGAGCTGCTCTTTCTTGCTCAGGGAGTCCAGGCCGGCTTCCTGCTGGGCCTTCATGTCCTTGAGGCGCTTGATCGAGGTCTTGACCGTCTTGAAGTTGGTCAGCATGCCGCCCAGCCAGCGCTGGTCAACGAAAGGCACGCCGGCGCGCTGGGCTTCAGCGGCAACGATTTCACGGGCCTGGCGCTTGGTGCCCACCATCAGGATGGTGCCGCGGTTGGCGGACAGCTGCTTCACGAACTTGGTGGCTTCCTGGAACATCGGAAGCGATTTTTCCAGGTTGATGATGTGGATCTTGTTGCGATGGCCGAAAATAAACGGGGCCATCTTGGGATTCCAGAAGCGGGTTTGGTGGCCGAAATGGACACCGGCTTCCAGCATTTGACGCATGGTTGCGGACATAAGCTAACTCCAAAGGTTGGGTCTAAAATCCAGCCCGCTTTGCACCCGGAAACTTGAAAGCCGGAATGCAACACCTTGATGGGCTGGTTTGCGTGTTTGTTTCACCTTGGGGCGCAGCACATGCATGCGCCTCTCAGCAAAACCCAAAGAGTATAGCAGATCAGCCACGTTCCCCTCTGAAAGACACATGCTTTCTGACCTCCATGCCACCCGTGTGCGCATTCTTTCCGGCCAGGCAAGCGCTGCGGCTGAGCTGGACCAAGCCATTGCCGCGGCCCAGGGGCCAACCTGCGCGCACGCATTCATCCAGACCACGTTTGATCAGGCACGCCAGGCAGCTGACCAGCCGTTCATGGCGCAGCGCCCGCTGGCGGGGCTCGCCGTTTCCGTCAAGGACCTGTTTGACGTGACCGGCCAGGTCACCGCGGCTGGCTCCACGGTGCTGGCGGATGCCGCACCCGCCGTCCAGGACTGCCCGGCAGTAGCACGCCTGCGCTCAGCAGGTGCGGCGCTGGTAGGACGAACCAACATGACCGAGTTCGCGTTTTCGGGTGTGGGCGTCAACCCGCACCATGGCACACCGGCCAACGCCTGTGACCCCCACACACCGCGCATTCCGGGCGGATCATCGTCTGGCGCCGCTGTATCGGTTGCCACCGGCGCCGCTTTTGTGGGCCTGGGGTCCGACACTGGCGGGTCAATCCGCATTCCGGCGGCGCTGAATGGCATCGTGGGATTCAAGAACACGGCCCGGCTGGTGCCCACAGCCGGTGCCGTCCCGCTATCCACCACGTTGGACACGGTATGCGCCATGACGCGCAGCGTCCGTGATGCGATCACCGTGCACGAGGTGCTGGCAGCCCGCACCGTCACTCGCAGCGGCGCGCCGCTGTCGGGCTACCGGTTGGCGGTGGCGCAAACAGCCATGCTTGACGGCCTCGATGCGACAGCCGCCACCGCGTTTGAACGCACCCTGACGACACTGCGCGACGCCGGTGCTCGCATTGACGACCTGTCGCTGTCAGAGATCAAGGACCTGGGTGCGATCCAGTCCACGGGCGGCTTTTCAGCCGTTGAGAGTTATGCCTGGCATCGTGACCTGCTGGCCCGCCGGGCTGACGGCTACGACCCGCGCGTGCGGGCTCGCATCGAACGCGGCGCCACCATGAAAGGCTGGGAATACCTGGCTTTGGCAGACGCCCGCCGCGACTGGATTGGCCGGGTTGAACGGGCATTGGCAGGGTACGACGCCGTGCTATCGCCCACTGTGCCCATCACCGCGCCAGCGCTGGCCACGGTTGCGCCGGGCGCAGAGCGTGATGAAGAGTTCTTCCGGGTCAATGCCTTGCTGCTGCGCAACCCGAGCATCGTGAACATGCTGGACGGTTGCGCCATTTCCATCCCCTGCCATCAGCCGGACGAGCTGCCGGTCGGCCTGATGATCTGGCACGGCGCCCTGCGCGACGACTCCGTGCTGAACATCGCGTTGCAAGCCGAAGCCGCCCTGGCAGCCAGGAGCGCGGCATGAAGATCGCCATCGTGGGCGCCGGCATCATCGGCGTGACCACCGCGTATGAACTGGCCGCCGACGGCCATGAGGTGACGGTCTTCGAGCGCCGAAGCGCCGCCGCCGAGGAAACCAGCTTTGCCAATGCGGGCGTTGTGGCCCCCGGCTATGTGACACCTTGGGCGTCACCTGGCATGCCGGGCAAGGTGGCCAAGTACCTGTTCAGCCAGCACGCGCCGGTCAAGCTCGCGTTGCCGCTGACAGGCGCTGACCTGGCATGGATGTGGAAATGGTTTCGCGCCTGCAAGCTGGACACCTTCCTGGCCAACCGGGCCCGCCTGCAGCGCCTGGCGTTCTACAGCCGTGAGCGCCTGCACGAGCTGACCAACCAACTGCAGCTGGACTACGACCGCAGCCCCGGTTACATGGTGCTGCTGCGCTCTGAGGCTGACAGCAAGCTCGTGCAGCCGGGCCTGCAGGTGCTGCGCGATGCAGGCGTGGCCTTTCGCGAGATTTCATCTGACCAGGCCCGCCTGATTGAACCCGCGCTGAACCCTGACACACAGTTTCTGGGCGCGGTGCATCTGCCCTCGGACGAAGTCGGCAACTGCCGCCAGTTTGCCCTGCTGCTCAAGAAAGAAGCCGAGGCATTGGGCGCCCGCTTTGAGTTCAATGCCAACGTGGCGGCACTGGACCCGGCGCACCCGGCCACGCTGGCTGTGCAGGGCGAGCCCGCACCGCGCCGCTTCGACGCGCTGGTCATGTGCGCGGGCATGGCCAGCGCCGCCCTGCTCAGGCCTGTGGGCCTGAAGATCCCGCTGGCGGCGGTGTACGGCTACTCCATCAGTGCCCCTATCCGCGAGCCGCTGAACGCGCCGCGCAGCGCACTGATGGACGAGCGCTACAAGGTGGCCATCTCGCGCCTGGGCAACCGCGTGCGCGTGGCCGGCAGTGCAGAGATTGGCGGGCGGCCTGACGTCAAACGCGCAGCCTCGATCCAGACGCTGTACAAGGTGCTGCACGACTGGTTTCCGGGCGCAGCGCAGATATCCAACACGGGCGCCAGCGTCCAGGAATGGAAAGGCGCACGCCCCATGCTGCCCGCCGGTCCGCCGGTGCTGGGCGCCAGCGGTCACTCAGGTCTGTGGCTGAACCTGGGCCACGGCTCAAGCGGCTGGGCGCTGAGCTGTGGCAGCGCCCGGATTCTGGCTGACCAGATGGCGGGCAGGACACCGGCTGTTGACATGCAGGGTTTGGGCGTGGAGCGGCT
>CALRZF020000229.1:0-6436 GCA_943372585.1 Ramlibacter sp. 2FC | reverse complement strand
TGTTGCACCGCACGCACCATTGATGTGCTTTCAACGTCCATTCGTCAGAATGGCGCTTTAGGCTGTTGGCGCCCAAGTAGCTTCACTTGCAGGATGCTGCCACTGTGGAAGGGATCTCAAGATGCGTAGTCGGGCTTTGCTCCTTGTGTTTGTGAGCTTTCTTTCTGCTCCCTCCGAGGCGAACGCCTTTTGGTGGCTGCTCCGGGCTGCGGCGCAGCGCGGAGTTCCTGTCGCTTCGCTGAATTCTGTTCGATCCGGAGCAGCTGCAGGCACCGGTTTGGGCTCGACGGAGCTGGCGCTCCTACGGGGAACGTCCCTCGGGCGGTACTGTGTGAGGCCGGTCAATTCGAGGTACTGTGACTACAGGATCGCGAACAGTGCACAGCAAGCAGCCGAACAATCCCTGGGTTCTCAGTACCAGGTCCGGCAAGCTCAGCGATCTGGAGTCTTCGAAGTTGTCGACGCAATAGGGAAGACTTTGGATGTTGTCGAAGTGTTGGACCAAGTAAACCAGCATCAATATCCACAGATCGATGCAACGAATTACGGAAGCTACATTCAGCGAAGCACACAAGAGTTTCGGTCGCAATCCGCGAATGGATTGACCGGCGACTGGAGAGGCGTGTACATCTGCGCTCAAGGTCTGACGGGGCTCAACCTGCGACTCGTGGGTTCGGCGGATGGCACTGTAGAAGGTGTCTTCACTTTCTACCCCGTCCCTAGCAATCCAGGTGCAGCCACGGGCCGGTTTGTCGTTCGTGGCACGTACATGGAGAATCGCGCGCTTGTGCTGGGTGGGGGAGCCTGGATTGAGCGACCGGAGGGCTACACCACCATCACTCTCCATGGTCAGGCGAGTGTGTCGGAAGCCATTTTTTCTGGCGTGGTGCCGGAGTGTCAGAACAATCCGTTCACGTTGCAAAGGCAAGGGTAGGTCCGGGACGCCTCCAAGCAGGTCGCTCCACCTCGCGTGCGATCTAACTTGTCGTACATGACGCCCCGCGCCGGCAAGAAGCTGACGAGCTGCTGGTGAGCCTCCGGATGAGGTCTTGATCAACGGCATGCGATGGTTCTCCAGCAAAGACATCGTTGGCGCCCGCCGACGGCCCCACCCACAGCCTTGCGCGCGGTGCGGGACTCGATTCAAAACCTGAATCACCCCATACAGCAAACCCATTTGACCCGCCACCTCAGGGGCAGGACACTGATGGCTTCCCCACAGGAGCCAGCCCTGACTACGCCAGCATCCAGCCACCCGGCCTATGACCCCACGGCCACGGCACAAGCCTCTGTACTTGCCATTGTGGCCGCGCACGCCGCCACCCCCGGCGCGCTGCTGCCCATCCTGCACGCCGTGCAGGACGCACTGGGCTGCATCCCGCCCGAGGTGGTGGGCGCCATTGCCCAGGGCCTGAACCTGTCGCGGGCCGAGGTGCATGGCGTCATCAGCTATTACCCGCACTTTCGCCAGCAGGCTGCCGGGCGGCAGGTGGTGCAGGTGTGCCAGGCCGAGTCGTGCAAGGCCATGGGGGCCGATGCGCTGATGGCGCACGCGGCCCTGGTGCTGGGCTGCGGCGTGCACGCCACGCGGGCCGACGGCGCGGTGTCGCTGGAGCCGGTGTACTGCCTGGGGCTGTGCGCGTCGTCGCCGGCCATCATGGTGGGCGACAGGCTGCATGCGCGGGTGACGCCGCAGCAGCTGAGCGAGATTGCGGCGGTGCTGGGGGTGGCTGCATGACCGCTGGCACTGCGCGCGTTTATGTTCCCCGCGACGCCGCTGCGCTGGCCTGCGGTGCGGATGAAGTGGCCGCCGCCATCGCATCTGCCTGCGCGCAGCGTGGGCAACCGGTGGACATCATTCGCAACGGCTCGCGCGGCCTGTTCTGGCTGGAGCCGATGGTGGAGGTGGCCACGCCCCAGGGCCGCATCGCCTATGGCCCCGTCAGCGCGGCCGATGTGCCCGGCCTGCTGGACGCGGGCCTGCTGCACGGCGGCGCGCATGCGCTGTGCCATGGCCCTACAGACGCTATCCCCTACCTGGCGCGGCAGGAGCGTCTGACCTTTGCCCGCATGGGCGTGACCGATCCGCTGTCGCTGGCCGACTATGAAGCCCATGGCGGCTGGGCCGGCCTGCGCCGGGCGCAGGCCATGGACGGTGCTGCGGTGGTGGACGAGGTGCTGCAGTCGGGCCTGCGCGGGCGCGGGGGCGCGGCCTTTCCGGCGGGCATCAAATGGAAGACGGTGCACGCCGCGGGCGGCCCGCAGAAGTACCTGGTGTGCAACGCCGACGAGGGCGATTCGGGCACCTATTCCGACCGCATGACGATGGAGGGCGACCCCTTCATGCTGATCGAGGGCATGGCGATTGCCGCCTTGGCCGTGGGGGCCACGCAGGGCTACATCTACATCCGCAGTGAATACCCGCACGCCATCGCCACCATGACCGAAGCCATTGCGCGCGCCATGGCCGCCGGCTGGCTGGGCGATGCCTTGCGGCTGGAGGTGCGCAAGGGCGCGGGCTCGTATGTGTGCGGTGAAGAAACGGCCATGCTGGAGAGCATCGAGGGCAAGCGCGGCATCGTGCGGGCCAAGCCGCCGCTGCCGGCCGTGCAGGGCCTGTTTGGCGCGCCCACGGTCATCAACAACGTGATCACGTTTGCGTCGGTGCCTCTGATCCTGGCCCAGGGCGCGGCCTTTTACCGCAACTATGGCGTGGGCCGCTCGCACGGCACGCTGCCGCTGCAGCTGGCGGGCAACATCAAATACGGCGGGCTGGTGGAAAAGGCCTTTGGCGTCACGCTGCGCGAGCTGGTGTTTGGCTTTGGCGGCGGCTCTGCCTCGGGCCGCCCGGTCAAGGCCATCCAGGTGGGCGGGCCGCTGGGCGCCTATGTGCCTGAATCGCAATGGGACCTGCCGCTGGACTATGAAGCCTACGCCGCCGTGGGCGCCGTGGTGGGCCACGGCGGCATCGTGGTGCATGACGACACGGCCGACATGGCACAACTGGCGCGTTATGCCATGGAGTTCTGCGCGATTGAATCGTGCGGCAAGTGCACGCCGTGCCGCATCGGGTCCACCCGCGGTGTGGAGGTGATCGACCGCATCACGGCGGGCCAGCAACGCGAGCAGCAGGTGACGCTGCTGCGCGACCTGTGCGACACCATGGTCCATGGCTCGCTGTGTGCCATGGGCGGCATGACGCCGTACCCGGTGCTGTCGGCGCTCAACCACTATCCACAGGACTTCGGCCTGAAGGCCAAGGAGCCCGCTCATGCTTGACCACCTGAACGACATTGACTACGGCACACCGGCGCGCGAATCGGCCGAGACCGTCACGCTGGAGATCGACGGCCAGCAGGTCACCGTGCCCAAGGGTACGTCCATCATGCGCGCCGCCATGTATGGCGGCACCAAAATCCCCAAGCTCTGCGCCACCGACAGCCTGGAGCCCTTTGGCTCCTGCCGTCTGTGCCTGGTAGAGGTAGAGGGCCGCAAGGGCTACCCCGCGTCGTGCACCACGCCGGCCGAGCCCGGCATGAAGGTGCGCACCCAAAGCCCGCGCCTGCAGGAGCTGCGCAAGGGCGTGATGGAGCTTTACATCAGCGACCACCCGCTGGACTGCCTGACCTGCAGCGCCAACGGCGACTGCGAGCTACAGGACATGGCAGGCGTGACCGGCCTGCGCAATGTGCGCTACGGCTTTGATGGCGCCAACCACCTGAAGGACAAAAAGGACGAGTCCAACCCCTATTTCAGCTACGACCCGTCCAAGTGCATCGTGTGCAACCGCTGCGTGCGCGCGTGTGAGGAAACGCAGGGCACGTTTGCGCTAACGATCAGCGGGCGCGGGTTTGAATCGCGTGTGTCGGCGGGGCAAGACCAGCCCTTCATGGACAGCGAATGCGTGAGCTGCGGTGCCTGCGTGCAGGCCTGCCCCACCGCCACGCTGCAGGAAAAGAGCGTGATCTGGCTGGGCCAGTCCGAGCACAGCACCATCACCACCTGCGCCTACTGCGGCGTGGGCTGCGGCTTCAAGGCCGAAATGAAAGGTACTGAGGTGGTGCGCATGGTGCCGTGGAAAGACGGCAAGGCCAACGAAGGCCATTCGTGTGTGAAGGGCCGCTTTGCCTGGGGCTATGCCACGCACAAGGACCGCATCACCACGCCCATGATCCGCGCGAAGATCACCGACCCCTGGCGCGAGGTCAGCTGGGAAGAAGCCATTGCCTATGCCGCCAAAGAGTTCCGCCGCATCCAGGCAGACCACGGCAAGGATTCGATCGGCGGCATCACGTCAAGCCGCTGCACGAACGAGGAAACCTACCTCGTGCAAAAGCTGATCCGCGCGGCCTTTGGCAACAACAACGTGGACACCTGCGCGCGCGTATGCCATTCGCCCACCGGCTACGGCCTGGGCCAGACCTATGGCACGTCGGCCGGCACGCAGACCTTCAAGAGCGTGGAAAAGGCCGACGTCATCATGGTGATCGGCGCCAACCCGAGCGAGGCACACCCCGTGTTTGCGTCGCGCATGAAGCGCCGTTTGCGACAGGGCGCGAAGCTGATCGTGGTGGACCCGCGCCAGATTGACCTGGTCAACGGCCCGCATGTGAAGGCCGACTTTCATTTGCAGCTCAAGCCCGGCACCAACGTGGCCGTCATCACCGCGCTGGCCCATGTGGTGGTGACCGAGGGCCTGTTGGCGGACAGCTATATCGCCGATCGTTGCGACGACAAGTCATTCCAGCAGTGGCGCGAGTTTGTGGCGCGGCCCGAGAATTCTCCAGAAGCCATGGCACCCGTGTGCGGCGTGCCGGCCGACCAGCTGCGCGGTGCCGCACGCCTGTACGCCCAGCCGGGCAACTCCGCCATCTACTACGGCCTGGGCGTGACCGAGCATGCGCAGGGCTCCACCATGGTCATGGGCATTGCCAACCTGGCCATGGCAACAGGCAATGTGGGCCGCGAAGGCGTGGGCGTGAACCCGCTGCGCGGGCAAAACAACGTGCAGGGCAGCTGCGACATGGGCAGCTTCCCGCACGAGCTGCCGGGCTACCGCCACATTTCAGACAGTACGGTGCGCATCCAGTTTGAAGGCGCCTGGGGCGTCACGCTCAACCCCGAGCCGGGCCTGCGCATCCCCAACATGTTTGACGCCGCGCTGTCGGGCAGCTTCAAGGGTCTGTACTGCCAGGGCGAAGACATCGTGCAGTCGGACCCCAACACGCAGCATGTGGCCGCAGCCATGATGGCCATGGAATGCGTGGTGGTGCAGGACATCTTCCTGAACGAAACCGCCAAGTACGCGCACGTGTTTTTGCCGGGCTCGTCGTTCCTGGAAAAAGACGGCACCTTCACCAATGCCGAGCGGCGCATCTCGCGTGTGCGCAAAGTCATGCCGCCGCTGGCCGGCCATGCCGACTGGCAGGTGACGCAGATGCTGTCCAACGCGCTGGGCTACCCCATGCACTACAGCCACCCGCAAGAGGTGATGGCCGAGATCGCGGCGCTCACGCCCAGCTTTGCGGGCGTGACCTACGACAAGATCGACCGCCTGGGCAGCGTGCAATGGCCGTGCAATGACGGCACGGCAGAGGCGGGCACGTCCATCATGCACGTCGGCAATTTTGTGCGCGGCAAGGGCCGCTTCATCATCACGCAGTACGTGGCCAGCGACGAAAAGGTCACGCGCAAATTCCCGCTGCTGCTGACCACCGGGCGCATCCTGAGCCAGTACAACGTGGGCGCGCAGACGCGGCGCACGCCCAACAACCAGTGGCACAGCGAAGACCGGCTCGAAATCCACCCCCACGACGCGCAGGAGCGCGGCATCAAGGACGGCGACTGGGTCGGCATAGAAAGCCGCGCGGGGCAGACCGTGCTGCGTGCGGATGTGACCGAGCGCATCCAGCCGGGTGTGGTCTACACCACGTTCCACTTCCCGGAATCGGGCGCGAATGTGATCACCACCGACAGCTCCGACTGGGCCACCAACTGCCCTGAATACAAGGTCACGGCGGTGCAGGTGATGCCGGTGGCGCAGCCGTCTGAATGGCAGCGCTCGTACTCGCGCTTCAACCGCGAGCAGCTGGGGTTGCTGGACGCTGCGCGGGTCGTTGGCGCAGACGCCGCCATCCCGGCAAAATGACCCCATGAAACCCGGCGACGCCCCTTTGACCCCACCCCCCGGCACGCGCAGCGTGGCAGCCAGCGGCCTGCGCCGCGGCCAGCGTTTTGCATCGCGCGACTGCGTGGCCGAAGAGGTGCCGGTGGCGCTGGAATACAACGGCGTGTCGCACGCCGTCATGCTGGCCACGCCGGCCGATCTGGAAGACTTTGCCATGGGCTTCTCGCTGACCGAAGGCATCGTCACGTCAGCAGCCGAGGTCTATGGCATGGACGTGGTGCCCTCGTGTGACGGGCTGACGGTGCAGCT
>CALRZF020000228.1:0-6446 GCA_943372585.1 Ramlibacter sp. 2FC | reverse complement strand
GGTGAACGGGTTCCAGTTGATGGTGAGGCCCGGGTCGGTGGCCGGCGACGCGGGGATGTAGTGCGACACCACACGGCCCAGCACGGCCGCGCCCACACAGGCAAAGCCGACATGGTGTGCGCCGATTTCGGGCACGGCAATGATCAGGCCGCCGGCCACGTTACCCAGCAGGATGGCCACGAATGTGCCCATCTCGACCATGCCGTTGCCGCCCGTCAGCTCGCGCTCGCTCAGGTGGTGCGGCAGGTACGCAAACTTGACCGGGCCGAACAGCGTGGAATGCAAGCCCATCAAGAAAGTGCAGCCCAGCAGGATGGGGATGTTGGCGCTGAAAAAGCCCCAGGCCGCCAGCGCCATGATGACAATCTCGAGCCGCTTCACAAAGATGATCAGCGTGCGCTTGTCGTACTTGTCGGCCAGCTGACCGCTGGTGGCGCTGAACAGCAAAAACGGCAGGATGAACAACGCGCCGATCACCAGCCCCGCCATGGCTGGCGGCAGCCAGCTGATCTGCAGCTGGTAGGTCACCATGACGGTGAACGCAAACTTGAACAGGTTGTCGTTGGCCGCGCCGGAAAACTGCGTCCAGAAGAACGGTGCAAACCGGCGCTGCTTGAGCAAGGCGAACTGGTTGGGGTGACTGTCAGTGGTCATGGTGCTCTCCTCTGCTGGTGGTTATGCGTTGCTCAGGCCGCGGGCCGCTGCAACTTTGGTTCTGCCTTGTGCTGCGGGATTCTGCCCGGGTTTTTTTGCGCCCCAGAGCGCGGCAATCACCGGCAGCGCGGCCAGGCCGGCCACAACATGCTTGAGCGTGTGGCCGGATACAAGCTGGCCCGTGAGGTCAAACACCGCATGGTCCGCCAGCTCCAGCGCCTTGGCTGCTGAATAGATCAGGAGGATGGCGCCCAGGCGCAGGCCCAGCGCACCTGCCACCGGCCGCAGCGTGGCCAGCCACAGCATCAGCGCCATGCCGCCAAACTGCAGCACGCACCAGGCCAGCACATTGCCCGATGAGGCCCAGACTTGCACGCTCCAGGGCCCGAGCACCAGCACCATCGCGGCCATGGCCAGACCGGCGCGGCCGCTGATGCGGTCCACCACCGCCAGCCCCAGCAGACCGGCGAACGCGAACACCATGCCCAAGCGGTCGATGACGAGGCCCGCGTCGTTGGGCTGCAGGTGATACCAGGCTGAGCATGTGGCAGTCACCACCAGCCCGCCAAAGAACAGCGCGGCGCAGGCACGCTGTGTGCGGCCCGGCGCGGGCACCGCCACCAGCCAGCCCAGGCCCACCAAGCCCAGCAGCGCAAACGGTAGGTTGCTCAACACGTCCCACGCGCAGGGGATGCCCCACAGCGCGCGCTGGTCTGCAAAGTGGTGGTGATCCGCAGGCTGCGCGATGGCCGGGCCCAGCAGGGCCAAAAGCACGAGCGCGAGGCAGGTTGCGATCAGGGCAAGTTCGAGTCGGGATGTGTTGGCTTTCACAGGGTGGCTCCGGTTAAGTGGGGCGGAGTGTGTCCGTGGCACTTCCCGAAGGCGGCTATTTTCAATACAGTGCAGGCCATCAAGACAAGAAGTATCTGATTTCGATACCAATCCATGAGCACCACCGCCGACCTCGTCCTGACCCTGAAGAAAGAACTCAAGGCCGCGCAGATGACCTATGCCGACCTGGCCCGCGCACTGGGCATGGCTGAGAGCAGCGTCAAACGCATGCTGGCCAAGGGCGACATGCCGCTGTCGCGCATCGACGCGATCTGCCGCGCGCTGAAGCTGGACTTTGCCGAACTGGCCCGCCGCGTGGCCGACGCCCAGCCGCTGCTGGCCGAGCTGACCCACGAGCAGGAAAAGGCCGTGGTGGCCGACAAGAAGCTGCTGCTGTGCGCCATCTGCGTGCTCAGCCAGTGGACGCTGGAGCAGATCACCACCGCCTACCGGCTGAGCGAGGCCGAATGCATCAAGTACCTGGCGCAGCTGGACCGCATCGGCATCATCGAGCTGCGCCCGCTGAACCGTTACCGGCTGAAGCTGGCCAAGACCTTCCGCTGGCGGCCGCACGGGCCGGTGATGAATTACTTCCGTGAAAACGCGCTGCTCGATTACTTCTCGGGCGGCTTCGACGGCGCGGGCGAAGGCGTGCTGCTGGTGCACGGCTCGGTCAGCCGCGCGCTGGCGCCGAGCTTTCTGGAGCGCATGCAGCGCGTGGCGCAAGACTTTGCCCAGCAGCACCAGGCCGACCAGAAGCTGGCCGACAAGGACCGCGAGGGCTACACCCTGCTGCTGGCCATGCGCAGCTGGGAATTTGAGGCGTTTGCCGCCCTGCGCCGCTGACCCCCCCCGTGAAGCGCTGGCAAAGCAGGTAAAGGCGCGTAAACCTGTCGTCGCGGGGCGTGCGGCTGCGTTAGGGTGGAACCGCCCCCACAACCCATGAAGCCCATGCTACGACCTCTTGCCCTGTGCGCCGCACTGGCCGCTGCCGCGGTGCCCTTGGCAGCGCCCGCGCAGGCCCCAACGATGCCCGACCCTGCGGTAATGACCGTGCCGCCCACCGCCTGGCGCGCCTTCTCGCGCTTCGGCTACGGCCCCGGGCCTGGGGATTCACCCGCTACCTCGGGCCGCGGCTGGGCGCTGCAGCAGCTGGACCTGGCCGCCGCCGCCGCGCGGTCGCCAGCCGTCATTGCCCCGGACCTGGCGGGCTTCGCTGCACCGTTGCCGCAGCTGGCCGCACAGTACCGTGACGAGCAGGCGGCACGCCGGCAGGTGCGCGCCGACGCTGTCACGGCGCCGGGCACGCCAGCCGCGCCGGCCGACCCCGCACGCCAGTTCAGCCGCGACGTGTCGCGCCAGGCCGCCGCCTGGCGCCTGGCCGCCTGCAGCCGTGCCGATGTCGAGAACCCGCTGCTCGCGCGCATGACCGAGTTCTGGTTCAACCACCTCAACGTGTTCGTCGGCAAGGGCGTGGTGCGCCCCTTCACCGGGCACTACGTCGTGCACGCCATCCGCCCGCACGCATTGGGCCGCTACGAAGACCTGCTGCTGGCCAGCGCCCGCCACCCCGCCATGCTGCGCTACCTGGACCAGGCGCAGAGCGTGGCCGACGGTTCGCCGGGTGCCGCCGGTCGCAGGGGCCTGAACGAAAACTACGCGCGCGAGCTGATGGAACTCCACACGCTGGGCGTCAACGGCGGCTACACGCAGGCCGACGTGCGCGAACTCGCGCGCATCCTGACCGGCTGGACGGTGGACGCGCGCGCGGACAGCGGCTTTCGTTTCGCGCCGCGCCTGCACGACAACGGCTCCAAGACGCTGCTGGGTCAGCGCTTTGCCCCGGCAGGTGAAGCCGAAGGCGAGGCCGCCATCCGCCTGCTGGCCCGCCACCCGGCCACGGCACAACGCATCAGCCTGCGCCTGGCGCAATGGTTTGTGGCCGACCAGCCGCCGCCCGCACTGGTGCAGCGGCTGGCGCAGCGCTACACGGCGACGCAGGGCGACATCGCCGCGGTGATGCGCACGCTGATCGAGTCGCCCGAGACCTGGGCGCCCGACGCGAAGCTGTTCAAGACGCCGCTGGACTACGCCTGCTCGGTGCTCGCGGCCACGGGCGGCCTGCCAACCGGCGCGGGGGACGAACGCGAACTGAACCAGGCGCTGGGTTTCCTGGCCAGCGCCGGCCAGCCGCTTCACGGCTGGCAGACGCCCGACGGCTACAAGACCGACGCGGCCACCTGGCTGTCGCCCGAAGCGCTGTCACGCCGCGCCGACTTTGCCATCGCCGTGGGCCGCCGCATAGACGACCCCGCAACGCTGCGCCCTTGGCTCACCCCGGCCACGCGCGCGCGCATCGCACAGGAGCCACCGCGCCAGCAGGCCGGCCTGGCGCTGGCCAGCCCCGACTACATGTACAAGTGAAGGCACACCCCATGAACCCGTTGCTCACGAGCCCGTCGCTAATACACCGTCGCCGCGTACTGGCCCTGTCCTGGGGCGCCCTGACGGGTATGGCGTTGGGCGGCGCAGTGCCCGGCGCGCTCTGGGCCCAGGTTGCACCGCAGTCCACCGGCCGCCTGGTTGTCGTGTTCCTGCGCGGCGCCTATGACGGCCTCTCGGCCTTCGTTCCCCATGCCGACCCGCACTACACGCGGCTGCGCCAGAGCATCGCCATCCCAGCGCCGGACGGCACGGCGCAGACCGCGCTGAAGCTGGACGACACGTTCGCCCTGCACCCTGCCCTGTCCCCGTTGATGCCACTGTGGCAGCAGGGTGTGCTGGCCTTCCTGCCGGCCACCGGCCTGCCCGCGCCCGTGCGTTCGCACTTCGAGGCACAGCACTACTGGGAGATCGGCCAGCCCGGCAAGAACAGCGCGGGCGATGGCTGGCTCAACACGCTGGCGGGCGTTAACACGACCCACGCGTTGGGGTCCGGCAACGCCCCGCATGCGCTGGGCGTGGGCGAGGCCAACCCCGAGATCCTGCGCGGCGCGGCGCCGGTCAAGCTCGTCGCGCGCGGCCAGGCCGCCACGCGCACCGGCGCGCTGGCCAACGAGCGCACGCGCCAGGCGCTGATGGACCTGTACGCAGGCTCCGACACGCTGAACGCCCCGTTCAAACAGGGTGCGGGCAGCCGTCTGGACACCGCCCGCACGCTGGAAGAAGCCGCCATGATGGCCAAGGCCGAAATGCAGGCCGCCGACAACGGCGCCCCCAACGTCGCGGGCCTGCGGCTGGACGCACGCCACCTGGCCACGCTGATGCGCCAGGACCGGTCGCTGCGCGTGGGCTTCCTGTCCGCGGGCGGCTGGGACACGCATGCCAACCAGGGCGGCGTGACCGGGCAGCTCGCCAACAACCTGGGCAACCTCGCGCAGGCACTGGTGGGGTTGCGCGCGGCATTCAATGAACCCGGCGACGTGATCGCGGTGGTCAGTGAATTTGGCCGCACGGCGGCCGAGAACGGCAGCCGCGGCACCGACCATGGCCATGGCAACACCATGGTGCTGATCGGTGAGCGCATTGCGGGCGGGCGCCGCCATGGCGGCTGGGAAGGCCTGGCGCCGGGGCAGTTGAACGACAACCGCGACCTGCCCGTGCTCCATGACTTTCGCGCCGTGCTGTCCGTCGTGCTGCGTGGCACGCAAGGCGTGGGCGACGCACAGCTCGCGGCGCTGTTCCCCGGCAGCCCGTTCGCCGGTGCGGCGCTCATGGCCGGCGACAACCGCTTATTGAAAGACCTCGTGCGGGCGTAGGGCACGAAGCGCCGCCTAGAATGCAACCCATGCAGGAGAGCGGGTGGCGCGAGCCACCCCACCGAAGGCGCAAACTCCCATACACGCTCAGGTTGTCGTACTGCATGCACTGAAAAGCCGTCTGGAGAGCAGCCCCCACGGGGCTCACCGAAGGAGCAAACCGCGCGGAAAGTACCGCACGGTGAATCTCTCAGGTACCAAGGACAGGGGGAGCGGCACCACACATCAAGGTGTTCTCCCATGCGAGTGATCGTTCTTGGCGCCGGCCTGCTCGGCGTGTCTTCTGCCTATTTCCTCCAGCAACTCGGCCATGACGTGACTGTCATTGACCGCCAGGCCACGCCCGGCGCCGAAACCAGTTTTGCCAACGGCGGGCAAATCTCCGTGAGCCATGCCGAGCCCTGGGCCAACCCCGGTGCGCCGCTCAAGCTGCTGCAGTGGCTGGGCAAGGAGGACGCGCCGCTGTTGTTCCGCCTGCGCGCCGATGCACGCCAGTGGCTGTGGGGCCTGCAATTCCTGCGTGAATGCACGCCCGCGCGCACGCGGCACAACATCCGCCAGATCGTGAACCTGGGCACCTACAGCCGCACCGTGCTGCAGCAGCTGCGCCGCGATGCCGGCCTGCAGTACAGCCAGCGCACCCAGGGCATCCTGCATTTCTATACCAGCGCCAAAGAGTTTGACGCCGCGCTGGAACCCGCCGCGCAGATGCGCGCGCTGGGGTGTGAGCGCCAGGTGGTCAGCGCCGACGAAGCGGTGAAACTGGAGCCCGCCCTGCGCCACATCCGCCCCCAGCTGGCCGGCGCCACGTACACGGCAGAAGATGAATCGGGCGACGCCAACGCGTTTGCACGGGGCCTGGCGCAGCGCTGCGAAGCCGCAGGCGTGAAGTTCCTGATGGGTCACCACATCACCGCACTGCGCGAGGTGGCCGGACAGATCGACCATGTGGAGCTGACCGATGCCGAAGGCCGCTATCAGCGCGTGAAGGCCGACGCCTATGTGCTGGCCATGGGCGCGTTCAGCCCGCTGCTGGCCGCACCGCTGGGCGTACGCCTGCCCATCTACCCGGCCAAGGGGTATTCGGTGACGATGCCGGTCAAGGACCCCGCAATGGCGCACCAGGTCAGCCTGACCGACGACGAGTTCAAGCTGGTGTTCTCGCGCCTGACGGGCGAACAGGGCGACCGCCTGCGCATTGCC
>CALRZF020000227.1:0-6458 GCA_943372585.1 Ramlibacter sp. 2FC | reverse complement strand
CAGTTCGTTGGCGATCAGCTTGCGCGATGCCGCCTTGGCCCGCGCCAAGGCGGCGCTCAGGTCCACGCCGGGCGCCAGGTTGACCCACAGGGGCGTGCCGGGCTGCCAGTAGCTGGAAATCTGCAGCACGGCCGGGCCGCTCAGGCCCCGGTGGGTGAACAGCAGGTCTTCGTCAAAGGCCATGCGGGTTTTTTTGGTGCCGGTTTCGATCTGCACCGGCAGCGCCAGGCCGGCCAGCTGGGCATAGGGTGCCCAGGCGTCGCCGTCAAACGTCAGCGGCACCAGGGCAGGGCGCGGCTCCACCAGCTTCAGGCCAAACTGTTTGGCAATGCGGTAGCCAAAATCGGTGGCGCCGATCTTGGGAATGGACAGGCCGCCGGTGGCCACCACCACGCTGCGCGCCTGCACCGTGCCCTGTGCGGTGTCGATTTCATAGCCCTGCACCGTGTGGCGGATGGCCTGCACACCGCAGGGCTGCCAGCGCGTGACGCCGCCCGCGGCGCATTCGCGCAGCAGCATCTGGATCAGGTCTTCGGCCGAGCGGTCGCAAAACAGCTGGCCCTTGTGCTTTTCATGAAAGGCGATGCCGTGGCGCTGCATCAGCGCCATGAACTGCTGCGGTGTGTAGCGCCCCAGCGCCGAGCGGCAGAAGTTGGGGTTGTCGCTGATGAAGTGGCGCTGCGGTGCACGCGGGTCCAGGTCACGGTTGGTGAAATTGGCCCGCCCGCCGCCCGAGATGCGGATTTTCTCGGCGACCTTGTCGCTGTGGTCCAGCACCAGCACCTTCAGGCCGCGCTGGCCCGCAATGCCCGCGCAGAACAGGCCCGCGGCGCCGGCGCCGATGATGACGGTGTCAAACGATTGCATGGGCCGCAGTGTATGCGGCGGGGTCAGGCTGCTGCGCCGCTGTGCTCAGGCCGCGCGGAACAGCCCGGGCGCCTGGGTAGCCGCGGCCACGCCGCTGATCACGTCGCCCACCACGATCACGGAGGGGCTGGCCAGCCCTTCGGTATCGATCGTGGCGTGCAGGTGCCCCAGTGTGGTGACCGCGTGGCGTTGGCTGGGCAGGCTGGCGTGCTGGATCACGGCCACGGGCGTGGCGGCGTCCAGGCCGGTCAGCAGTTCGTCCTGGATGCGCCGCGCGCCGCTCACGCCCATGTAGATCACGAGTGTGAGCTTGGCGTTGCGTGCGGTGGCGGCCAGGGCGCGCCAGTCGGTGCCGTCATCGCCCGGTTTGGCGTGGCCTGTGACGAACACCACGCCGTGCGCATGCTCGCGGTGCGTCAGCGGCACGCCCAGTGAGGTGACGGCGGCCAGGCCCGAGGTAATGCCGTTGACGATCTCTACATGGATGCCGGCGGCGCGCAGGTGCTCCACCTCTTCACCGCCGCGGCCAAAGATGAACGGGTCACCGCCCTTCAGGCGCACAACGGTTTCGCCTTCGCGCGCGGCCATGACCATGAGCTTTTCAATGAAGGCCTGCGGCGTGCTTTTGCAGCCACCGCGCTTGCCCACGTGCACCACGCGTGCGCGCGGCGATGCAAAGGCCACGATCGCGTCGCTGACCAGGTCGTCCACCAGCAGCACCGTGGCGGCTTCAATGGCCTTGACGGCCTTGAGCGTCAGCAGTTCCGGGTCGCCGGGGCCGGCGCCTACGAGGGTGACTTTTCCGTGGCTGTTCATGATGCGTTGTCGTGTTGCAAAGCCAATTGCAAGATGTGTTCCACCTGCTGTTCGATGGAGGTGGGGACAGGTTTGTTGCCGTCCATCACGTCGCGGATGTAAGCAGCTGTTGCCTGCGCGCTGATGTCGGCAGGCAAGTCAGGCAGGTCTTTCAGCGTACCTTTCTGGCCCGCCTGCAGCGTGATGCGCCGACCGGCGATAAAACCGTCCATCTGTGGCTGGCGGCGCGGGTCGGCCACCACCTCGCCTTCGGTGCCGCGCAGCAGCAAGGCCGTGCTGCCCATCAGCTCATACACCGCCGCCATGGACACCGCGTATTCAGGGTGGGTGTAGCTGCCCACGATTACGGCCGGGCCGGCGCAGGGGTTCATGAGCTTGACCATGCTGTGCGCCGGGTTGCGCAGGCCCACCACGCGGCGCACGTCCAGCAGGCGCTTGAGCGCAGGGCTCAGTGTTTCGGTGGCGATGTGTGCCAACTCGCCGCTGGCCACGCGTGCGGCCTGCTGCTGAGCGGCGATGCCCAATGCGCCCAGAACGTCGGCCGCCAGAACGCGGGTGGATTCCGTGGCCGTGCCATGGATCAGCACCGGCAGGCCGCGCCTTGCCAGCAGCAGGCCGAGCAGCGGCGTCAGCACCGGCAGCTTGCGTGCGCCGTTATAGCTGGGCAGCACCACCAGCGGCTTGTCGCTGGCGGGCAGCTTGTTCAATCTGGCGTGGGCGGCGTCCAGGAAGCCGGCCATCTCTTCAGGCGTTTCCCCCTTGATGCGCATGGCCAGGCAAAAGCCGCCGATCTCCAGGTCCGTCACCTGGCCGTCCAGCACCTGGCCCAGCAGGTCGGCCGCCTGCGCGCGCGTGAGCGAACGCGCGCCCTGCTTGCCGCGCCCGATTTCCTTGATGTACTGGCTGATGCCCATGGTGGGGGTGATTGTCCGGCAAGCCTGATGACTTCGCGCTATATGGCGAATGAGGGGTTGGCGGGCCGCGGCTTGCATGTCATGCCGCCTGCTTGAGCGGTGCCACGGCGCGCACCATGCGCTTGAGTTCCGGCACGCAACTGCCGCAATTGGTGCCGCATTTCAGGGCGGACTGCAGAGAAGCCAGGCGCTCGTCATCGGTGCCGCTGCAGCCCGCCAGGTGGGCATCGATGGCCGGGCCGGTCACGTTGAAGCAGGTGCACACCTGCTTGCCGCGCGACTGCACGGCCACCGGCGCCTTGGCGCCCGGCACCAGCAGCAAGCGGCCATAGGCCTGCGCGGGCAGTTCCTCTTGCAGCAGGGTCTTGACCCAGGCCTGCGCGCTGGTGTCACCGGCCAGCACAAAGGCCTCCAGCCGCGCCTGTTCGCCGTTGCGCGCCAGGCGCATCGCGCGGCGCTGGCCCTTTTTGCGGTCGGCATAGCGCAGCGTGTCGGCGGCGTCCAGGCCCAGCAGAGCCTCAATGCGTGCCACCACCTCGTCGGCCGGTGCGTCGTAGGCCGCGGCGCGAAACAGCACGCCGGTGCGCTCGCGCCCAGCGGCGCCTTCCAGCGGCGCGTTGTTGGAAAACGGCACGCAACTGGCAAACGGGAACGCCGCCATCAGCGGCTTGAGCGCCTCGCGCGTGGCCAGGGCTTCGCCCTCGGGCAGCCAGGCCACGCCCAGCAGCGACCAGGGCAGGTCGGCCTTCAGCACTTTGACGGCGGCGTGCTTGAGTTCCGGCTGTTTGGAGGTGGGGCAGTACGCGGGCGAGGTCAGTGCGTTGATGCCCGCCAGCCGTTCGCCTGTGCTGGCCACACCACCCAAAAACTCGGGGCCCCAGTGCATGGGGATGAAGGCCTGGCTCATGCCCACATCGCTACTGGCCTGTACCGGCACCACGATGGAGCCGCGCCGGCTGGTCACGTGCACCAGGTCGCCTTCGGCCAGCAGGCGGCGTGCCATGTCCTGCGGGTTCATCTGCATGCTGGGCTCGGCCACGTGGCCGAACAGCCGGCCCAGCGTGCCGGTGCGGCTCATGCCGTGCCACTGGTCGCGCAGGCGCCCGGTGGTCAGGCTGAAGGGGTAGCGGGCATCGCGCGGCTCTGCCACCGGCTTGTAGGCCACGTTGGCAAAGCGGGCGCGGCCGTCGGGCGTGGGGAACACGCCGTCTTCGTACAGGCGCTCACGGCCTTTCGCCTCGCCTTCGCGCAGCGGCCATTGCTGCGGGGCGGCGTCCAGCATGGGGTAGCTCATGCCGGTGATGTCCAGGTCGCGGCCACGGGTGGATTCACGGTGTTCGTTCCAGAGCGCTTCCGATCCGGCGTCGTTCAGCGGGTACGGAAACAGCGTGGGCTGGCCGGGGCGCAGCCGGGCTTCCAGCCGCTGCGCGAATTCGGTGGCAATGGCCCAGTCGTGGCGTGTGCTGCCGGGCGCGGCGACGGCCGGGCGCACGCGGCTGATGCAACGCTCGCTGTTGGTCACGGTGCCGGTTTTCTCACCCCAGGTGGTGGCGGGCAGCAGCAGGTCGGCAAATTCGCAGGTGGCGGTGGTGGAGAAAGCTTCCTGCACCACCACGAATTCAGCGCGCTCAAGTGCCCGGCGCACCGTGGCCTGGTCGGGCATGGACTGCGCGGGGTTGGTACAGGCTATCCACAGTGCCCTGATTTCGCCGTCGGCGGCGGCTTCGAACATTTCCACCGCCGTCTTGCCGGGCTTGTCGGGCACCGACGGAACCCCCCACAGGGCGGCGACCTCGGCCCGGTGGGCGGGGTTGGCCATGTCGCGGTGGGCCGACAGCAGGTTGGCCAGGCCGCCCACTTCGCGCCCACCCATGGCGTTGGGCTGGCCGGTCAATGAGAACGGCCCGGCGCCGGGCTTGCCGATCTGGCCGGTGGCCAGGTGCAGGTTGATCAGCGCCGCATTCTTGGCTGTGCCGCTGCTGGACTGGTTCAGGCCCTGGCAGTACAGGCTCAGTGTGGCGGGAGAGTTGGCGAACATGCGCGCGGCCGTGAACAGGTCTTCTTTCTTCAGCCCGCAGGTCTGCGCCACCACGTCGGGCGTGCAGTCACGCACCGTGGCCTTCAGTTCGTCAAAGCCATTGGTGTGGGCGGCGATGTAGCGCGCGTCCGTCCAGCCCTCCCACAGCATGATGTGCAGCAGGCCGTTGAAAAGCATCACGTCGGTGCCCGGCTGCAGCGGCAGGTGCAGATCGGCCAGTCCCACGGTGTCGGTGCGCCGCGGGTCGGCCACCACGATCTTTATCGCCGGGTTGGCGGCCTTGGCATCCTCAATGCGGCGAAACAGCACCGGGTGGGCCCAGGCCGTGTTGCTGCCCGCGATGAACAGGCAGTGCGAATGGTTCACGTCGTCGTAGCAGGTGGGCGGTGCGTCGGCGCCCAGCGTCTGCTTGTAGCCGGCCACCGCGCTGCTCATGCACAGGCGCGAATTGGTGTCCACGTTATTGGTGCCCACCAGGCCCTTGGCCAGCTTGTTGAAGACGTAGTAGTCCTCGGTCAGCAGTTGCCCGCTGATATAGAAGCCCACCGCGTCCGGGCCGTGGGCCCTGATGACGCGGCCGAATTCGGTGGCGGCCAGATCGAGTGCGCTGTCCCAACTGATGCGGTGGGGTGCCGCGCCGCGGCTTTCACGCCGCAGGGGGTGCAACAGCCGCGTCTGGCGCGTCACGGGCGCGGTCGCCGTCAGGTGCAGGCTGCTGCCTTTGCTGCACAGCCTGCCGAAGTTGGCGGGGTGGTCCGGGTCGCCGCGCACGCCGGTGATCTGGTCGCCCTGCGACTGGATGATGACGCCGCAGCCCACACCGCAGTACGGGCAGGTGGAGCGTGTTTCTTTCATGCGGTGGCAGTGCGCCGCACCGGCCCCGCAATGGGGCGCACTGCGTCCAGCGCCAGGCTGGTGAGTTCCAGTGCGTTCAGGTAGACGTTGCCGCCTTCAACCTTGACCGAGAAGCGCGGCGTGCAGCCGTCGTCGGGTGCCTTGGCACAGCCGTCATCCAGGCCAATGGTCCAGTTGTGCAACGGGCAGGCCACGCTGGTGCCAAAGACGATGCCCTGGGACAGGGGGCCGCCTTTGTGAGGGCAGCGGTCCAGCAGCGCAAAGACCTGGTCTTCGCTGTTACGGAACACGGCCACGTCCATGCCGTTGGGGCGCGCCACGCGGCGCGAGCCCAGTACCGGGATGTCTTCAACGCTACAGACAAGGGTCCAATCAGCCATGTTCATACCTTTGCCGCCTCAAGCTTGTTGAATTGCCGCGTGTCCACCGCGGCCTTGGTGGTCTCAAACCACGGATCGGGCTCGCCGTCCAGCGCAAACTGCAACTGCTCCCACAGCGCCTTGCGGCCCTCGTGGTCATCCAGGATGCGTTTTTTCACGTAGTCAAGGCCCACTCGGTTCACGTAATGGACGGTGCGCTCCAGGTACCAGCCCTCCTGGCGGTACAGCTCGCAGAACGCGCCGGTGTACTCCAGTACCTCGGCGGCGGTCTTGACCTTGACCAGGAAATGCGCGACCTCGGTCTTGATGCCGCCGTTGCCGGCCACATACATCTCCCAGCCGCTGTCCACGCCGATGATGCCCACGTCCTTGATGCCCGACTCGGCGCAGTTGCGCGGGCAGCCGCTGACCGCGAACTTGACCTTGTGCGGCGCGTACATGCGCCACATCGCGCGCTCCAGGTCCTTGCCCATTTGCGTGCTGTCCTGCGTGCCCATGCGGCACCACTCGCTGCCGACGCAGGTTTTCACCGTGCGCAGGGCCTTGGCATAGGCGTGGCCCGACGGCATGCCGATGTCCTTCCAGACG
>CALRZF020000226.1:0-6473 GCA_943372585.1 Ramlibacter sp. 2FC | reverse complement strand
AAGGCCATCCGGAAATCATAAAAAAGGGTGGGCCCAACTGCTGCCCACCCTCAAGCACTCCCCTTGGAGATACAACTTCTATCGCTTAATCCGCCTGCTTGCGCAGGAACGCGGGGATTTCAAAGTCGTCCATGCCGCCGGAAGCCAGTGCGTCCACCTTGGCTGCGGCCTGGGTGCGGTTGGTGCGCCACACGCTGGGGACAGCCATGCCCTGGTAATCAGGGCCGGCGTGGGCTGCACCCGCACCGGGGCCGCCCACGGCGTTGTTCACCGTCGGCACATTGAACGGCACGTTGTCGGTGCCGGTGCGCAGCACCTGCAGCGGCGGGGCGGTGCGGCGCTGGCCCTGGCGGCTCAGGCCGGTGGCCACCACGGTCACGCGCATTTCGTCGCCCAGGTTGTCGTCGTAGGCGGCGCCGTAGATCACATGCGCGTCCGGCGATGCATAGGCACGGATGGTGTTCATGGCCAGCTTGGACTCGTTCAGCTTCAGGCTGCCCTTGGCTGCCGTCACCAGCACCAGCACGCCCTTGGCGCCCGACAGGTCGATGCCTTCCAGCAGGGGGCAGGCCACGGCCTGCTCGGCGGCGATGCGCGCGCGGTCCGGGCCCGCGGCCACGGCCGTGCCCATCATGGCCTTGCCGGGCTCGCCCATCACGGTGCGCACGTCTTCAAAGTCGACGTTGACGTTGCCGTATTCGTTGATGATTTCGGCAATACCGCCAACGGCGTTCTTGAGTACGTCGTTGGCATGGGCAAAGGCCTCGTCCTGCGTCACGTCGTCGCCCAGCACTTCCAGCAGCTTTTCATTCAGCACGACGATCAGCGAATCGACATTGGCTTCCAGCTCGGCCAGGCCGTTGTCGGCGTTGGTCATGCGGCGGCCGCCTTCCCAGTCGAACGGCTTGGTCACCACGCCCACGGTCAGGATGCCCATTTCCTTGGCCACGCGTGCGATCACGGGCGCTGCGCCCGTGCCCGTGCCGCCGCCCATGCCGGCGGTGATGAACAGCATGTGCGCGCCGTCAATGGCGGTGCGGATGGCGTCCACCGCCAGTTCGGCCGCGTCGCGGCCCTTCTCGGGCTTGCTGCCCGCGCCCAGGCCACTGGAGCCCAGCTGGATGGTCTTGTGCGCGGCGCTGCGCGCCAGTGCCTGCGCGTCGGTGTTGGCGCAGATGAATTCCACGCCCTGCACCGTGCGGTGGATCATGTGCTCGACCGCGTTGCCGCCGCCACCGCCGACGCCGATCACCTTGATCTGCGTGCCGGAGTGGAACTCTTCGACTTCAATCATTTCGATGCTCATGTGTTTCTCCTGAAATCTGTTGCAGTTGCCAAAACTAAAAATTGTTGTAGTGAGAAGTGAACGTTCATGAAGGTGGGTCGGTGCACCGACATCGCTCCTTTCTTTCGCAGGATGGCGAGGCGCGTGCCTGCCACAAAAGCACAAGGCGAGTGCCGCCGCGGAACCGGCTTTGCCGGTCCGCTGGGGGCGCCCCCCCGGGGGGGAGGCGACCGAAGGTCGCTTCGGGGGGGGTCAAAAATTCCCCACGATGAAATCCTTGAAGCGGCCAAATGCCGTCTTCATCGAACCGTTTTTCTGGGCTACGCGGAAGCCGCGCAGGCGCGCCAGGCGGGCTTCCTCGAGCAGGCCCATGACGGTGGCGGCACGGGGCTGAGCCACCATGTCTGACAGCGCGCCGTAGTACTTGGGGTTGCCGCGGCGCACGGGTTTCAGGAAGATGTCTTCGCCCAGTTCGACCATGCCGGGCATCACGGCGCTGCCGCCGGTCAATACGATGCCGGAGGACAGCACCTCTTCATAGCCCGATTCACGCACCACCTGGTGCACCAGCGAAAAGATCTCTTCAATCCGCGGCTCGATCACGCCGGCCAGCGCCTGCTTGCTCAGCATGCGCGGGCCGCGGTCGCCCAGGCCGGGTACTTCCACCTGCTGGTCGGGGTCTGCCAGCAACTGCTTGGCATAGCCAGACTCCACCTTGATGTCTTCGGCGTCCTTGGTCGGTGTGCGCAGCGCCATGGCGATGTCGCTGGTGATCAGGTCGCCCGCAATCGGAATGACGGCGGTGTGGCGGATCGCGCCGTTGGTGAAGATCGCCACGTCGGTCGTGCCGGCGCCGATGTCCACCATGGCCACGCCCAGTTCCTTCTCGTCGTCGGTCAGCACGGCCTGGCTGGACGCCAGCGGGTTCAGCAGCAGCTGCTCCACCTCCAGCCCGCAGCGGCGCACGCACTTGATGATGTTCTCGGCCGCGCTCTGGGCGCCGGTCACGATGTGCACCTTGGCCTCCAGGCGGATGCCACTCATGCCGATGGGCTCTTTCACATCCTGGCCGTCGATCACGAATTCCTGCGGCTCCACCAGCAGCAGGCGCTGGTCGGTCGAGATATTGATGGCGCGCGCTGTTTCCACCACGCGGGCCACGTCGGCGGGGGTCACTTCCTTGTCTTTCACGGCCACCATGCCGCTGGAGTTGATGCCGCGGATGTGCGCGCCGGTGATGCCGGTGTACACGCGCGTGATCTTGCAGTCGGCCATGAGCTCGGCTTCTTTCAGCGCCTGCTGGATGCTCTGCACCGTGGCGTCGATGTTCACCACCACGCCGCGTTTCAGTCCGTTGCTGGGTGCTATGCCCAGGCCCGCGAGCTTGAGCTCGCCGCCGGGCAACACTTCGGCCACCACCACCATCACTTTGGCGGTGCCGATGTCCAGTCCTACGACCAGGTCTTTGTACTCTTTTGCCATGTCTGCACCTGTAATCTGGTTCTCTATTTCTGTTCCGGCTTCTTCGCCCCGCCCGTCACCACTGTCGTCACGCCCCGCAGGCGCAGCGCGTAGCCGTCGCCGTGCCGCAAATCCGCCGACTCCAGGGCGTCCGCGCGCCGTCCGTATTTGGACGCCACCTGCGTCAGCGTCTGCGTGAAGCGCTGCACGCGTGGCACCACCTCCGCCGGCGTGCCACGCCCCAGCTCCAGGCCGGCGCCCGAGTCCAGCGTGGCCTGCCAGCTGCCGCGCCCCGTCAGCGTCAGTTGCGACACCGGCAGGTCAATCGTTTCAAACAGCGGCGCCAGTGCCTGGTACATCGCCAGCACCTGCACCGACTGGCCCTCCGGGCCCTGCAGGCGGGGCAAATCGTCCTGTTCCACGTCGCCCACATTGGCCTCAAACACCTCGCCAAAACTGTTGACCAGCGTGGAATCGCCTTCGTCGCCCCAAAGCGCCACGGCCTGGTGCTCCTGCAGCACTACGCGCAGCCGGTTGGGAAATTCACGCTGCACCACGGCGTGGCGCACCCACGGCACAGACTCAAACGCCGAGCGTGTCTGCGCCAGGTCGGTGGTGAAGAAAGTACCGTGCAGGCGCGGCGCCACGTTGGCACGCAGCGTCACCTCGTTGTTGTGCGCCACGTCCCCGACCACCGAGATGCCACCCAGTGCAAACACCGGGTTGCGCAGTGCCCACCACACGCCTGCGGCCAGCACCATGACGCCGCAGGCCATGAACAGCGCCGCTGCGGCGATGTTCATGAGCTTGACGTCAAACGGCTGGGGCAGGCTGTCGGTCATGTCAGGTCCGCCTTTGCAAAGGCTGGTCCAGCGCCGCGGATGCCAGCAGCATCACGCACAGGTCCTCGTAGCTGATACCCGCGGCGCGCGCCGACATGGGCACCAGCGAATGCCCGGTCATGCCGGGCGAGGTGTTGATCTCCAGCAGCGAGGGCGCACGCGTGGCGGCGTCGATCATCACGTCCACCCGGCCCCAGCCGCGACAACCCAGCACGCGGTAGGCCTTGAGCACCAGCGCCTGGATGGCGGCCTCTTCGCCCGCCGGCAGGCCGCAGGGCACCAGGTACTTGGTGTCGTCGGTGAAATACTTGTTCTGGTAGTCGTAGTTGCCCTCGGGCGCCACGATGCGGATCACCGGCAGTGCGCGGGCATCCTCGCCGGTGCCGATGACGGGGCAGGTCACTTCGTCGCCGCTCACAAATTGCTCACACAGCACGTCGTCGTCCAGCACGGCGGCGGCATCCACCGCGGCCATCATGTCCGAGTAACCCGCGACCTTGGCCACCCCGATGGACGAGCCTTCGCGCGCGGGCTTGACGATCACGGGCAGGCCCAGTTCGTCGGGCACTTCAATCACCTGTTCGCGTGTGTAGGCGCCGCGGTGCAGCAGCCGGTACTTCGGCGTGGGGATGCCTTCTGCCAGCCACACGCGCTTGGTCATGACCTTGTCGATCGAGATGCTGGACGCCATGACGCCCGAGCCCGTGTAGGGAATGCCCTGCAGCTCCAGTGCGCCCTGCACCGTGCCGTCTTCACCAAAGCGGCCGTGCAGCGCGATGAAGCAGCGCGCAAAGCCCTTCTTCTTCAGCTCGGACAGGTCACGCTCGGCCGGATCGAACGCATGCGCGTCAACACCTTTGGACTGCAGCGCCTTGAGCACGCCCGCGCCCGACATGAGCGACACCTCGCGCTCGGCCGACTGGCCGCCCATCAGGACCGCCACTTTTCCGAAGGATTTGACGTCGACCGTGCTCATGCAGCCCCCCCCATCTCGACCAGCTTCGCGGGCACTGAACCAATGGAGCCCGCGCCCATGCACATCACCACATCGCCGTCACGCGCGTTGTCAAACACCGCCTGCGGCATGGCCGCGATGTCGTCCACAAACACCGGCTCCAGCCTGCCGGCCACGCGCAGCGCGCGCGCCAGGGAGCGGCCGTCGGCGGCGACGATCGGGTCCTCACCCGCGGCATACACCTCGGCCAGCAGCACGGCGTCGGCACCCGCGCCAATGACCTTCACGAAATCTTCAAAGCAATCGCGTGTGCGCGTGTAGCGGTGCGGCTGGAACGCCAGCACCAGCCGCCGGCCCGGGAACGCGCCGCGTGCTGCGGCCAGCGTGGCCTGTACTTCCACCGGGTGGTGGCCGTAGTCTTCAATCACGGTGAACTGGCCGCCGCCGTTGGCAGCTTTCACCGGCAGGTTGCCGTAACTCTGGAAGCGGCGGCCCACACCCTTGAATTCGGCAAGCGCCTTTTGCACGGCGGCGTCGGGTACGTTGAGCTCCACCGCCACGGCGATGGCCGACAGCGCGTTGAGCACGTTGTGTTCACCCGCCAGGTTCAGCACGATGGGCAGGTCGGGCAGCGTGACGCCGTTGCGCCGCTGCGCGGTGAAGTGCATCTGCGCGCCCACGGCACGCACATCCACGGCCCGCACCTGCGCATCCGGGCCGAAGCCATAGCTGGTGACGGGGCACGACACCTGGGGCACGATCTCGCGGATGGCAGCGTCATCCGTGCACAGGATGGCCGTACCGTAAAACGGCATGCGGTGCAGGAAGTCCACGAACGCGCCCTTCAAGCGATTGAAGTCGTGGCCGTAGGTTTCCATGTGGTCGGCGTCGATGTTGGTCACCACCGCCATCACCGGCAGCAGGTTCAGGAACGATGCGTCGGATTCGTCCGCCTCCACGACGATGTAATCGCCGCTGCCCAGCTTGGCGTTGGCGCCCGCACTGTTCAGCCGTCCGCCGATCACGAACGTCGGGTCCAGGCCGCCTTCAGCCAGCACGCTGGCCACCAGGCTGGTGGTGGTCGTCTTGCCGTGGGTGCCGGCAATGGCCACGCCCTGCTTCAGTCGCATCAGTTCGGCCAGCATCAGCGCGCGCGGCACGACGGGAATGCGCTTTTCGCGCGCCACGATGACCTCAGGGTTGCTGGGCTGCACGGCGGTGGATGTGACCACGGCGTCGGCGCCTTCCACGTTGGCGGCAGCATGGCCCACAAAGGTCTTGATGCCCAGAGCGCCCAGGCGCTTGAGCGTGGCGCTGTCCGACAGGTCGGAGCCGCTGATGGTGTAGCCCAGGTTCAGCAGCACTTCGGCAATGCCGCTCATGCCCGCGCCGCCGATGCCGACGAAGTGAATGTGTTTGATCGCGTGCTTCATTTCGCAAGCTCCTCGCAGGCGGCCACGATGATTTCGGTGGCGCCTGTCTTTTGTAGTTGTTTGGCGGCTTCGGCACGGCGCACCAGTTCGGCCCGGTCCGTGGTGACCAGCATCTGCGCCAGCGCCTGCGGCGTCAGTTCACGCTGGTGCGCCAGCCAGCCGCCTTCGCTGGCGGTCAGGAAGCGGGCGTTGGTGGTCTGGTGGTCGTCCACGGCAAACGGGAACGGCACAAACAGCGCGGGCGCGCCCACGGCCGCGATCTCGGTCACGGTGCTGGCGCCGGCGCGGCAGATCACCAGATCGGCCTCGGCAAATGCTTGCGCTGTGTCGTCAATAAAGGGCGTCAGCTCGGCATGCACGCCGGCTGCCGCATAGTTGGCGCGCAGCTCGTCAATCTGCTTCGCGCCGCTTTGGTGCAGCACATGGGGCCGTTGTTCCGGCGGCAGCAGGGCCAGCGCCTTGGGCACCACATCATTCAGTGCCTTGGCGCCCAGGCT
>CALRZF020000225.1:0-6499 GCA_943372585.1 Ramlibacter sp. 2FC | reverse complement strand
TGGGTTCCATTGGTCGTATCGATCAGACGCATTTGCGCACCGGCCGGCTGACGGATGACGAATGGCCGCGCCTGACCGAAGCCATCGAGAAGCTGCGCAATGTGTCACTGCACATCGATGAGACCCCCGGCCTCACCACCAGTGAGCTGCGCGCCAACGCGCGCCGCCTGGCCCGCCAGTGCGGCAAACTGGGGCTGATCGTGGTCGACTACCTGCAGTTGATGAGCGTGTCCAGTGGCATGGCCGACGAGAACCGCGCCACCGCGGTGGGGGAAATTTCGCGCGGGCTGAAGATGCTGGCCAAGGAGCTGCAATGCCCCGTGATTGCGCTGTCGCAGCTCAGCCGCGGTGTGGAGTCACGCACCGACAAGCGCCCCATGATGAGCGACTTGCGTGAATCCGGCGCCATTGAGCAGGACGCCGACGTCATCATGTTCATCTACCGTGACGACTACTACAACAAGGACTCCAAGGAGCCCGGTGTTGCAGAAGTCATCATCAGCAAACAGCGTAACGGCCCCACCGGGACTGTCAAGCTGGCCTTCCTCAAGCCGCTGACCAAGTTTGAAAGCCTGTCCAGCGGGGGCTCGGGGATAGATTACTAAAGCGGCTTCAGAGAACTTCGCTGGCAAAGTCGGCCAGCCGTGAGCGTTCGCCGCGCGCCAGCGTGATGTGGCCGCTGTGCGGCCAGCCTTTGAACTTGTCCACAGCGAACGTCAGACCGGATGAGCCTTCGGTGAGGTACGGCGTGTCGATCTGCGCCAGGTTGCCCATGCAGATGATCTTGGTGCCCGGGCCCGCGCGGGTGATCAGGGTCTTCATCTGCTTGGGCGTCAGGTTTTGCGCCTCGTCGATGATCACGTACTTGTTGAGGAAGGTCCGCCCGCGCATGAAGTTCATGCTCTTGATCTTGATGCGGCTGCGGATCAGCTCATTGGTGGCCGCGCGGCCCCATTCACCAGCGCTGGTTTCGGTCTTGGCCAGCACCTCGAGGTTGTCGTCCAGCGCGCCCATCCAGGGGCCCATCTTCTCTTCTTCAGTGCCTGGCAAAAAGCCGATGTCCTCGCCCACGCTCACCGTGGCACGGGTCATGATGATCTCCGTGTAGCGGCGGTCGTCCAGCACCTGTGTCAGGCCTGAAGCCAGCGCCATGAGCGTCTTGCCGGTGCCGGCTGTGCCGGTTAGCGTGACGAAATCGACTTCGGGGTCCATCAGCAGGTTCATCGCGAAGTTCTGTTCGCGGTTGCGCGTGGTCACCCCCCAGACAGAATTCTTGAGGTGGCCGTAATCCTTGAGTGTCTTGAGGACCGCGGTCTTGGCGCGTATTTCCGTCACGCGGGCATACAGGCTGGGCTCGCCCGGCGCCTCGAAATAAACGAACTGGTTGATCAGCAGGCTGGGCACCACCGGGCCGGTGATCCGGTAGAAGGTGTGGTGGCCCGTTTGCCAGCTCTCCACGGTCTTGCCGTGCTTGGCCCAGAAATCAGGCGGCAGGGCCAGGGCGCCGGAATACAGCAGGTCGCCGTCTTCCAGTGCCTTGTCGTTCTGGTAGTCATCGGTGGCCAGGCCCAGCGCCCGAGCCTTGACGCGCATATTGATGTCCTTGGACACCAGTACCACCTCACGTGGCGCGTGCTTGTCTCGCAGCGCCTGCACCACGCCCAGAATCTGGTTGTCGGCCTTGCCCTGGGGCAGGCTCATGGGGAGCTTGGCCTCCAGCGCCTGGGTCTGGAAGAACAGGCAGCCGCCGGCTTCACGGTGCCCGGTGGTGTCCAGCTTCAGGCCGGTGGCAATGTCAGCCCCTTGGGCCCCGGCCAGCGCATCCAGCGTGCGGCTGGTCTGGCGGGCGTTGCGGGCCACTTCGGTCATGCCCTTCTTGTGGCCATCCAGCTCTTCCAGCACGATCATGGGCAGGAAGATGTCGTGCTCCTCAAAGCGGAACAGGCACATCGGGTCGTGCAGCAGCACGTTGGTGTCCAGCACGAACAGCTTGGCGGGGCCGGCTGCGCGCTTCTTGCGGGGGCGGGCGGCGGGTTGCGCAGCGGGAGCAACTGCCGCCTTGCGGGTCTCGACCTGGATCATCTTCTCCGGCGCGTCGGCTGGGGCATCGCGCAGCGCGGGATGCAGCTCGCCACCGCCTGTGCGAGGGTCGAAGTCCAGCGCCTGTGGCTTGTCAGCCAGGGGGCTGTCGGTGAAATGCGCCTCCGATTTTCGCGGCGCTTTGTGCGAGGACCGGGCCGGGGCATCGTAGGCTTCGGTGGACAACTGGGCGGCGCGCTTGGTGGGGGCGGGGGGCAATGGCATAGGGCAGGGCACTCGCAGGGTTGGGATTCAAAAAGCGAAAAAGCCGCCTGGCGAGCCGGGCGGCTTTTTCGGGGTTGGCTGTGATGACGCTGTGCGTCAGGGTCAACGGCATGAATTCATTATGCACAGGTCCGGTGACGCTTCAACCGGACGATGTTGTTGCAAAACGTCAGGCCGCCTTCTTCAGCGCCTTGACGGCTTTGAGGACGTCGTCAACGTGGCCGGGCACCTTCAGGCCGCGCCACTCGTTCTTGAGCAGGCCGTCGGCGCCGATCAGGAACGTGCTGCGCTCAATGCCCTTGACCTTCTTGCCGTACATGATCTTGTTCTTGACCACACCAAACATGTGGCACATTTTTTCTTCAGTGTCGGCAATGAGCTCAAAGGGCAGTTCCAGCTTGAGCTTGAAGTCGTCGTGTGACTTCATGTTGTCGCGCGAAACGCCGAACACCGTGGCGCCGGCCTTCACGAAGTCCTTGTACTTGTCGCGAAACTGCATGGCCTCCGTGGTGCAACCAGGCGTATTGTCCTTGGGGTAAAAATAAAGCACCACGACATGACCAAGGTGCGAGGTATTGGAAACTTTGATGCCGCCAGTGGCGTTTGCTTCAAATTCGGGGATGGGTTTGTTGACAACGATCGCCATGAATTTGTATCTCGTGTGACAGGTTTTGCTCGTTGCTACTTGGGGACGAAGCTTCCCGCTGCAACCCGCGATTTTACCCTGAAACGGGGGCCTTTGCCCCTTCAGGCTGAAGCGGGTGGTTCGACCAGCGCCGCCAGCACCACGTTGCGGCCTTCGCCAGCAAGGATGTTGTAGGTGCGGCAAGCCGCCGCCGTGTCCATGGTTTCCAGGCCAATGCGCCGCTGCATCAGGTCGGCCAGCCAGGCAGGTTGCGGGAACCGGATGCGGCTGCCGCTGCCAAAGATCACCAGTTCGGCGCCCATGTCGGCCAGCGGCGCGAAGTGGCCGGCCTGCAAATCCTCAAACCGTTCGCAGGCCCATGCCAGCCGTTGGCCCTGCGAACCGATGAGAACGCTGTGGGTGAGCTTTTCGCCATTGACCCCGATCCAGCCCGGACCATAGCCGGTGATCGTCTGGACGTCTGATTTGTCGGGTTGCAGCTTCATGGTGCGCGGTGGGGGTTGGGGATGTTGCGCTGCACTATCTGCGGGCGGAACTGTGGTCAAATTATAGGTTTCCCCCAATAAAACGCCCCATGGAGGGACATTGAAAACAGTCCAGAAATCCGCCAAGCTGGCCAACGTCTGCTACGACATCCGCGGCCCCATCATGGATGCAGCCCGCCAGATGGAGGAAGAGGGCCACAAGATCATCAAGCTCAACATCGGCAATCTCGCGGTGTTCGGCTTCGACGCGCCTGAGGAAATCCAGCAGGACATGATCCGCAACCTGCCCACCTCTGCAGGTTACTCGGACAGCAAGGGCATCTTCGCGGCGCGCAAGGCCGTGATGCACGAAACGCAGAAACAGGGCGTCAAGGGCGTGACGCTGGACGACATCTACCTGGGCAATGGCGCCAGCGAACTGATCGTGATGGCCACCAACGCGCTGCTCAATGATGGCGACGAATTGCTGCTGCCCGCACCCGACTATCCCCTGTGGACTGCGGCTGTAAGCCTGTCTGGCGGCACGCCCGTGCACTACATGTGCAAGGAGTCCGACGGGTGGATGCCTGACCTGGATGACATCCGCAGCAAGATCACGCCCAATACCAAGGGCATCGTGGTCATCAACCCGAACAACCCCACGGGCGCGCTGTATTCCGACGACCTGCTCAAGGCGATCGTCAAGCTTGCGCGCGAGCATGGCCTGGTGATCTTTGCCGACGAGGTCTATGACAAGGTGCTGTACGACGGCGCGAAGCACACCGCCATTGCCAGCCTGTCGGACGATGTGCTGACGCTGACCTTCAACTCGCTGTCCAAGAGCTATCGCTCGTGCGGTTACCGCGCTGGCTGGCTGGTGGTGTCGGGCGACAAGAAGCCTGCGCGTGACTACATCGAAGGCCTGAACATGCTGTCCAACATGCGCCTGTGCGCCAATGTGCCGGGGCAGTGGGCGATCCAGACGGCCTTGGGCGGCTACCAGAGCATCAACGACCTGGTGGGAGACGGCGGGCGCCTGCGCCGCCAGCGCGACCTGGCCTATGAACTGATCACTGCCATTCCGGGCGTGACCTGCGTCAAGCCGCAGGCCGCGCTGTACATGTTCCCCAAGCTGGACCCCAAGGTCTATCCGATCCAGGACGACCAGCAGTTCTTCATGGAGCTGCTGCAGGAAACGCGTGTCATGCTGGTGCAGGGCACGGGCTTCAACTGGCCCGACACAGACCATTTCCGAATCGTCTTCCTTCCGCATGAAGATGACCTGCGCGAGGCCATCGGACGCATCGCCAGATTCCTTGAAAACTACAGAAAACGCAACTCGAAATGAAAGCAATCCAGGTAGGCCTGCTGGGCATCGGCACCGTGGGCAGCGGCACGTTCAACGTGCTGCAGCGCAATCAGGAAGAAATCAAGCGCCGCGCCGGCCGGGGCATTGAAATCACCATGGTGGCCGACCTTGACACCGCCCGCGCGCAAAGCGTGGTGGGCGACAAGGTCAAGGTCGTGGGCGACGCACGCGCCGTTATCGCCAACCCCGACATCGACATCGTCATCGAACTGATCGGCGGCTACGGCATTGCACGCCAGCTGGTGATGGAGGCCATTGAGGCGGGCAAGCATGTGGTGACGGCCAACAAGGCCTTGCTGGCCGTGCATGGCACCGAGATTTTTGCGGCGGCGCACCGCAAGGGCGTGATGGTTGCGTTTGAAGCAGCGGTAGCCGGTGGCATCCCCATCATCAAGGCGTTGCGCGAAGGCCTGACGGCCAACAGCATCCAGTGGATCGCGGGCATCATCAACGGCACCACCAACTTCATCCTGTCCGAGATGCGCGACAAGGGCCTGGACTTTGATGTGGTGCTGAAGGAAGCGCAGCGCCTGGGCTACGCCGAGGCCGACCCCACGTTCGACATTGAGGGCGTGGACGCCGCGCACAAGGCCACGATCATGAGCGCGATCGCCTTTGGCGTACCCGTGCAGTTCGACAAGGCCCATGTGGAAGGCATCACCAAGCTGGGCGCCGCCGACATCAAATATGCTGAGCAACTGGGCTACCGTATCAAGCTGCTGGGCATCACCAAGCGCACGCCCAAAGGCATTGAGTTGCGCGTGCACCCGAGCCTGGTGCCGTCCAAACGCCTGATTGCCAATGTGGAAGGCGCCATGAACGCTGTGATGGTGCAGGGTGACGCCGTGGGTACCACGCTGTACTACGGCAAGGGTGCCGGCAGCGAGCCCACCGCAAGCGCCGTGATTGCCGACCTGGTGGACATCACGCGCCTGCACACGGCAGACGCCGCGCAGCGCGTGCCGCACTTGGCCTTTCATCCCGACGCCATGAGCGACCTGCCTGTGCTGCCCATGAGCGAGGTGGTAACCAGCTATTACCTGCGCTTGCGCGTGGCCGACGAGGCCGGTGTAATTGCCAGGGTGACCGGCATCCTGGCGGGCGCCGGTATCAGCATTGACGCGATGCTGCAGCGCGAGGCCGACGAGGTGGGCGGCGAAGGCTCGACCCAGACCGACCTGATCATCCTGACCCATGACACCGTGGAGGGCACGATGAACGGCGCCATTGCGCAGATGCAGGCTCTGCCGACCGTGCTGGCACCCATCACCCGCATCCGCAAGGAAGAGCTCGCGTGAAGTACATCAGCACCCGCGGGCACGCTGACCGCAAGCGTTTTTGCGAAATCCTGCTGGAGGGCCTGGCGCCTGACGGCGGGCTGTACCTGCCAGAACACTACCCTCAGGTTGACGGCGCAACACTGACGAAGTGGCGCGGACTCAAGTACGCCGACCTGGCGTTCGAGATCCTGTCGCTGTACATCGACGACATTCCGGCGGCTGACCTCAAGGCCATCTGCCACAAGACCTACACCGAGGAAGTCTTTGGCACGCCGCAGATCGTGCCGCTGAAAAAGCTCGACGACGGTTTGTCGCTGGAAGCCCTGTCCAACGGCCCCACGCTGGCGTTCAAGGACATGGCCATGCAGCTGCTGGGCAACCTGTTCGAGTACGAACTGGCGCGCCGCGGCGAGGAGCTCAACATCCTGGGCGCGAC